>JASMKO010000103.1 GCA_030749225.1 Verrucomicrobiota bacterium
TCGGGAGGCCGACCGAGCCGGGCTTTTTCTCGCCGTGCAACGGGTTGAAGCAGGCGACCGGGCTGGTCTCGCTCAGGCCGTACCCCTCGAGCAACGGAATGCCGACGTTTTCGTTGAACGCCTTGAGCACCTCCAGTGGCAGCGGCGCGGCCCCGCTACAACACACCCGCAACGGCAGGTTTGGCGGCAATTGAGCGTTGGCCAGCGCGCGGTACAGTTGCGGGATCGCCGGCAGGACGGTTGCCTGGTGCTGCATGATCTCGGCGACGATATTCTTGGGCGGGTGTAGCGAGCGGATCGCAACGATCGACAATCCCTGCGTCATCGGCAACAGCACGCAGACGGTCATGCTGAAGCTGTGGAACATCGGCAGCAGACAGGCCATGCGATCGTCCGCCGTCAATTCCAGCTCTGCCATCACGCCCTCGACATTCCGGAGCAGGTTGTTGTTGCTTAGCATCGCACCCTTCGGTTTGCCGGTGGTGCCTGAGGTGTAAATGATTAGCGCCAATTCCTCCCCCGATTGGCCAGCCGGGGACAGCTCGGGAGCCGGGCCGGCATCCGATTGGGCAAGCTCCTCGATCTCGATCACGGCCAGGCCGTCGAGTTGGGCCCTGAGCGCCGTAGTGCCATCGGCCATCGACGCCTCGCTGATCAGCACCTTGGCCTGCGAGTCGCCGAGGATGTAGCCGACCTCGTCCGGAGTGAGGAAATTGTTGATCGACACCACCACACCCTCGGCCAGCAGGATCCCAAACAGCGAAAACACGAACTCGGGGCAGTTCTTGAGCCACAACCCCACCCTGTCGCCGGGCTGCAGGCCATACTCCTCCCTCAGCCGCTTGGCCAAGCGGGCAGCCAGGCCGTGCGCCTGGCCAAAGGTGTATTGCTCCTCACCCCAGTAAATGGCCGTCTTTTCGCTGTTTTCCGTTGCGATTGCGTTGAATCGGTTTGCCAGGTTTTTCATGATTTTTCCCTTCGGGAAGCAGAGAAAAAACGGTTCCCGTAGATTCGTCAAGCCGGTGTGGTGCGCTTTTGCCTTGGCAAGAGGAACGCGGCTGACACAATCGCGCCGCTTGATTGAAACTCAAGTCCAGTTAAAGGAGTTCCTTCCCGAGTTACGAAAAACCAGTTGGGCCTCGCTCGACACCGAAGCCGACAGCCTGCATTCGTACCCGGAGAAGCTTTGCCTACTGCAGATCAGCCTGCCCAGCGCCGATATGCTGGTGGATCCCCTCGCCGCACTGGACTTGACCCCGCTGTTCAAGGCGCTGGCCAACAAGGAACTGCTCATTCACGGCTGTGACAACGACCTGCGACTGATGTACGCTGCGAATCGATTCGTCCCGGCGCGGGTGTTCGACACCATGTGGGCGGCGCGGTTGCTAGGCTTCACGGCCTTTGGCCTGAACGATCTGCTGTCCAAGCTGATCGGCATCACGCTCGACAAGGGCTCACAAAAGGCCAACTGGACGCGGCGGCCGCTGACCGAGAAAATGACCATATATGCGCTCAACGACAGTCGGCATCTCCGGGCACTGGCGGACAAGCTGCGCGACGCCCTGAACGCCAAGGGCCGCATCACCTGGCACCAGCAGATTTGTGAACGGCTTGTCCGCGAACACGCTGCCCCGAAAGCGCCTAACCCGGATCAGGCATGGCGCCTGAAGGGATCGAGCAAACTCAACCGCCACGAACAAGCCATCCTGCGGGCCGCCTGGCAATGGCGGGAATGCGAGGCCGTTGATGCCAACAAGCCCCCCTACTTCATCGTCCGCCACGAGGACCTCGTCCAACTCGCCGGGACCTTGACCGAAAAGAAACGCAAGACCGCCTGGCCCCCCAAACTGTCGAACCGACGATTCAAGTCGCTGCGCGACGCCGTTAGCCAAGCGCTGAATCTGCCGCCCTCGGAGCATCCGGAGACACCCCGGACGGTTCGCCGCCGCATCACGCAGAGCGAAAAACTGTTTTACGAGTCGCTAAAAGTCTTGCGCGACAAGCAGGCCAAGGCGCTCAACATCGACCCCACGCTCATTGCCAGTCGCTCCACACTCGTGAAGCTCTCGCTCGAGGATGGCAACGAACACGACCAGATCCTGCCGTGGCAGCGGGAACTGCTCAACCTGTGAGCCCCGGAAATAAACTTTGAAAACCGGGCTTTTGTCGGCAACATCCGCCGCCCTTTTTCGGGAAAGGCATTTTATAGAATGAAGCGAACGCATCACTGCAACGAACTCTGCAAGGAACAGGTCGGCGAAACCGTCACGCTAAACGGATGGGTTCATTCCAACCGCGACCTGGGCGGGGTTATTTTCATCGACATTCGGGACCGCGAAGGCCGCACACAGGCGGTCTTCGACCCCAGCGATCTCTCGGCGGATCTTTTTGAAACCGCATCCAAGCTCCACAGCGAAAGCGTGATCAGCGTCACAGGCAAGGTGCGCATCCGCCCCGACGGCACGAGGAACGAGAAGATCGACACTGGCCTCGTCGAGGTGTTGGCCGACAAATTGGAAGTGCTCAACCAAGCCGACGTGCTGCCGTTCACCGTTGACGATCCGGAAGTCGCGGCCAGAGTCAACGAGGAACTGCGCCTCAAGCACCGCTACCTCGACCTGCGTCGGCCGGAGATGATCCACAACATGCGCCTGCGTAGCCGGGTAGCCACCGCGACACGGGTGTTCATGGAGGAACAAGGCTTCCTCGAGATCGAGACGCCAACGCTTTTCAAAAGCACACCGGAGGGTGCGCGCGAATTCCTCGTCCCAAGTCGACTGCATCCCGGCCAGTTTTACGCCCTTCCCCAGTCGCCGCAGCAGTATAAGCAAATCCTCATGGTCGCCGGCGTGGAGAAATATTTTCAGCTCGCTCGCTGCTACCGGGATGAGGATCTGCGCGCCGACCGCCAGCCGGAGTTCACGCAGATCGATATCGAGATGTCGTTCATCGAGCGCGACGACATCTATACCCTAATCGAGGGACTTCTGGCACGCGTCTGGAAAACCGCGCTCGACATCGACATCCCCACCCCGTTCCCGCGCATCTCGTTTGAGGAAGTGATGAACCGCTGGGGCATCGACAAGCCGGACACCCGCTTCGAGATGGAGATCGTCGATATGACCGACGACTTTGCCTCGAGCGAGTTCAAGGTCTTCAGCGGCGTGGTGGCCAAAGGAGGAGTAGTCAAGGCCCTCAACGCCAAGGGCTTCGCCTGTGTAACGCAGGGCCAAATGGAGACGATGACCGACTACGCCAAGGGCTTTGGGGCGAAGGGCCTCGCGTTCATCAAGGTTGAGAACGGCGAGTGGAAGTCGCCGATCGTCAAGTTTTTCAGCGACGCCGAAAAAGCTGCTCTAGAGGAAAAACTGGGCACCCAGGAAGGCGACCTCATCCTGTTCGCCGCCGACGAGTGGCTCAACGCCTGCGAGATCCTCGGCAAGATTCGCCTTTATTGCGCCGAGAAACTTTCCGAGATGGGCAAACTCACCATCCCGTCTGACCAGTTCAATTTCCTCTGGGTCGTCGACTTCCCGCTACTGATGTTCGACAAGGAAATGAACCGCTGGTATTCTGGCCATCATCCGTTCACCTCGCCGGTGGCCGACGACGTCCCGAAACTAACAAGCGACCCCAAGGCCGTACGCGGCCAGCATTACGATATCGTCGTCAACGGCGTCGAACTGGGCGGCGGCTCAATCCGTATCCACCAGCGGGAGTTGCAGAAAACCATCTTCGAGGAGGTACTGCAGATCCCTCCCGACGTGGCACAGGAACGGTTCGGTTACATGTTGGAAGCGTTCCGCTTTGGCGCCCCGCCGCACGGCGGCATCGCGCTTGGCTTCGACCGCCTCATCGCCATGCTGTGCGATGCGGAGAGCATCCGCGAAGTGATCGCCTTCCCGAAGACGGCCAAAGGCGCTGACCTGATGAGCGACGCTCCTGGTACCGCCGAGCCTAAGCAGTTGCGCGACCTGCACATCAACCTACGCATTCCGCAGCAAGAAAAGCCGAAGGCGGAGTGACCGTGTGTCACTCGTTCACGAAGTAGCTGAGGTTCTCGAGTTCCATAGCGAGGTTGACGTTATTGACGGTCACCTCGTCCGGCAGGGACAACACGATCGGAGCGAAGTTGAGGATCGCCACCACGCCGTACTCGATCAACTGATTCGCCACCTCCTGCGCGGCAGTCGGCGGCACACAGAGCAAAGCCATCTTGACGACATGCTTATTAATGACCTCCGGCAGGGCGCTCATTGCTTGCACCCCTATCGGCGTCTCGGCAGAAAGGTACTGACCGGGCTTAACGTCAAACGCCCCGATAATCTCGAACCCCTCCCGCTCGAACCCACGATAGCTCAACAACGCGCGCCCCAGGTTGCCGATACCGACGATCACCACCGGCTGCAGGCTGTTGGTACCGAGCCGCCCAGAGATCATCCCGATGAGTTGCTTCACCTCGTATCCGAGCCCCGGCGTGCCGAATTGCCCAAAGTAAGTCAGGTCCTTCCGCAACTGTGTCGGCTTCACCCCAGCAGCCTTGGATAAGACCTCGCTCGAGACGGTATGAATGCCGTTGTTCTCCAGTCGATGCAGGCAACGCAGGTAAACCGACAGGCGATAGACGGCCTTGCGTGGGATCTCAGTTCGCGCCTCCTTTTTCACCGTTAATCGACAAACATCATTTCGTTGGAGACCAACAGTGACTGCCCAAGCCGTTCCCAAGCGACCGCGGCGGGAACGAACTCGTCGACAAAGCGCCTAGCCAAGTCCAGTTCCCGCGGTGACGGTTTCCGCTGGTAGACCAGGCGATACATCACGCGAATGCGGCTTTCATCCGAGACCGCCTGCACCTCTTCCCGATTAGCCAAGCGCTCAGCCTGCGCCTCGATAAACGGGCTGTTCAGCAAAAACAGCGCCTGCTGCGGCACGGTGGTCGTAAAGCGCTGCGGACAGGTCGTGTCCGGACCGGCAAAGTCGAATGTCCGAAACAGGTTCGGCAGATTTTGACGGTTCACGAAGGCATACACCGTCCGGCGGTTGGCTTCCGGGTCGTCATCAATGCGGATCGAGCGGCCGCCCTGCCGGAGACTGAGTGCGCCAGAGACGCTCAAAACCGAGTCGCGCATCGCCTCGAAGTCAAGACGCTTGCGGTTCATCTGCCAAAGCAGCCGATTGTCGGGATCATGCCCGGTATATTCCGGGTACGCCGTCTCGCCCTGGCAATACGTGCTGGAGGTGACGATGCCGCGAATCAGCGTCTTGACCGACCAGTCGCTCTCCACGAATTCCGCCGCCAACCAGTCGAGCAGCTCAGGGTGCGACGGCGGTTCGGCCATCACCCCGAAGTCGCTTGGCGTGGTGACCAATCCGCTGCCGAATAGCCGCTGCCAGATGCGGTTGACCATCACGCGCGCGGTGAGTGGGTTTCGCGGGTCAGCGACGGCCCGGGCCATCTCGAGCCTACCACTCCCACCAGCGAACGACTCCCGCTCCCCTTCCGACAACACAGCAAGGAAACGCCTCGGGACGGTCTCGCCCTTCGCGCCCGGGTTGCCCCTGAGGAAGATTCGCGGATTGTACGGCGAGGCGTTGTCGAGCAGCACCATGGCTCGGTTGGGCGCGCCGGGATGTTCGCCCTCCAATTCGTCGAACTGGCGTTTACGGGAACGGATGCCCTCCCGCCCTTTCACGTCCATGATGCGCAACACGTCACCTTCCGAGAGCTTGGCCGGAGAGGCGTCGGAGTGGACGACCTCGCGCAGCTTGGGCTGGTCTTCCCCGGCCTTGTGCAGCAGTTGTCCAAGCGCCTTTGCTGCCGACTCCAGCGACTCGGCCCCGCGAAGCGTCTCACGCACAGCCGGGTGAGCCTTGGCCAGCGCCTCGCCGTCGTGCACCGGCTCGGCCTGCTCGCCAAATGCAGCCCCGTCAAGCTTAGCCAAGGCAAACCAGGCGGCGAACACCGGCTCGCCACTCTCCCGCCGCTTGACCAAATGTCGCATCCAGCGGCGTGTCACATCTGGGTCAAGCTTGGCCTTGCGAGCCAGTTCATCGACCTTGCCGGCCTCGATCTTCTCCGCACGGTGCGCGGCCCAAATGTAGTCGCCGGTCTGTTGCCTGACCTGTTCGCGAACGCGGGCAAACTGCTTGCGCTTGAAGCTGTCCAGCTTGTCCCGGCGTTCGCGGCGTTCTGCCTCAAACGCCGCCCGCTGGGCCGTGTCCATCGCGTCGCTGATGAACGGCTTGTCGGCCGGCTCGTGACTGCTGGCGAACACGCCGTAGAGCGAGTAGTAGTCAGCCATCGGGATGGGATCATACTTGTGTTCATGGCAGCGGGCGCAACTGACGGTCAGCCCCATCATACCCCGTGTGACGACATCGATGCGGTCGTCGATGATATCGTGCGGATTGTTCAAAAAACGCCTCCCCAGCGTGAGGTACCCCATGGCGGCCAGCGGCCGCTTGTCGTCGCCGAGGTCGAGTTTGTCAGCAGCGATCTGTTCGATGACAAACCGGTCGAACGGCAGGTCGGCGTTGAAGGCGTCGATCACATAGTCGCGATAGGTGTAAGAGTGGGTAAAGAGGCGCGCCTGGTTCCCGGCAAGGTAGCCCTTGGTGTCGGCATAACGTGCGACGTCAAGCCAATGCCGCCCCCAGCGCTCGCCGAAGCGCGGCGAGCACAACAGCCGCCCAACGAGTTGCCGATACGCATCCGGCGAGTCATCCACCACGAACGCATCCACCTCTCCCGGTGTCGGCGGCAGGCCGGTCAGGTCGAGCGTCACCCTGCGTATCAGCGTCCGCCGCTCCGCCCGGCGGGCCGGGCGCATCCCGTTTTCGCTGAGCTTGGCAAGGATGAACCGGTCCATCGCGCCGCTTGGCCAAGCGACATCGGAAACAGCTGGCACACTTGGGCGAGCCACTGGCTTGTACGCCCAGTGATGGGCGGCGAGCATGCCCTGGTCGGCGACCGCCACACTCACGGCGGCGAACAGGAGTCTGACGCGTTGCTGTTTCATCCGTCAGGCCTTCTCGGCCGGTTTGCGTTTTCTGCGACCCCACCAAATCCATATGCCACACCCTACCAGCAGGACAAACACGCCGACGGCAACCGGCGCAGCGAGGATGGCAAGCGCCGAACCGAGGAAGGCGCCGCTCGTCTCGACGGTTGCCACGATAGGATTACCCAGGCCGCCGGTGGTGACGGTCGATGAGGCGCGTGTCACCACCGTCGTCGCCTGCACCGCGCCGGCCGTACCACCGCCAGCAATCAGGCTGAGCAACCATTGCAGCCACGGCTCCATGCCGGTGATGAAGGAGGCAGTGATCAGCGTCCCGGCCACAATCGCCGCAGGGCTAGCGATGCTGTCGAGCAGGTTATCGATCCAGGGAACGTAATAGCCGCCGATCTCAACAATCGACGCCACGAGAAAAATCAGCAGGGCAACGTCGCTACCCATCCAGACGAACCCATCTGCCAACTTGATCCACGGTTCGCCGTCTGCGTTCAACGAGCGCGCGGCGATGTTAACCGCAAGCAGTGGCACAAATACGCGAAACCCGCATGTGGCGCTCAAGGCAACGCCGATCAAGACTGACGAGACCACTTCCATGTCGGGATGTTACCAATTACACGGGCTACGAACAACCCATCAATTCGCTGCGAGACGACCTTGATCGAGTCGCAAGATTCTCCCGGCGTGCTGGTCCGCCGCCGTGCCGTGGGTGACCAGTACCACCGTTCCCCCATCCTGATGGAATGCAGCCAGGTGCCGAATCACCTCGGCGGCATTCTCCGGGTCCAGATTGCCGGTTGGCTCGTCGGCCAGGATCAGTTTCGGTCGATTCAGCAAAGCCCGGGCCACGGCCAAGCGCTGGCGTTCCCCGGCGCTGAGCTCGCCCGGGCGATGGCTGGCCCGCTTGCCCAAGCCGAGTTCATCCAGCAACCCGGCGGCTCGTTCGCGCTCGGCATCGCTTGGCCTCCCCGGCGCAGCCAGCAGCACGTTGCCGAGCAGATCGAGGTACGGCACGAGGTGGAACATCTGGAACACGAACCCGATCTCGCCCGATCGCAGCCGCGCCCGTTCCGCCGGCGGCAGGCCGTACAGGTCGCGCCCGCCGAACTGCACCGCACCGGCGCTTGGACGCTGCATGCCGCCGAGCGTGAGCAACAGCGTGGTCTTGCCGGAACCGCTTGGCCCGCGCACGGCAACAAACTCCCCCGCGGCAATCTCCGCCGTGAACCGGTCGAGGCTCACGACCTCGGCGCCGTTCTTGCGGAAAGTTTTCGTGACCTCTTTGCAGCGTATCATCATCAATCCTCACGTAAGGTTTCCGCCGGGTCGTGAGACACCGCCAGCATCGCCGGGATGAAACTTGCGAACGCCGCGAACACCGGCGTCGCCACGAGCAACTGCCACGCGAGCGTTGAACTGGCCTGAATTGCCTTCTGCGTCACCGGGAACAGCGACGGCCCAAACTCCAGCACCACCCAAGTTCCGAGCGCCACGCCGAGCGCCGCGGCCACGAACCCAAGCAACACAGCCTTACCGAGAAACAGCCCGGCGATGCGTCCGCCGCCCTTTCCAAGCGCGCGCAGGATGCCGATCTCCTGCCGACGATCGCGCACATTAAGCACCGCCAGAAGCGCCACCCAAACCGCTCCGGCCACCAGCACAGACGGCAGCACCACCGCATTGACCTTCTCACGGGTCTGCCGCTGCTTGGCCCGTGCATCGGCGAGTGTCCGTTGATGCACCACCTGCACCTCCGGCAGGATGCCGCCGATCTCCTTGCGCAGAATCGCCAACGGATCATCGTCGGCTGTCAGGCAGAGACAGTCGATCGCCTCGATCTCGTTGATCTTGCCGCTCAACCCGAGGATCGACTGGGCATCCTCAAGCCGCGCAAAAATCGTGATGTCGTCCGGCGTGCCGGTCTCGATCGGATCGTTTGCAACGGTGAAGCGCCGCACACCGACTTGCATTGCATCCCCTTTTTTCAATTCCTGCCAGCGGGCAATCTCGGAGCCGATGTGGATCGTGCCCTCCTTGATTTCAAAGCCCATCGGCTTTTTACCCTGCCCCGGCGCGACATAGGTTTCCGACAAGCCAACCAGCAGAATGTCCTTCCCGTTGATGGTGTAGTCTCGTCGCAGCGACCCGACGAGGTGGTTGAACGAGACATTGTTCGTCAACTGCGTCGCCAGTCGGTCAAGCATCACGGCTTCCATCGCATGCCGCGAAAAGCCGTCCCGGTAAAACTGCCCCAGGTCGGTCTTTGCCGGAATCAGCCGCAGGTTGAAGCCCATGTCGCGGGTCACCCGGCGCGTCTCGCGCTCGTCCGCCTCCGCCAGCAGTTGCGACGCCACCACGATGGTCACCGCCAGCATCAGGCCAAGCAGTGAAAACAAGGCGTTAAGTTTCCGAAACCCAATCTCCCGCAGAATGTGACTTCGCAGCAGGATCTCTGCACCCTTTCGAAGCATGGTCCAAGCGAATAGCAAAACAGTTGGGAGAATGCCTATTCTATTCATAAGCCCAAATCATCAGTTCCCTCGACTTCGCAGCAGGATCAATCCACCCCCGACCAGGGTCGCGACGGCCATGAGGATCAGCGTGCGACTGATGGTTTGCGCCACGGCTTGCGGCTTCGACGGCTCCTCTTCAATCTCCGACTCGACAACTGCTTTCAGTTCCGGTTCCGTTGGCGGTACGGGCGCGGGTGGTTGCGGCTCGGGTTCGAACTCAATCAACTCCTCGCTGTACCCCAGCGCCAACTGGTCGAAGTTACTCGAGGCGGTTTGCGTCACGCCGCTTGGCCTCGAGTTGGGGCCGCGAGAGATGATCCGGCTCATCTCGGCTTTTACCTGCGGGTTGTCCGGATCAAAACCCAGTGCGGCGTAGGCCGCCGTCCGATCCTCTCTACCCCAAGAAAGGGGAAAGCTTTCGCCCTGCATCCAAACCCGGTCGAGGCCGCATTCACAGTCCTGACCCACCACAGCCAATGCCTCTTGCAGAGCTGTACGTGTGATCAGGCCACCACGCAATGGTTGGCCCACCCTACGGCCTCGCCCCATCAGCACTATGGCTTGCGGCTCGGGAACCGCCCTGTCATCGAGGCCCAGGCTCCACAGCAACACCGATTCATCGGCCATGCGCTTGGCCGAAACAACAACAACCTCCGGCGGATGATCCACCGGCTTGGGCATCTCCGGAAGCAGCGGCGTGATCGCCTTGATCGCGCCGTCCACCGCCTCACGGGCGCGCTTGGTTTGCGCCGCGTCGCTGCCCTCGACAAACAGGATCACGGCATAAGCCGGAATAAGTTTCTTGATGAGTTCCTCCCGGGCTGGCGACACGACGACCGACGACAGGAACGCCCACTCCGGGTTGTCAGGTGTGGCGGTGGGGAATTGAATTGTTCGATCCAGTTTGCCATCCGGCGACTGCAGCAAGCCCACAGGCACGCCCGGCGTCCGCTTGGCCAAGCGCTTGGCCTGCGGGGGGTCGCCCTTGGCCAAGTCGACCAGTTCGTACCGGACATTGGCGTCGCTGAGCAATACCGACGACGCCTGGCCAAGGCGATCCGCCTGCCCGGCCGGCACTTGGCCGTCAATGAAACAGAAAAACGTGTACTGCTCGCTGCCCAGATCCGCGAAGCCGACATCGCGCACCGTGTACCGGCAGGCCTGCGCCGCGGTGGAGGCCAGCGTCCCGGCTAACAACATGGATAGGTGAAACCTCAACGTGCGCGAACGATACGGCCAAGCCCGTTGACCGCAAGGCCAAATCGCACGTAGCATCGCGGCCGGGAGATGCAGGCATTGATCGAGGAGTTCGGCCAATACCTCCGCCACGAGCGGGGCCAGTCCGAGCACACCCAGAAAGCGTACGGCGCCATCCTCAACCGATTCGCCGACTGGGCCGCCGAGCAGCCACTCTCCCGCTGGAACGATGTCGAGCTGCAACACCTGCTCGGCTACCTCAGCCACCGGCGCGACAGCCCGGAGCCGCCCCCCGACGACGCTCCAAAGAAACGGGGTCGCCCCCGCAGCGAACCGGCCAAGCTCAGCACCGAGAGCCTTTACCTCGAGATCGCCGCGCTCAAGGCGTTCTACCGGTTTTGCGTGCAGGTACAGGTCCTCCCGGCCAACGTCGCCGAGAACCTCACCCTGCCCCGGCGCTGGAAACGCCTCCCCAAGGCGTTGACCGACGCGGAGATCGAGCGGTTGCTGCGCCCGACCGAGCCGGTGACCCCGTCGAGCCTCTGCGACCACGCGATGCTGGAATTGTGCTACGCCTCCGGCCTGCGCCTGGCCGAGCTGCGCGGCCTGCGGCTCGAGCAACTGAGGCTCGACGCCGGTTTCATCCAGGTGATCGGCAAGGGCAACAAGGAACGCGTCGTACCGGTCGGCCGCCGCGCCGTCGAGGCCATCGAGCGTTACGAGCAATTCGGACGTAACAAACTAGCCAAGCCGGGCAAAAGCCCGAGCAACCTGTTCCTGACGAGTCGCGGCTCCGCCTTCGCGGCAGGGACGTTGTGGGGGCGCATCAAGAAACGGTGCGCCCTAGCCGGCATCGAGCGCAACATCACACCGCACATGCTGCGGCATAGTTTCGCCACA
>JASMKO010000104.1 GCA_030749225.1 Verrucomicrobiota bacterium
GGCCGGGCAGCGCGCCTATTGTCTCAACAACTTGCACCAGATCGGTCTGGCGGTTCAAATGTACGCGGAGGATTACGAGGGGAAAATACCACGCGGCAACAACGTACTTTGGTTCTTGGTTTACATGCCGTACATGCCTGAGGGAGGCACGGATAGGGACTTTCGGAGTGTGAAGATTTACCGGTGTCCAGGCTACCCGAATAAGAAGCAGGTGATTTGTTATGTGGATAGTTCGTGGTCGTTTCGGAGCACCCGCGACAATATCGGCTTCGAGATCAACGACCCCACGCCGCTCGAGAATTTCCAGCGTCCGACCGAGACAATCTACATTGCCGACAACGAGGACGGTCCCTGGCGGGGGATCGTGACCGGCCTGCGCGACTCAGACATCCGACGTCACGACGTCTGGCATCCGTCACACATTTCCAGTTCCAAGCAGACCGATCCGACCCATGGCAGGCGAGTCTCAAACAAGCGCCACAACGGCGGCCCCAATGTACTGCACTATGCCGGGAACGCCGACTGGATGAAGGCAGATCAAATGACCGTCGACATGTGGCGTGAGAAGTGGAGTCAGTGAAGACTAGAAGTTACTCGCCGACCTCCTCCGCAAACACGGAGCCAAGACGGGTGAAGAATTGAAAGCCGCTGACAAATGAAACACCTCCTACTCACAACAATCGCAGCCGTGCTTTTGGTGGGGCGGGTGACCCGAGGCTCACACAGGGTTTGTGCTACTTACGTCTGTCCAAGGGGGGGTGGATAAAACGAAATTTCCTAGGAAATTGAGCGATTATGAGACCCAGTGAGGCCTGAATTTGAATTCCTAAATCCGGCGTGTCTACCAATTCCGCCACGCGTGCGCCACGACCGGCGGTGCTTGGCCACTGGCGGTGGCATGCTGCCCAGAGCCAAGCCGTGCGGCCAACGCAGAACCGCGCTTGGCCTAGGGCTTGACCGCTTGGCTAAATCTCGCGGCCGGCCCCCTCGGCGACGGGACGCAGTTCCTCCATCAACGCGGCGAAGCCGTCGAGGTCGATCTGCTGAGCGGCGTCGCTAATGGCGTGGGCCGGGTCGGGATGCACCTCAACAAGCAGCGCATCGGCGCCCATGGCGACCGCGCCCTTGCACATCGATCGAACCAACTCTGCCTTGCCGCAGCCCTGGCTGGGATCGACGACGATCGGGCAGTGCGACTCCGCCTTGACGATGGCCACCGCCGACAGGTCGAGCGTGTTGCGGGTGTAATCCTCGAAGGTTCGGATGCCGCGCTCGCAGAAAAGCAGATTCGGGTTGCGGTTAGCCAGCACGTATTCGCCGGCGAGCAGCCATTCCATGATGCGCATCGACATGCCCCGCTTGAGAAGCACCGGCTTGCCGGTCTGTGCGGCGGCGATGATGAGCTGGAAGTTTTGCGCGTTGCGCGTGCCGATCTGCAGCATATCGGCATATTCTGCAACCAGTCCGGCCTGGTCCTGCGAAAGCAACTCGGTGACGATCGGTAGGCCGGTCTCCTCGCGCGCCTTGGCGAGCAGCTTGAGGCCGTCCTCGCCCAGTCCCTGGAATTCGTATGGTGAGGTGCGCGGCTTATAGGCGCCACCTCTGAGCATGGAGGCACCGGCTGCCTTGACGGCGTGCGCGGTCTTCATCAACTGCACCTCGCTCTCGACGGAGCACGGGCCGGCCATGACCTGGATTGTTTTGCCGCCAACGATGACGCCCCCGGCGTTGACGGTGGAGTCTTCCGGGTGGGCCTCGCGGCTGACGAGTTTGTGGCGCTTTTGGATCGGTGTGACTGACTCGACCTGCGACCAGGCGTTGAGTACCTCGAGGTCGCGGTGCGAATGCTCGTCGCCGATGGCGCCGATCACGGTTCGCGCCACGCCGTGCATGACATGTGGCCGGTAGCCGAGTTTCTTGATTTCCCCGACGACGGCGTTTTCCTCCTCAGAGGAGACGTTACTTTTGAGTACGACAATCATTTTGGTTTTATGTGTTGCGCCGAAGGAGGCGGGCCTGGGACAAAAAAAGCCGCAGGCTTGGCTGCCTGCGGCTGGGTAAATTTTGTTTCAGTGCGTCAACAAACTCCCAAGACACGCAGACGGCGCAGGCTGGTAAAGCAATACCAGCCGTTAAAATAGCCAAAAAACTGCGTCCCTCGAAAACTCACGGCTGCAGAGCGTAGCAGGCGATGCTCCGCTGTCAACCGGTTTTCCGCTTGGCCAATCGCAGGGCAAGCGCACTTTTATTTTGCCGCAGCCGCAGCCCTTCGGCACATTGCCCGCGACATGACTCCCGCTACACGACGGTTCACGTCGGCTGCACTCGCGCTCTCCGCACTCATGGTTGCCACCGGGGCCAGGGCGCAGAAAGTGCCGAAACCGGACTTCAAGCAGTACAAGCGCATCCACCAAAAGGCGCTCGACTTGATCCGCACTGGCCAAGCGGAGACGGCGGTGAAATTCCTCGCGGTTGTTGAGGCAAAACTGCCGCAGGACGCCGAGACGCAATACATGCTCGCCGTCGCGCAATGCACGCTTGGCCAAGTGGACGCGGCCGAGGCGAGTGCGGCGAAGGCACTGAAACTTGGCCTTCCGGTTGGGCGCATCCTTGGTGGCTCGCACAATGGTTTGGATGCCATCCGTGAGCGGCCGCTGCTCCGGCGGTTGATCCGGCAGCATGGCAACACTCCGGTGCACGGACCAATGATTGGCAACCTCAGTGGCACCCGTGCAACCATATGGCTGCGCACCGCCGCCGCCGCTATTGTGCAAGTGGAGGCCAACACTGTTCCTCCGACGCCCGCGGGAATAGTGACTGCCACCGTGCGGACCAACCGAGAGCACGACTTTGTGGCCAAGGCGATCTTGAAAAACCTCAAGCCTCGAACGAAGTACGCTTACACCGTCGCCATTGATGGACAAAAAACCCGGGTGGAAACCCAGCAGTTCACGACCTTCAGCGAACGCGGCCAAACGGGGAAGTTTCGCCTCGCCTTCGGTGGCGGCGCCGGTTTCGTGCCGCAGCATGAGTACGTCTGGAACACCATCGCTGCCACCAAGCCGCAGGCTGTGTTTCAGCTTGGAGACAACGTGTACATCGACAACACCAACGTGATGGATATGCACCATTACTGCTACTACCGACGACAGTCCCGGCCGGAGTATCGCGCGCTCGTTGCCGGCGCCAGCGTGTTTTCCATCTGGGACGACCACGACTTTGGCACCAACGACTGCTCTGGCGGCCCGGAGATCGAGACGCCGGGCTGGAAGCGGCCTACCTACGAAATATTCAGGGATAACTGGGCCAATCCCGGCTACGGCGGCGATGACAAACAGCCCGGCATCTGGTGGGACAGCTATATTAATGACGTGCACTTCATCTGCATCGACGGCCGCTACTACCGAACCGACCCGAAGAAAACCAAGGGCGAACTGAGCATTCTTGGCCCGGCGCAAAAGCGGTGGCTGTTCAGGACGATCAATCGATCCAAGGGCACGTTCAAGGTACTTGTCTCCCCGGTGCCGTGGGTGTTTAAGGCCAAGGGCGACAGCAAGGACACCTGGAACGGTTTTAAAAAAGAGCGAAACGAGATTTTTGAATTCCTCACCACGAACAAGGTCAAGGGGGTTGTTTTAATGAGCGCCGATCGGCACCGCTCCGACCTCTGGAAGATTGACCGTTCCGGCGACTACGCTCTGTACGAGTTCAACAGCAGTCGCCTGACGAACCAACACGTTCACAAGACGATGACCGAGGCGGTCTTTTCGTACAATGCCAAGCAATCATTCGGCACGGTCGACTTCGATACAACCGCCGCCGACCCGACCGCGACCTATCGCATCCACACCATCGACGGCGAACAGGTTTTCGAGCACACCGTCAAGCAGAGTGAACTGGACTAGCGCTTGGCGAGGCCAAGGGTTTGGAGGGCGGCGAAGTAGATGTTGGTGAATTCGTTTGGGGCAGAGAACAAGGTTGGTGTGCCGTACTGCTCGGTCATCACCCGCATGCGGCCAAGCGGCCCTTTGTTGCCGAACTCCAGTTGGAAACGCCTCGGGCCGTCGGCCGTGTCCACCTCGGCGGCGAGTTGGTTTGCGCCGGGCCGGATGCCGGCCGCCTCCATCGCCGGCTGGCCCTCCGCCACCCAGTCGACGGCGGACAGCACGCCCATACGGTACACGGCTTCCTCCAGCATTGCGGACTGAATCTGGTCGAGCGGTTTGTTTTCGGCCGTGCGCCACGTCGCGTTTGGCAGCCGGGCAAACCGGGTTGGCTCGTTGTCCAGCGTGACGGTGACGGTGGCGACCTGGTTTGTGGAAAAGGCCCACAGCCGGCGCTCACGCAGTTTGAACGCCTCCTTCGGCAGCAGGATCGCCTGCTCGCGCGGGAGGCCGATGATCGCCGGTTCGTCGTTGGCCCGGGCGGCAACGCGCAGCGCGTCTACCGTGCCGAACGCGATCTTCTCCATCCACCGGCCGGCGGCCGAGGAGGTGCCATTCAACTCGAGGTTCAACCACGGGTTGGCCAAGCCGTGGTTTTTAAAATCCGCCGCCACGGCGCCGTCCTTGATGAAGTCGATGACCTGTGCGTTGCGAATGTTCGCGAGCATGGCGTTGACGAGCAGCGCATCGGCCGGGAACGGTTTAGGCCCGGTTACCTGCCAGGCGCCGTCCGGTTTTTTTGCGACGGTGAACTTGTTGATGGTGTCTACGGTGACGGAGGTGACCTCGTGAAGCGGCCGGCGAAACACCGCGTGCTCGCGGAATTGGTCGTGCGGCAGGCGCAACAGCGACAGCAGGCCGTCATCCTGGATCACCACCGTGCCGCGCCCGGAATGTTGCACCAGCACAGCCGGCTCCTCGTCGTTCGGTTTGCGGAACTCGAGCTCAATCACCGAGTCTCCGCCCTTGGTCAGGCGCACGGTGGCATCCGGTTCACCCTCGCCGGCGTCAGCGGCGACCTGGACGATTCGGGCAAGCTGCATTCGCTGGATCAATTGGCGCACGACCATCTGGTCGGCGGGAGAGTTGACCGGCTGCTCCATCCGCCATCCGCCGTCGCCGCCCCTGGCCAACTCGACTGTGCGGCTTTGGCCCCAGAACCGCACTCGGTCGAACTCGAGATCTTCCGGCACAAGCCGGAGGTCGCGCCAGTCGTCGGCGTTGAGCGGCACCCAGTTGGCGAGGTCACTGGCGGCCAAAAGCACGTCGCGCGTGCCGGGCAGTCGCACGTAGGTTTGCCGCCCGAACAACACCGCCGAGCCGACCTCGAGCGACTGTTCCGTTCCGCCACCGGTCCAACTGACGAGCGCCTTGGCCTCGTCGAGGCCGAACGTTTCCTCGTCGCCGGTCTCGGTCCATTCTGCCTCTTCAAACCTCTGGTTGACAGTGAGTTCGGCGAGTCGCTTGGCCAAGCGCGCGATGCGTTCCGGGTGAGCCGGGTAATCCGGATCGGCGACCCGCCACTGGCCATCGATTTTCTTCGCGGCAACCGTCGCGTCGCCGCGCTTGACGGTGAACGAGTCGATCGTGTCGGCGTTCAACCCAGGGAACAGGCGCTTCGCTTGGCCAAGAGCATTGTCGTCGCCCGACGAGAACAGGCCGTCCGCGATGCAGGCGATCGCCAGAACCAAGGCCAGGCTGCTTAACCAAAAAAGTTCCCTCGGGTTCATGCGCGTTTCATTTGTCGCCGCCACCAAAGCAGGCCAAGGCCAAGCGTGCCGCCGGGCAGCACCAAGAGCAGCAGCCAGGTGATCGAGGTCATCTCGGCGCGGTTGAGGCTGATGCGATACTCGGTGACGTCACGCGGCGCGATGGCAAGCAGGTGGTCGCGCTCGAGCAGCCAGTTGACGGCGAGCCCGGCGAAGTCGCGGTTGGCCCCGGCCTCGATCGCGCTGTTGCCGAGGAACAATGAGTCGCCGGCGACAACGAGTCGCGCCGGGGGATGCTCGTCGTTCGCGTGCAGCTTGGCAGCGATCAACGGAACCTTACCCTCCATCTCGACGGTGCCCTGGTTGTCGCGAATCCGGCCGACCGCCTGGCCGTCATCGGAGGAGTGCGCGAGGATGGTCACCGGGGGCGGTTCGTCCCCTTCTTCCGGCTCGGGAAACCCGACCGAGCGGGGGAGGAGCATTTGCAGCCGGCTGCCGAGAATCGGCTTGGTGACCGGGTGGCTGCCGAGATCCTCGACCAGCAGCAAGCCGCCCTGGCCGGACTGTTCGTTTTTCGAGTCGGAAACCTGGTTGAATCCGATTTCAAAGTCGTAGTCGGCGAGGAATTTCTCAAGGCCGGTCGGCCGCAGCGAGCGAAAATCGAACAAGGCAAACAGGCTCCCGCCGGTATCGACAAACTCACGCAACTTGGCCAACTCGGCAGCATCGTACGGCGTACGAGGGCCGGCAACGATGAGCAACCGGCAGTTCGCGGGGATGCTGTTCGTGCCGCCAAGCGGGATTTCCTGCAGGAGCAACCCTTTCTGCTGCAAAAGGTTGGCGAGCTTGGAGTAACCCCATTGGCCGCCGGTGTCGCTGGCCTTGTGCTCGCCGTGGCCGGTGATGAAGCCGACCTTGGTTTGGCGACCCCCGGTCACCGCGACGATCGCGGAGGTGAACAGTCGTTCACCGGAGAAGTGCGTGCGCCGCGCCTCGCGCGTGTCCATGAACTTGGAGAAATCGAGGATCGACAATTCGCTCTCGTTGATCGCCTTGGCCGCGTTGTTGGCGGCGATGATCACGCGGTTTTCGGCCGAACGCACCGGCAGCCGCAACTCTGCCTGCACAGCCTCGGCGCGGGCGGGGTCGCGGGTGGGATCAACCAACTCCAGCTTTAGACTCGGTGAGATGCGCTCGTACTCGATGAGCAGATTCTTGACCGGCTCGAACAGGTCGGCCTGCCGGTCGAACAGCACGACGGCGCGCACATCGTTCGTCAACGCGCCGAGCACGTTTTTCGTGAGGGGCGACAAACTGTGGTCGGCCGACCGGGCGAGGACGAACCGCGCGGGATTTCGCAGCGCGAGTAGATTGGCCATCACGACGCAGACGGCCGCCATCACCGCTGCCAAAACGACCCGCCGCGAAATCACCCGCCGCACGGTCGGAGAAAAACTGGCGAGTTGCTGCAGATCACTCATCGGTTATTTCCAGCGGCGGCTTTCGACCACCTTGTGCGTGAAGTAAAGAAACAAGGCTGTGAGGCTTGAGAAAAAGATCACCGCGCCGAGATCGATCACGCCGCGCGAAAACGATTCCATGTGGTTGGGTAGCGACACGTGCCGGGCGAGTTGCGAGAGCCAATCCGACCGGTCGCCGGCGAAGAACGAGAAAAAGCCGGTGAAGAACAGCGCCGCGCCCAATGCGAATCCGCTCACCGCGGCGACTGCCTGGTTGCGAGTGAGCGCTGAGGCAAAGCAGCCGAGCGACATGTACAGGCAGCCGACGAGCAGCACGCCGAGCGCCGAGGTGAATATCGTGCCCGGCTCGAGCACCGCTGATTCGCCAACGTAAAACCGAACCACCCCCGAGCAAACCAGCAGCGGCAGCCAAAGGATAGCGTAAAAGATGAGCGCCCCGGTGAACTTGGAGAGCACCACCTGCCAGTCCCCGACTGGCGCGGTCATCAGGCTCTCGTACGTGCCGCTGGCGCGCTCCATCGCGAAGCTGCGCATGGTGATCACCGGGGCGATGAGCAGCAGGATCACCCAGAAAAAATAGGTGCCGTAAAACACCTGCGTCACCGGCATCGGTGTCGCTTGGCCGTTCAGGCCGGACAGCACGACCACGAAGCCGAGCCCGATCAGGAACAGCACGGTGGCGATGATGATGAACCCGGTCGGCCCCTGGAAAAACGCCGACAACTCCCGCCTAACCAACGCGCGAAAGACGCTCATTCGCCGCCCTCCCTTCCGCGTGTCAGGCTGACGAACAGGTCCTCCAGCGACGGGGCCAGCCGCGACAGTTCGCGCAGCGGCCAGCCGCGCTCGTTGGCGCTGGCAAAAATCGTCTCGCGGACGTCGTCGGTGGTCGTGTTGGCGAACCGGCAGTGCACATAGCCGCCTGGTTGCTCGACACACTCCGCTTGGCCAAGCGCGAGTTCGGTGGCCCATTCCTTGGCGTCTGCCAACGTGGTTTTCACCTCGGCTACCACTGCGTTGGCCTTGGCCATCAATTCATCCAGCGCGCCGCTGGCCAGCAACCGGCCATCGTGCAGGATGACGACACGGTCGCAGGTCATCTCGATCTCAGACAAGATGTGCGACGAGATCAGCACGGTGTGACGGCCGGCAAGGTCTCGGATCAGGTGACGCACAGAGCGGACCTGGTTGGGGTCGAGCCCGGCGGTCGGCTCGTCGAGCACGATCAAGTCCGGCTTGGCCAGGAGCGCGTCGGCCATGCCGACCCGTTGACGGTAGCCACGGGAGAGTTGGCCGATGAACCGGCCGGCGACATCGGCGACATCGCATTGCTCCATTACTTCGTTGATGCGCTCGGCGGCTTTGCCGTTTGCCAGGCGTTTGAGTTCGGCGCGAAAACCGAGGTAGTCCGACACGCGCAGGTCGAGTGGCAACGGGTTGTTCTCCGGCATGTAACCGATGCGCTTCCGCACACGGGCCGGCTGTTCGAACACGCAATCGCCACCCACCCGGGCCGTCCCTGAGGTCGCGGCGATGAAGGTGGTGAGGATGCGCATGGTGGTGCTTTTGCCGGCGCCGTTTGGCCCGAGAAAACCGACCACCTCGCCAGGGTCAACCGAGAACGACACCCCGTCCAGCGCCACGTGTTTTCCATAGTGCTTGGTCAGGTGTTGCACCTCGATCATGGGAGTGTCTGCCTCCAAACCGCCGCGAACCTAACGGTCACGGGCCGCCAAAGGCAATCCGCGCGTGTCACGGGGAAACGGCTTGCTGCCCGCGAAGCCGAGCCACTACAGTCTGCGCATGGAGGTGCTTGCCTGGTCGACCGTTGTTCTTGCGGGGTATTTGCCCGGCTCGCTGCCGGCGGGCCTGCTCGCGGGGCGGCTCAAGGGCGTGGACATCCGCACGGTGGGCAGCGGCAACATCGGCGCGACCAATGCCTTCAGAATAATGGGCAAGGGCATCGGCACTGCAGTGCTTCTCGTCGACGTGGTGAAGGGGCTGTGCCCGTGTTTGTTTCTTCCCGCGCTCGTTGCCGGTTTGTTTCCCGAAGGCCACGCGCCCTCGCTGGAGACGCTGCAACTGCTGATCGGCGTGTCGGCGATCCTCGGCCACAACTACCCCTGCTGGCTGGGTTTCAAGGGCGGCAAGGGCATCGCCACGACGGCGGGGGTAGTTGGGGCACTTGCGCCGTTACCGTTCGGGGTCTGCCTCGGTGCATGGATTATTTTTTTCGCGTTCAGCCGCTACGTGTCGGTCGCGTCGATCGCCGCCGCAGTGGCGCTGCCGATTGGTGCCTTTGCTTGGCCAAGCGATGCAGCGAACCGGTTAGGGCTGCTTTTTTGGATTTTTCTGTTCCTTGGCGTGATGGCGATCTGGAAGCACCGGATCAACATCCAACGACTCATGAACGGCACCGAGCATCGCGCATGGGGCAGCCAAAAGGAAACGGTGAAATGAAAACCACAGTGATCGGGGCGGGAGCCTGGGGGACGGCGTTGGCCAAGGTGGCGCATGCGAACGGTGGCGAAGTCTGTCTCTGGGGGCGCGATGCCGGCGCGCTGGCCGCGCTTGGTCAAGCGGGACGCAATGAGCGTTACCTCCCGGGGATCGACCTGCCGCGTGATTTGCCGACTGAGGCCGACTTGGCCAAGGCGGTGGACGGCACGGGCTGTGTGGTGCTGGCGGTGCCGTCGCGGGCATTTCGCGAGGTCACGGCGCGCCTGGCCAAGTTTGACGGCGTGGCATTGAGCGTGACCAAGGGCATTGAGTTTGAGAGCGGGCTAACGATGGGAGGCATCCTCGACGAGACGATGCCGTTGGCCAAGGTGGCGGCGCTGTCCGGTCCAACGTTGGCCGAGGAGGTGTGCCGCGACATGCCCAGCGCGGCGGTGGCCGCAAGCGGGGCGGCCGGGGCGTCGTCGGCAGTGCAGCAGATTTTTCATCGACCCACGTTTCGCGTCTACACAAGTGAGGATTTGGTCGGCGTCGAGCTGGGCGGCGCGTTGAAGAATATCATCGCCATCGCGGCGGGGGCGTCGGCCGGGCTGGGCTTTGGCGACAACTCAAAGGCGGCACTGGTCACGCGCGCGATCGCGGAGATACGCCGCCTGGGCGTGGCGTGCGGCGCGCGCGCAGAGACGTTCGCTGGCCTGAGTGGCTTGGGTGACCTGACAGTCACCTGTTTCTCGAGCCTGAGCCGCAACTACCAGTTTGGCCTGCGCATTGGTCGCGGCGAAAAACCGGAGGCGATCCTCGCCGACTCGGTGTCGGTGGTGGAGGGCTACCCGACTGCGCGCTCCGCGTGGCACCTCGCGCGCACCCGCGATGTCAGTACGCCGATCATCGACGAGGTGTACGCCATGCTGCATGAAGGCAAGGATTTGCGACAGGCTCTGCTCGACCTGACCACCCGATCCTCCAAGGCGGAGGATTAAGCCAGGCGCTTGGCCAAGCACGGCTGTAGCGATGCTAGCTAGGCGATGACGTCCATGACCGGCTCGCCGCTGGAGATCATCAACAGGCGATCCTGCATGTCGCGAATGTGCGCCTTCGGGTCGATCCCAAGCAGGTAGTAGAGCGTCGCTGCGAGATCCTCGGGGGTCACAGCATCCT
>JASMKO010000105.1 GCA_030749225.1 Verrucomicrobiota bacterium
CGGGCTGCCTCCGACCCCGGCCGAGGTCGAGGCATTCGTGAACGACAAGCGGGCAAACGCTTATGAATTGCTCATCGACGACCTGTTGTCCCGGCCGGCTTACGGCGAACGGTGGGCGCGCCTTTGGCTCGATGTGGCGCGCTACGCCGATTCCGCCGGGTACGGCTCCGATCCGCTTCGCGTCATCTGGAAATACCGCGACTGGGTGATCGACGCCTTTAACCAAAACATGCCGTACAACCAGTTCACAATCGAGCAACTGGCCGGCGACCTGTTGCCAGAGCCGTCCCGCGACCAGTTGCTCGCCACAGCGTTTCATCGCAACACAAAGACCAACACCGAGGGTGGCACCGACGACGAGGAGTTTCGGGTGGAGGCAGTGCGCGACCGGGTGGACACGACCATGCAGGTTTGGATGGGGATGACGATGGGTTGCGCCAAGTGCCATTCGCACAAGTACGACCCGATCACGCAGAAGGAGTACTACCAGTTTTACGCGATGTTCAACCAGACGGAGGACGCAGACAGGGGCGATGACTCCCCGCGTCTGCCGTACCCGAGCGAGGCGCAAACCCAGCGCCTGGCCTCCATCGACGACGAAATAAAGGTGTTGCAGGCCAGGCTCAACGAGCCGACGCCGGCCTTGGTCAAGGGCCAACGTGCCTGGGAGTTGCGGTCGTTGCGTGACTTGGCCAAGCCGGAGCCGAAACGGTCCGTTTGGGAGGTTACCGTTCCGTTCGAGGGGAACGATTTTGACGATGCTTTCGCCAAGGCGTTTCCACCGGAACGCTTGGCCATCGGTGAAAACGTCGCGTTGCGAGGCAAGGCCCGGCAATCTTCCACCTCGCATGACGCCCCGGCCAAGCGGGCGATCGACGGCAACACTTCCGGTAAATTTGAAGATGGAACCGTGACCCACACCAATAACCCGGACGACAAGGAACCGTGGTGGGAGGTGGCATTGGCCGAGCCGACCGACGTGACGCAGGTGGTGATCTGGAACCGGGCGGAGATCCCCGAGCGACTCTCGGCATTTCGGGTGTCGGCGCTGGATGCCGATCGCAACTCCCTGTACGAGAGAAGCTTGTTCGAGGATGGCAAAGGCCATCCCAAGCCGGATGAGGGATTTGCCATCCCAATCGAGACTGACGCCAACGTGTCGTATGTGCGGATCGAACTGCTACCGCTGGACAGTCGCAAGACGCCGATTTTGTCATTGGCCGAGGTGCAGGTCTTCACGCGAACCGGAGCCGATGCATCAGTCAAGACGGAATGGGTGAGCAAGCCGGAGTGGGTTGATGACAACGTGCATATGCTTGAGGCGGGGGATCACTCGGCGGTCTATTTGCGGCGCAAGATTACGGCGGCGATCGCGGGGACACAGCGTCTAACGCTAGGCAGCGGCGATGGCATCAAGGCGTGGGTCAATGGCAGGGAGATATTGTCGAAAAAAACAAAGCGCGAAGCCAAGGCGGGACAGGAATCGGTAAACGTGAGTCTGCCCAAGGGCGAGAGCGAGTTGCTGGTGAAGATCGTTAACCACGACAAAAAGAGCGGATTTTATTTTGACGTCGAGGGAGTTGATTTTCCGGAGGCCATCCTGCCGGTGCTGCTGATTGAGGAGGCCAAACGGACCTCGGCGCAGGTGGAGAAAATTGCTGCGCATTACCGGGCCTTCGCCAGCGAACTCGAGCCGGTTCGCAAGTCGATTGAGGCCAAGCGCAAGGATCGCAAAAAAGTCAGCGACTCGATCGTCACGACGCCGTACATGCGCGAGCGCCCCTTGGCCAAGCGCCGAGAGACGTACCTGATGGTGAAGGGGAATTTCCTGAGCAAGGGAGACGTTGTGCAGGCTGGTTTTCCGGCTTCTTTCCACGCGCCGACCGACGGCACGCCGCTTGACCGTATGGGGGTGGCGCGGTGGTTGATGCAGCCGGATAACCCGCTGACGGCGCGTGTGGCGGTGAATCGCTTTTGGGCGCAGTTGTTCGGGCGAGGTCTGCTTGACACGGAGGAGGATTTCGGGACGCAGGGCAACCTGCCCGACCATCCGGAACTGCTCGACTGGCTGGCGATCGAGTTCCGCGAAGGAGGCTGGGACGTCAAGGAGTTGCTCAAGACGATGGTGACCTCTGCGACGTACCGGCAGTCGGCCAAGGTGCGGGGCCGCTTGGCCAAGCGCGATCCGCGCAACATCCGACTGGGCCGCGGGCCTCGGTTCCGACTTGAGGCGGAGATGGTGCGCGACCAGGCACTGGCGTTGAGCGGACTGGGGAGCGTGAAAATGCACGGCCCATCCGTGTACCCTCCGCAACCACCAAACCTATGGCAGGCGGCGTTCAACGGCCAGCGCAACTGGGCAACCAGCGAGGGAGAGGATCGGTATCGACGCGGGTTTTACACCTTCCTCCGGCGAACCGTGCCGTATCCGTCGATGGCCACCTTCGACGCGCCAAGCCGGGAAATTTGCGCCGTGCGGCGAATCCGGACGAATACGCCACTGCAGTCGTTCGTCACCCTCAACGACGAGGCGTATGTCGAGTTTGCCCGGGCATTGGCATGGCGAATTTATGCTGAGGGCGGCGGATCGACGGATGAGCGGTTGAAGTTTGCCCTGCGCCTTACCTTGGCCAAGCCGGTCGAGGCCAACCGCTTGACCGCGATCCGAGACTTATTTCAGAGCGAACTAGCCCACTACCGACAGGAGTCGGCTGGGGCGGATACTCTGTTCGGCGAAACCGTGCCGGTTCCGGACGGGGCGACATTTCCAGAGATGGCGTCGTGGACTGTGGTGGCAAACGTGCTGTTGAACCTGGACGCCCTATTGATGAAGGGTTGAGCATGGACTGTTTTTTGAGAAAATGAATCTACACGACGCGCAAGCGCAATTTATCACCCGGCGACATTTTTTACGGCGTTGCCAGGTGGGTCTTGGCTCGCTGGCACTGGGCTCGTTGATGGGAGGTGGGGCGGCGAGTCCGCTCGATCCGCGAACTCCGCGAGCAGCTGGGAAAGTGAAGAATGTGATCTATCTGCACATGGCCGGTTCGCCGCCGCAGCTGGATCTGTTCGACTACAAACCGAAGCTCAATGAGCTGAACATGAAGCCGTGCCCGAAGGAGTTTATCGAGGGACGGCGACTGCCGTTTATCAAGGGGCATCCGAAGCTGCTCGGTTCGCCGCACACATTCAGGCAACACGGGCAGAACGGGCAGTGGATCAGCAACATGTACCCCACGTTGCCGACGATGGCGGACGAACTCACCTTCGTGAAGTCGATGTACACTGACCAGTTCAACCACGCACCTGCGCAGATGCTGCTCTACACCGGTTCACCCCGCAATGGAGCGGCCTCGATGGGATCGTGGATCACCTACGGCCTTGGCTCCGAGAACGCGAACCTGCCCGGCTTTGTGGTCCTGATCTCCAGCGGAACCGACCCGTCCGGTGGCAAGAGCCTGTGGGGAAGCGGCTATCTGCCGTCGGTCTTTCAGGGCGTGCAATGCCGCAGCACCGGCGACCCGATCCTGTACGTCTCAAACCCGAAAGGGATGAGCCGCGACGTGCGACGCCGGAGTCTGGACGCCCTCCGCAAACTCAATGAGCAGGAGTACCGCGAGATCGGCGACCCAGAAACCCTGACGCGCATCAACCAGTTCGAACTGGCGTACCGTATGCAGATTAGCGTACCGGAGGTGATGGACATCGGCCGCGAAACGCCGGCCACGCTGGAGCAGTACGGCGCGCAGCCCGGCAAGGCCTCCTTTGCCAACAACTGCCTGCTCGCCCGCCGGTTGGTGGAGCAGGGGGTGCGCTACGTGCAGTTGTTTGATTGGGGCTGGGACTTCCACGGCACCGGCGCCAGCAACGATCTCGTCAAGGAACTGCCGAGGAAATGCGCCTCCAATGACAAGTCGGTCACGGCGCTATTGCGGGATCTCAAGCAGCGAGGGCTGCTGGACGAGACACTCGTAGTTTGGGGCGGCGAATTCGGCCGCACCGCGATGAACGAGGAGCGCAACGGCTCGAAGTTTCTTGGCCGCGATCATCATCCGGACTGTTTCACCGTCTGGATGGCCGGCGGCGGACTGCGGCACGGCACCACCTACGGTGAAACGGATGAATTGGGCTATATTGTGGCCAAGGATCCGGTGCACGTGCATGACTTGCAGGCGACCATTCTGCACCTGCTCGGGATTGATCCGTTCACGTTCAGTTACCGTTATCAGGGGCTGGATCAACGCCTCATCGGCCCCGAGGAGACGCCGAAGATCATCGACGGCATTTTGGCTTGATGGTCCGGGCCAGATAACGGGTAACGCTGAGGAACTTGACTGTCCCGCAGAGAGTGGGCAGGCTAACAGCGTGTACGTTGTGGGAATGCACTTATAACAACGCAAAACAAGAAATCCATTGAGCACATCTGCAGCGCCCACCGACCCGCACCTTTTTCACATCCCCGTGATGGGCACCGGTTTCACGATCGACACCTGTTTGAAGGTGGCGCGTTACGGTATTCACAGCGTCATCAGTCTTGGAGATGATGAATTAATAGAGCGTGTGCGCAAATATCATTGTGCTCAGCACGGGTTGCCGTACAAGGGAATCGAGGGAGGAAGTGATGGCTACCGAGCCCGCAGAATCACTGCCTACCTCAACCAACTCGACCGGCTTGTTAAGGCTCAGTTTGACGCTGTCTGTCAGCAACCGTTTGAGTCAGGGGAAGACATTTACCGCTATTTTGAACTGCTGCCGGAAGGGGGCCTCAAGGGTAGGTACAGGAGCATGATGGAGGAGGCCGACCCAGCCAGGAAGAATCAGCTTCAGTGCGACTTGAGGCGCCTAATGAAGGCCGGCCGAATCGACGTCAACATCATGACCAAGGTGGATGGCAACATCGACCACTATGATAATCACCCGCTCGAAACCGACGAGACAGATGCATTGAGTGGGCTGAAAGGATTCGCCGAAAGCTGCGTTGAAAGCAGTGTCATTTTTTCAGCGGGAATGAACCCAAGGCTCTACGGTGCAATCGCCAATTATCCGGACTTTTTTCCTGACCAGGCGGGCCACATGAAAAAACGTGTCACCCTAAAGGTAAGCGACTATCGCAGTGCAGAGATACAGGGACGTTTTCTGGCCAAGAAAGGGATCTGGGTTTCGGAATGGAGGTTTGAATCCGGACTCAACTGCGGAGGACATGCCTTCGCCACCCGAGGTATACTCATGGGTCCAATCCTCGAGGAGTTCAAGAGTCGCAGGGTGGAGCTGGTGGAAAAAATCTATCCGTTGTACGAAGCTGCCCTGAAAAAAACTGGTCGTCAGGTTGCCGAGCCTCCCGCATCCAGATTCACTGTGCAAGGCGGTGTGGGAACCCATGCGGAGCATGACGCGATACTTAATTACTTTGAAGCAGATGCTACGGGCTGGGGTTCGCCCTTACTCTTGGTTCCCGAGGTGGTTCGGGTGAGCGATAAACACCTTGAGAAAGTTCGGTTGGCTGGTGTGGAGGAAATCCAACTTACCCGTTCCTCACCCCTAGGTATCCCCTTTTGGAATCTCCAGACATCGGATAGTGAAACTGAACGGAGAGTACGCATTGCTAAGGGCAGGGCTGGAAGCAGTTGTCCTCACAAGTACCTGAAGTTTAACACTGAGTTCACCTCCAAACCCATTTGCCGATCGTCCTCGGCCTATCAGGCACTCAAGATCAAGGAAATAGAAAATCGCAACGATTTGGACGAAGAACAGAAAGCGGCCCATGTCAAGGAAACCAATGATCGAGCCTGTATTTGCCATGACCTTTCTGCTGCTGCGTTGAAAGTCATGAATTTGGCCACCTCTGCAAAAGAGGCAATATGCGTGGGACCCAATGGGCGTTTTTTTGACAAGGTTTCAAGCCTGCGAGAAATGGTGGATCACATTTATGGACGTGTTGATCTGCTCAAGGGGAAAAACAGACCCAACATGTTTGTCAACGAGCTCAGACTTTATATGGAATACATGGCCGAGGAAGTCGAACGCGTGCGATTGAAGTTGTCGAACCAGACACATGAGTACTTTGAGGGTTACAAGCTCAACATGCTGGAGGGCATCGAGTACTACAGGGAGCAAGTCGATAATTTGGTTGCCAACGGCCGGGAGAGTTTCCTCAGTCAATTGGATGCGTTATCTGCCGAAATCGATGCCATGTGCCTTCCTGTACCTCTCGCCCTTGAGACTCCTGCCTGATATGCTTAGTCAAACTCAGTCAAAGCGTTCTTCCGTGAAGGGGTCGGCGGTGTTCGAGTAGCCGCGCTGCTCCCAGAAGCCCAGTTCGTCGTGGTCGCGAAAGATGATTTCCCGGATGAACTTGGCCCCTTTCCACGCGTAAAGCTTGGGGATGATCATGCGCGCCGGGCCGCCGTGCTCCAGCGTCAGCGGTTGGCCGTTCCAGGAATGGGCGATCATTACGTCGTCATCCATACAGGCGTCGAGTGAGGTGTTTGTCGTGTAGTCGTCGTAGCCGATGAAAAAGAGATGAGAGGCGCTTGGTTTTGGCTTGACGAGATCAGCCAGGCTGAAAAAAGCGACCCCTTCGAATTCCATGTCGAATTGGCTCCAGGTCGTGACGCAGTGAAAGTCGCTCACATCGCGAAACTGCGGCAGCGCCATGAACTGTTCCCAGTCGAGCATGACCGGTTTTTTTACCTCGCCGTGAATCTTGAGCGTCCATTTGTCGAGCGGGATTTCTGGGTGCACGCCGAGGTCGAGCACGGG
>JASMKO010000106.1 GCA_030749225.1 Verrucomicrobiota bacterium
GCGACCGGCTCCGGCAAGTCGGTCTGCATCAATTCCATCGTCGCCTCGCTGCTCTTCAGGTTTTCTCCGGAAGAGTTGCGCTTTGTGATGATCGACCCCAAGGTTGTCGAGCTACAGATATACAACGGCCTGCCACACCTCGCCGCCCCCGTAGTGCACGACCCCAAGAAGGTCATCCTCGCACTCAAGTGGGTCGTCAATGAGATGGAAAAGCGATACCAGATTTTTGCCAAGGTCGGCGCCCGCAACATCGACGGCTTCAACTCACGCACCCGAAAGAAACCGGAGAAAGCCGACCAGGCCGAGCTACCGCTCGACGAGGGCGAAGGCTTCGCCGTCGAGATGGACCAGGAGGTCACCGTCAAGCGGGAGGACGAGATCGAGATTCCCGACAAACTCAGCTACATCGTCGTCATCATCGACGAGTTGGCCGACCTGATGTTGATGGCCCGCAACGACGTGGAAAACTCGATCGCCCGCATCACGCAGATGGCCCGGGCCGCCGGCATCCACTGCATCGTTGCCACGCAGCGGCCCAGCGTCGACGTGATCACCGGCGTCATCAAGGCCAACATCCCGGCGCGCATCGCGTTTCAGGTCGCGGCAAAGGTGGACTCCCGTACCATCCTCGACGCCATGGGGGCAGACAAGCTGCTCGGCAAGGGCGACATGCTGTTCCTGCCGCCCGGCACCTCCAACCTGCACCGCGCACAGGGCTGCCTCGTCACCGACGAGGAAATCAACCGCATCGTCGAAATCGTCAACACCCAGGCCAAGCCGAGCTACGACAAGGAGATGGAGCGGCAACTTGAGGGACCGGCCAATGGTAACAGCGGCAATGGCAGCAGCGGCATTGACGAGGACGAGGAAATCGTCCAGCAATGCATCGAGGTCATTCGCGTTGAGCAAAAGGCCAGCGTCTCGCTCATGCAACGCCGCCTTCGCCTCGGCTACACCCGAGCCGCACGCATCATGGATGAACTAGAGGATCGCGGCCTGGTCGGCCCCAGTCGTGGTGCCGAGCCACGCGAAATTCTCTTCGACATCGACGACTAATACCTCACCCGGCAGCGCAGGAAAACGAGCAGCGCGAGGCCGGTCGGCAGCAAAAGAAGGCTCAATTGCTGCCCCGGCTTGATCCAGCTAAGCCATAACTCCGCAGTCGAATAGTCGCCCCGGAAAAACTCGACGGCGAAGCGACACATCGAGTAGCCGACGAGGTACACTGCGAACACCTGCCCGTCGAACCGCTTGCGCCGATACAGCCAGGCCAAGCCGCCGTACAGCGCCAGATTCAACAATGCGGCGTAAACCTGCGCCGGATGAATGGGCACGGAATGGGCCGCATCGGCCGGGGCTTGGCCAAGCGTATCGTATGCGAGGCTACCGGCCGGAAATTGAATGCCCCACGGCAGGTCGCACGCCGTGCCGTAACAGCAGCCATACATCAAGCAACCAAGCCGGCCTAGTGCGTGGCCAAGCGGAATGCTCGGGGCAAAGGAGTCAGCAATCTTCCACAGCGGCTGATTGCCGTGCAGCCGGGTGTACAGGATCACCGCCAGCGCCGCGCCAATGAATCCGCCGTAAAACACAAGGCCACCACCGCGGAAATCCAGAACCCTCCACAACGGTTGGCCTGCGTATTGATCCTCCCAGTAGGAGATAACATGAAGCGCCCGGGCACCCAGCATTGCAGCGACAATGATCCACACGCCGAGGTCAGAAATGATTTTGCCATCGAGCTTGTCGAGAACACATCTGCGACTAGCCGTCCACAGCCCGGCGAGGAATCCGCCGGCCACAAGGATACCGTACCAGTAGATTTTGAATCCGCCGATGTTGAAGGCAATGGGATCCATTCTGCCGTTCAGCGAATGGTATTGGTGACGACGGTCTGGACCGGAACAGTCTCGTCCACCAAGCCGGGCGGCAACGGCGGCCGAGCCTCATCCCCGAAACCGGGCGGCAGCGGCGGCATCTGTGTCACGAGCGTGCGCCACTTTTTGCGTTCGTCCTCGCTCATGCCGTTCCACCGCTCAGTGTTGCGGAAAAATGCGGCGCGCTCGCTTTGCGACTTGCTGGCGAGCCGGTCGAACGACTTGATGACCAACTCCCGCTGGGCGCGCGACATCGCCTTGAACTGCGTGAGACTGGCTTCCATCCGCGCCCGTTCCCGGCCCGATAGGCTGCGCAGCGCGCGTTCCTGTTCCGCAACCGGCATGTCGAAAAACCGGTGAAACTGGCGAGTCATCCGGCGGCGTTCCGGCTTCGGTTTATCCCGCCAGTCCTTGAGGCGTCCCTCCAGCCCTTCCCGCAAGCGGATTGGCATTTTTTTTATGTGATTCGTCAGCGCAACGCGGGACTCGCGACCCCGTCCGAAACTGGAGATGTAACGAAAAAAAGACTCGTTCTTCAGCAGGTCCGCGCGGACGCCGTCATCGAGTTGATCCCAGCCGGTCAACCGCCGCTCGATGTCAGTGCGAAACCGCTCCGGCACGGAGGCCAGCCGCTTGGCCCGGCCGGCTTGCGGGGCCTTCATGAACGGCATCAGGTGCCAGCGAAAATCGAGTGCGTCGAGCTTGCGGTTGCGCTCGGCCTCGGTCATAGCGGCGTATTCCTGAATCTTGGCCTCCACGATTTTGCGGTAACGCTCGGAGGAAATCTTGAGCTTGCTGACCGCCACCCCGCGGCTGGCCTCCGGCAGTGAAACGATTTTTTTGAAGGCGGCAAACGGAGACTCGGCGCCCAGCGCACCAGCGGCCGCGCTCATCGCCAACATCGTCGGCAAGGCCAAACGAATCACTGTGACACGCAATTTCATGAATTACCTGAGGGCCGCCCACAGTTCCTCGTCGATCGGATCGGCCTGCGTGATGGCGTCGATAGCCTCAAAGTCGGATAGAAAACCGGGAGTGAACTCGGCGATGGACGCGACGGCCTCGGCCATCTCGGCGCGTGACTGGTTAAGGTGAGATTGGTAGCCAACACCACCGATCACCATAGCAAGCATTGCGGCAGCGGCGATTTGAATGGGCCGAAACTGCGGGGCGAGAAGCTTCCGCCACATCGCTTGGCCAAGGGCCGGCGCAGGGGCCTCGGCAAGGCAGATTTCCTCCAGCACGCGGGAGGTGAAATTGGATGCCACCGGCACATCGGGCAGCACGGCCAGCAGTTGGTCGACCGCCTCCCACTCGGCCCGTTCGGCTGGATTCGCGCTCAGCCAACACTCCAGCCCAGCCCACTCATCATCGGTCAGGTCACGGTCAAGCGCGATTTGCAACAGGGATTCAATGTCGGGTTGGTTCATTGTCGCCTTTCCTTAAAAACCGGGGTGACACAAAAGTTTTGCCGTTGGGTCATTTTTTCTGCCATTCACCCAATTTCAGGTACGGTTTCAGACGTTTTTTGAGTTCTGCCCGGCCCCGGAAAATGATCGATTTCACCGCCGTCAGCGAGATCCCACCCAGCACCTGAGCGATCTCCTCGTAGCTGACGCCGCCCTCGCGGCAGAGCAACAGCGCGGTGCGCTGTTTTTCCGGCAGGTCCATCAACGCCTCCTCGACCTTCGCTCGCAACTCGGAGCTGAGCGTGGCCTCAGCCGGCACCGGGCTATTGGCATCCTCCACCACGCGCAGCGGCTGGGCGTCGTTGTCAGAGCGTGGCTCGTCGAGCGAGTCGGCCGGGTGGCGGGTGCGCCGCCGGATCTCGTTCAGACCAAGATTGCGGGCGATGGTGAAAAGCCAAGTGGTGAATTTGCTCGCAGGCTCGTACCGTTCGCGGGTTTTCCAGACCTGCAAGAAGACATTCTGGGCGATGTCCTCCGCCTCGTCGAAATCATTGACCAGCCGGTATACAAGGTTCATCACCGGCTGCTTGAACTTCTCCACGAGCGTTTCGTAGGCCGATAGGTCTCCCTCTTTAACCCTCAACATCAGGGCCACGTCAGGATCATTCCGGTCAACCATGCCGCGAAAATCTAGGTTACGCTTCGCCAAGCGGCAAGGTTACGGATGGCGAAAACCGTGCTTGGCCAAGCGGAATTGTTTCGGGGAGCCGTCGCGGCTAGAGTCGCCGCCGCGTGCCGGAAAACGCCACAGCACACCCACAAGCCGCCAAGCCGCCGGCCATCCCTCCCGACAGTACCCCCACCGCGGAGTTACCGGGACTGAAGCGGTATCTCAAGGCTGAGTCAACTCGCCTGCAGCAGTGGCACCGCGACGGCGGCGGTGGTCTCGAGGTGTGTCTTGGCCAGTCACGGATGATCGACTCAATGCTCCGGGCGCTGTTCGACTGGTCGCTGACAAGCTACAAGCCGACGGGCGGCGCGCGCAGGCTGAAGGTGTCCCTTGTCGCGATCGGGGGCTACGGGCGCGCGGAACTCAACCCACACAGCGACATCGACATTATGCTACTGCACAACGGCTCGGTGCCAACGCTGACGCGCATCTATAGTCATACACTCCTTCAGCAACTTACCGGCCCCGGCGGCTTGATCTACACGCTTTACGACCTCGGGATGAAGGTCGGCCACTCGGTGCGTAACATTCAAGAAGCAATCCACATCGCCAACGACGATATGCAAACCAAAACGTCGCTGGTCGAGTCACGCCTCATCACCGGTGACACCGCGCTGTTCCGGCAATTTCAACAACGCCTCGAGGCCCGGTGCGTCCGCAACCACGTCGACGCCTACCTGCAGATGCGCATCGCCGATCAGGACGCGCGCCGCATGAAGTTCGGCAACTCCGCCTTGCTGCAGGAGCCCAACATCAAGAACGGATGCGGCGGCCTGCGCGACTACCAGAACCTGCTGTGGATGACCTACTTCAAGTACGGCACACACACGCTCGAGCAGCTCGAGGCCCAGGGGATGATCCGCCCCAGAAACCGCCAGCAGCTTGAAGCTGGCTATGGCTTTCTGCTACGCACCAGGAACGAGCTGCATTATCAAACCACGCGGCTGGTGGACAACATGCCCAAGGCGCTGCAGCCAAAGGTGGCTTGGCAGCTTGGCTACAAGGACCGCTCGCCGGCGGGACGGCTGGAGGCGTTCATGCGCGACCTGTACACGCACCTGCGGGCGATCCATCTCATCACCTGCATGGTCGAGCGCCGGCTGGCCCTCCGTCCCAAGCCAACCGGCCGCCTGCCCTCCCTGCGCACGTTTTTCGGTGGGGGCAAAAAAACGGAGACGCTTGACGGCTTCAACATCATCGATGGCGAGTTGCTGCCGGGCTCGCCGCGTGTGTTCGAGGAACAGCCGCATCGGCTCATGCGCGTCTTCCTCCACGCGCAACAACGCGGCCTCGACATTCACCCCGACCTGACCCAGCTGCTCCGCGACAGCGTGTCGCTGGTGGACGAGCGCTTCGTCCACGACGCGGAAGTGCGCGAGACGTTCCTCGAGATCCTCAACCGGCGCGGCAGCGTCGCCCCCGCCCTGCGCGCCATGCACGAAGTCGGACTGCTTGGGCTCTACATCCCGGAGTTTGGCCGGATGACCTGCCTCGTGCAACACGAGTTCTTTCACACCTATGCAGCCGATGAACACACGCTGGTCTGCCTCGAGAAACTCGACCAAGTCTGGAACGCACAGAAGCCGCCGTTCATCCATTACACCCACATCCTGCAGAACATCGACAAGCCGTACCTGCTCTACCTCGCCCTGTTCCTGCACGACACCGGCAAGGGGCTGGAGAGCGGCGACCACTCGAAGGACGGCGCCGTCGTCGCCTTGAAGGTCGGCGAACGGCTTGGCCTCACGCCGCGCCGACTGGCCCGGCTGCAGTTCCTCGTCGAGCACCACCTGCTCATGGCCAAGGTGTCCCAGCGCCGCGACATCGACTCACCCACGGTCATCCGCCAGTTTGCCGAAACGGTGCAGGACGAGGAAAACCTGGCCATGCTCACCCTGCTGACGTTTACCGACGCGCTGGGGACCAGCGACGACCTGTGGAACGAGTTCAAGAACACCCTGCTGCAGACTCTTTACCGCCGGGCTGGCCGGCGCATGGCCCACGGCCGAGACTACGCCCAGGCGGAGAAAGAGCGCTTGGCCAAGCTCAAGCAGGAGGTGCGTGAAAAGTTGCCGGCGCAACTCTCGGAGGAGGAACTTGAGGCGCACTTCCGGCACCTCACGCCGCGCTACTTCCGGGCACACTCCCTCCAGCACATCCACATCGACCTCAGGCAGGTTCACCAATTCTTGAAGCGCGTCGCCGACGGCACCGGCAAGGAGACACTCGAGCCGGTGATCTCCTGGTACGACCAATCGGCTCGCGGCTACACCTCGGTCAAGGTCTGCACCTGGGATCGGCCGGGGCTGTTCACCACGATATCCGGAGCGCTGGCCGCGTCGGGGCTCAACATCCTGAGCGCCCGGGTCTTCTCGCGCGGTGACGGGATCATCATCGACACCTTCTCCGTCGTGAACGCCCGGACCGGCGGCTTGGCCAAGCGACCCGAGCGCAACGCGTTCAATCAGTGGCTCAACCAGGCGCTGCTGCCCGGCGACTCACCTGGGTTCGAGCAAAAGATCGCCACCTTGGCCAAGCCCAGCCATGCCGGGGAATGGGAACTGCCGACGCGCATCCGCATCGACACCGAGTCCGCCGAGTCGCGAACCATCATCGAGGTCGAGTCCGGGGATCGGCTTGGCCTGCTGCACCGCATCTCCCGGGTGCTGACCCGGCACGGACTCAGCATCCACGTTGCCCGCATCAGCACCGAGAAAGGCGCCGCGATCGACACCTTCTACGTCCGGACCGCCGCCGGGAAAAAACCAACCGACAAC
>JASMKO010000107.1 GCA_030749225.1 Verrucomicrobiota bacterium
GATGATTTTGAAAAGCAGGCCATCAAAAAGCTCAAGCAGGGTAAATCCAGCTTCGATAAGGTAGAGGAGATTGATGGCAAGCGTGTGCTGCGGGCTGCCACCGCTGTGCCCATCGTTCACAAGAAATGTGTCCTCTGCCACAAAAACTACAAGGAGATTGCGGAGGGAGTCGCAGTCGGCGCACTGGTTTACACGGTGAAGCTAAAGTAAGCTCTGGCGGCACACCTCGGGTCATTGAGGTGATCTGTTTGGCACGATTGCAAAGCCCGGTTACCTCCGGGCTTTTTTGTGAGCAGTTGGTCAAACGCAGACTTGGGACAGAACTCCTGTCTAGGTATGAATGCGAGGGCGTATTATGAGCGGCAACAACCAATCAGACCGGTTTGGCGGTGTTGCCCGGCTTTATGGCGAGGCTGGATTGCGGGCGCTAGGCCAATCGCACGTGTGTGTCGTTGGCGTGGGCGGCGTTGGGTCGTGGACGGTGGAGGCATTGGCCCGGTCGGGGATTGGAGCGTTGACGCTGGTGGATCTCGACGAGGTCTGTGTGACGAATGTCAACCGGCAATTGCCCGCGCTCGACGGCGGTTTTGGCAGGTTCAAGGTGGAGGAGTTGGCCAAGCGCGTGAAGCTAATTGCCCCAGACTGCGCGGTTCATGCCCGGGCGGAGTTTTTTACTTCAACCACCTGCGAGGCGATTTTGTCGGACGGATTTGAGTTTGTTGTGGATGCCATTGACAATATTCGGAACAAGGTGTTGCTGATTGCGGGATGTCGCCACCGGGGGATTCCGGTCATCACGAGCGGCGCGGCGGGTGGGCGACGGGATGGGACACGCGTGCAGGTGGTGGACTTGGCCAAGTCGGTGCAGGATCCGCTGTTGTCCAAGGTGCGCGCAATTTTGCGGAAGGAGCATGGCTTTCCGCAGGATGGGAAAACGATGGGAGTGCCATGTGTGTTTTCGCCAGAGCCACCGGTTTATCCCAAGCCGGACGGGACTGTGTGTGCCAGCCGCGCGGAAGCAGGCGTGCAGGAAGGTTCGATGAAGCTTAACTGTAAATGGGGCTTCGGCGCGGCGACCTTCGTGACTGGCGCGTTCGGATTTGCCGCGGCCGGGGAGGTCGTCCAGCGGCTCGCCGGTGCCGATTCGGCGTGATGATTTCCGCCTGCGCCGGGCTTGTTTTCGGGGTGGGCGGTGTTACGGTTGCTGCTGATGAGTCAGGACGCGATATCCGTCGAGGTACGCGGGATTCTCCCTGCGAACAGCGGTTGCGCCGTCTTCATCGGCAACGAGGAGAAGGTGTTTGTAATCCAGGTGGAGCATAACATGGGTGCCGTGATCGGCATGTTCCTCAACGACACCCCGAAGGAGCGGCCGCTGACCCACGACCTGATCGGCCATGTGCTGGACGGGTTCGGCATCAAGCTGCTGCGGGTGGTCATCACGGAGCTGAAAAACTCGACCTACTTTGCCCGGCTGATTCTGGAGCAGGACAACGAACTGGGCCGCAAGATCGTGGAGGTCGACGCAAGGCCAAGCGACTGCCTGGCACTCGCCGCCCATTACAAGTCTCCGGTGTTCGTGGCGGCGACCCTGTTCGCCGAGGTTGAGGATATGTCCGAGGTGCTGGCGCAGATTCAGGAATCGGCTGGCGACGAGGAGCAGGGCTGAAATCTGCCGCATGCCCGCCGCCCCGCAAAAGCTGCCCGCCGAGCCGCTCTGTCTCGTTTTTGGCGACGAGGATTTCCTCGTGCGCGACCGCGCCCGTCAGGTTTACGACGGATGGTGTGCCGAGGCCGGCGGCGAGGACCACGAGATCATCGATGGCACGGCCCGCAACGCCGCTGAGGCGCTTGACGCCTTGTCCAAGCTCAACGAGGCGGTGCAGACGCTGCCGTTTTTTGGCGGGGCCAAGGTGGTCTGGCTGCGCGACACCAACTTTCTCGGCGACGAGCGCACGGCCTCGAGTCGCGACGTGACCGACCGGCTCAACGGTTTGGCCAAGGGCTGGGAGACGTTCGACTGGCAGGGAGTGCGCGTGCTGATCAGCTCCGGCAAGGTCGACAAGCGGAAGACATTCTTCAAGACAGCCAAGAAGATCGGCGCGGTTGAGGATCTGTCCGTTGCCGACAAGGAACGCGGCAGCCGTGCGGCGTTGATCGTGAGGCAACGCTTGGCCGAGCTGGGCAAAAAGATCACCGCACACGTCGCCGACGAACTGGTGCTGCTGTCTGGCACCAACCTCCAGCAACTGCACACCGAGGCCGACAAACTGGCGGCATACGTCGGCGATCGCGATGAGGTCACGCGGCAGGATGTGCACGGGATCGCCACCCGCACCCGGCAGGCCAAAGCGTTCGCTCTGGCCGACGCGCTGGGCGAGCGGAACCTACCCAAGCTCCTGCGCGTGCTCGACGAGGAATTGTGGGAGGTGAAACTCGACGCCAAGAAATCACCCATCGCGTTGCTGTATGGCCTGATCTCGAAAGTACGCACGATGATTTTCCTCAAGGAACTGCTGCGGCTGAAATGGATTTGCGCTGGCGGGGGCTACCCGCAGTTCAAGTCACAGCTTGAGGTCATCCCTGACGACCGGCTGCCTGACGACCGGAAATTCAACCCCAAGGCGATGCACCCATACATGCTCTTCAACGCGCTGGGCCACGCCCGGCAGTATACGGAAGGGGAGCTAACGCGAGCGATGGATATCCTGCTGCGATGCAACCGACAACTGGTCTCCTCGAGCACCGACGACACATTGCTTTTGCAACAGGCGCTCGTGCAAATCGTCAGCAAGGCGGCATAGCCGAGGCGCGAACCGCCGGGTCGGTTGGGCTGTTCTCGATGCAATCAACTTTCCGGCAGCAGTTTGTTGAGTCGTTTGGCTCGGCAAATCAGATTTGCTTTCGGCTGGTGCATCGGATTCACTGGCGGTGATGTTTTCGCATATAGTTATTTTTTGGACCAAGCCGGGCGTGGAGGACGCTGCGCAGCGGTTGATCGACGGGTTGAACCATCATTTACCGGAAATCCCCGGCGTGATTTCGATGCACGTGGGTCGGTGTGCTCCGAGCGACCGGCCGGTGGTGGATCAGAGCTATCAGGTCGCATTGAACATCACGTTCAAGAACAAGATCGTGCAGGACGCCTACCAGGCGCATCCGCAGCACGTGGAGTTTGTGGAGAAGGTGTTCAAGGAAACCTGCGACCGGGTGGTGGTGTATGACTTCGGGGATTTGGGATAGCAAGGAGCGATCACCAGACAACCAAGCGCATGGATCCGTTCATTTACAACTTTGTTCTTGGAGGGGTCGTTTTTGTCTTTGGCGCGGTGTTGGCGTGGCGGCAGGGTAGCTTGGGATTGAGTGGGAGCGGGCGTCGCAACCTGTGCCTCGTGCTCGGGGTTGTTTCGTTTTACTTTATCCTGCAGGCGTTCCTCCAATACAAGGCCCCCTTCATGCCCGCCGCCGAGCCATCAGCGTATAAGCCGACGCTGGAGAGCGAGGCGGCGGTCGATCCCGGGCAGGGCTATCGCGGTGCATGGATCGACTACGCTATTATGATTGGCTACTTCGTGGTCATCGTGGTGCTCGGCACCTTCTTCGGGCGCGGGATGAAATCGACGGACGATTTTTTCTTCGGCGGCCGGAAGTTTGCCTGGTGGCTGATTGCGTTCAGCATGATTGCCACGACGATCGGCTCGTACAGTTTCATTAAATATTCTAGTAAAGGTTTCGAGTATGGCTTGTCGAGCATTCAGACGTACAGCAACGACTGGATTTATTTTCCGTTGCTACTCTTTTGCTGGCTGCCAATTTTGTATTTTTCCCGTGTGACGTCGATTCCCGAGTATTTTGGGAAACGCTTCAACTCGAAGGTCCGTTTTTGGGCGACTATTTGTTTGCTGGTTTACATGGTTGGCTACGTGGGCGTAAACCTGTTCACGATGGGCAAGGTGCTGCATCACCTACTGGGCTGGGATATTTTCATCGGGGCCGTTGTCGTTGCGCTGATTTCGGTTTCCTATGTGTCTAGTGGTGGTCAGACGAGCGTGATCATGACGGATTTGTTCCAGGGTGTGATGTTGCTGATCACCGGGTTTTTGATCCTTGGCTTGGGCATCGCTTACCTTGGCGGGTTCGATGTCTTTTGGGATAACCTCCCGGGTGACTCACGGAAAGTGTTCCACAACTTTAATCGTGATCCCGGGTTTCCGAGCGTCGGCATTTTTTGGCAGGACGGTTTGGCTAACTCGATCATGTTCGGCTTTTTGCACCAGGGGACGATCATGCGCTACTTGTCGGCGCGGTCGTTTGTGGACTGTAAAAAGGCGGTGGTAACGCACTTGGTCGTGCTTATGCCGTTGGCGGCCTGTGTGGTTGGTGGCGCGGGGTGGCTAGCTAAGGCTTTGGCCAATCACGGGGACTTGCCCGGTAACATGGCGGCTAGTGACTCGTTTTATGCCGCCACACAACTCATCAGCCAGCCGGGCATATTCGGGCTGATCTTGGCAGCCATGATCGCTGCCCTGATGTCCACCGTGGACACGCTAATTACTGCGATCTCTGCCGTGTGGGTGAACGACATTCACAAACAATACATCAAAAAGGACATGTCTGACCGCCAAGCCCTCACGGCCGCGCGGTTAACGGCGATCGGCGCGACGGTGGTGGGCATCGCCATGGTGCCGGTGTTCATGAACTTCGACTCAATCTACGATGCGCACGGCGCCTTCACGGCAGCAGTGACGCCGCCGCTGGTGGTGGCGTTTGTGCTGAGCGTGTTTTGGAAGCGCTTCACCGCCCCGGCGGCGTTCGCGACGTTGGTGGTTGGTTTATTCGCGATTGGTCTCTCGTTTTTTGTGCCGGAGGTAATCACGCCGTTCGCGCATGGTGTTCCGATGGGCGAGGCTGGGGATGGGCTGTTCGCCGGCGTGAAGCAGTACAAGTTCATGCGGGCTTGTTATGGTTTGACGATCTGTGCGGTTGTGGGTGTCGTGGTGTCATTCTTTACTCGTCCAGAGACCAAGTCTCTGACCGGCTTGGTCTGGGAGAAGGGGTATTATCGGTCGCTGAAAATTGATTGACCGTCATGGCCAGGGCAAACTACGCCAAAAAAAAGTTTTACTCGGTCTACAAAAATCTGGACCGAGCCGCTTATGATTCGGAGAAGCGTCGGTTGCAGGCGGAGCTGCTCAACCTTCAGCGTTGGGCGGTCGAGAACAGGAAACGCGTTGCCATCGCCGTCGAGGGCCGCGACGCCGCCGGCAAGGGCGGTACGATCAAGCGCTTCGTCGAGTATCTGATGCCAAAGTATCTGCGCGTGGTGGAACTTGGTGTGCCGACGGAGAAGGAGTCGCGCAACTGGTTTCGCCGCTACGAGAAGCAGATGCCCAAAAAGGGGGAGATCGTTTTCTTTGACCGCTCCTGGTACAACCGTGCGCTCATCGAGCCGACCATGGGCTACTGCACCGAGCGGCAGTATCGCTACTTCATGAAGCGTGTCGTGCCGTGGGAGGAACAACTCATTGCCGACGGGCTGATCCTCATCAAGTTTTACCTCTCGGTGGATCGAGACACACAGTTGTTCCGCTTCAAGGAGCGGATCATCCATCCACTCAAGTATTGGAAGTACTCGAAGAATGACGAGAAAGCTCGGGCCAAATGGGAGGCTTTCACCAACTACAAGACGCAGATGCTCGAGCGCACGGCATCGGATGTCAGCCCGTGGGTCGTGATCAATGCCAATGACAAGATGTACGCGCGCTTGGCGTGTATGCTCTACACCATCTATCACATTTCGTATGTGGAGAAACAAACCTTCAAGCCGCTGACAGGCAAGGAACTGCCGGCCAAGTTCCGCATCGAGATCGACGGCGTGCCGTTCCGCAACCTGAGCTATCGACAATACAGCGTCCTCGAGCGCCTCTCCAAGCCGCATTAGCTGCGTCTTGCCAAGCGCCCGGTTTTGGGTTGGCTCGGTTGAATGGGGCGGGTACTTTTGCCGTCTACGATTTGACAGTGAATATGGCTATATTTTTTCGCATCCCTTTTGACCGAAAGACCTGCCAGGTTTTTGTGGCGACCTTGGTTTTCTCAGCTTGGCCAAGCGGATTGGCTGGGGGGGAGAACCCGGCCAAGGTCGACTTTGCCCGCGACATCCGGCCGTTGCTCAGTGACAACTGCTTCGCCTGCCACGGCCCAGACTCCAAAAAGCGAAAAGCCGATCTGAGGCTCGACACTCGCGAGGGTGCCTTTGCCAATCTCGACGGCACCACGGCGATCGTCCAGGGCAAACCAAACGAGAGTGAACTGGTCAGTCGCATTACCACCGACGATGAGGACGATCTCATGCCACCGCCTGACTCGGGCAAAAAACTTGATGACAGCCAAAAGGCGTTGCTCCAGCAATGGATCGCCGAGGGCGCTCAGTACGATCTTCACTGGGCCTACAAGCCGATCACCCGCCCGCTACCACCCAGCGTCAAAAGTGGCTCGTTCGTCATTAACGACATTGACCGGTTCGTGCTGGCTACGCTGCGTGCTAAGGGGCACGACCCGGCGCGGGAGGCCGATCGCCGCACGCTGGTTCGCCGGTTGTCGTTCGATCTCACCGGGTTGCCGCCAACGAGGGAGCAGGTACAGGCATTTGTCGGCGACTCATCGCTGCACGCCTTCGAGAAACTGGTCGACCGACTGTTGGCCAGCCCGCATTACGGCGAGCGCATGGCGGCATTTTGGCTCGACCTCGTCCGCTATGCAGACACGATGGGTTACCACTCGGACAATGAGCAAACCAAGCCGCTCTACCGCGAGTACGTCATCAACGCCTTCAACGACAACCTGCCGTTCGACCGGTTCACGCGTGAGCAGCTTGCCGGCGATCTGTTGCCCGACCGCACGCGGCAGCAGTTGATCGCCTCCGGATACAACCGGCTGAACATGACCACGCGCGAGGGCGGTTCGCAGCCGAAAGAGTACATTGCCATATACCTCGGCGACCGCGTGCGGAATGTTTCAGCAGTCTGGATGGCCACCACACTCAGCTGCACGGAGTGTCACGACCACAAGTTCGACCCGTTCTCGATGAGGGATTATTACAGTCTCGGCGCGTTCTTCGCTGATCTCGAGGAGACGCCGGTTGGCCCCCAGAAATACACATCGCTGCCGACCCGTGCTCAGCAGGCCGCAGTGGATGAATTAAAGAAACAACTTCCGGTGCTTGAGTCGGTGCTCAACACGCAGACCCCCGCGCTCGACAACGCCTTGGCCAAGTGGGAAACCGCACAGGTCAATTGGACCGGGCTGGAGCCAAGCGGTGCAGTGTCCGAGAACGGCACCGAACTAGCGATTCGCGACGATCACTCCGTTCTCGCCTCAGGAGAGCTACCGGATGTCGACACCTACACCGTGACGCTCAAGGGTGCTCCCGCCGGCACGCGAGCATTTCGAATTGAGGCGCTCCCCGATGACTCGCTGCCGAAGAAAGGCCCGGGCCGCGCCGGCAACGGCAACTTCGTGATTACGGAAACCATCGTGAGAGCCGGTGAAAAAACCATCTCGCTGAAGAACGCCACTGCGTCGTTCGAGCAGACACTCGCCAACGAGAATAACCCTTACAAAAAGTGGAGCGCCGCCAGCGCCATCGACGGCGACGCCAGGGGCGCGTCGTTTGGCTGGGCCGTGCTGCCAAAAGTGGGCGTTGCACAGCGACTCGTCTTTGAAGCGTCCGAAGCCCTCGAGGGTGAGGGGGAGCTTACGTTCATTCTGAAACAGGCACACGGCACGCAGCACACACTGGGGCGATTTAAGGTTTTTGCCACCGATCACGCCGGCAAAGTGACGGCCGATTCCGCTGTGCCGTCAAAAAAAATCGGTGACATCCTTGCCATCCCATTAGCCAAACGGAGCGACGCGCAGAAAAAAACGCTCGCCGCGCACTACCGCGCGTTTGCACCCGAATTGGCCGATACACGCAAGAATTTGGCCGACCTCAAATCGCAGATCAAGGAGTTGGAAAAGGCGTTCCCAACCTCGCTCGTCTCTGTGCGCCTGCCCAAGCCGCGTACGGTGCGCATCCTGCCGCGCGGCAATTGGCAGGATGACTCCGGGCCGGAGATGCAGCCGGCGGTTCCTGCCCATCTCAAGCTCGGCGACTTCAAGGGCCGCGCCTCGCGCAGCGATTTGGCGGACTGGGTGATTTCAAGGGAGAATCCACTTACTGCGCGCGTGATGGTCAACCGGCTGTGGGCGTTGTGCTTTGGGCGTGGATTCGCCACGCCGCTGGATGACTTTGGCGCACAGGGTACGCCGCCCACACACCCGGAACTGCTCGACTGGCTAGCGGCCGATTTCATGGATCACGGCTGGGACGTCAAGCGCACGATGAAGCTGCTCGTCACCAGTGGCGCGTATCGCCAGTCCTCCACTACCGACGCAAAAACCCTGGCTGCTGATCCGTTCAACAAGTGGCTCGCGCGGCAGGGCCGCTGGCGGCTCGATGCGGAGATGGTGCGTGACAACGCTCTCGCCGTGAGCGGCCTGTTGGCCAAGCCGATCGGCGGGGCCAGCGTCAAGCCGTACCAGCCGGTCGGGTACTGGAAGCATCTCAACTTTCCCAAGCGTAAATGGTCTCACGATAGCGGTGTCAACCAGTATCGTCGCGGGCTCTACACCTTTTGGTGTCGCACATTTTTGCACCCCAGCATGTTGGCGTTCGATGCGCCGACCCGCGAGGGCTGCGTTGCCCAGCGTACTCGCTCGAACACACCGCAGCAGGCGCTCGTCTTGCTCAACGACCCGACATACGTCGAGGCGTCGCGGGTGTTTGCAGAGCGCATTTTGCAGCACGGCGGCGACACGGACCGAGAGCGGCTGGCTTGGGCGTTCGAGCGGGCGCTGTGCCGCGAGCCAAGCGATGGCGAGCGCGATATTTTGTTGCGCCTGATCGGGGAGCGCGCCGGGTATTTTGCTGCGCACGCGGAGGCGGCCAAGGCCGCAGCCACCGTCGGCGAGTGGCCCGTCGCCCCGGCGCTCAAGCCGGAACAGGTGGCGGCTTGGGCGGCGGTGTCCCGCGCGATTTTGAACCTGTACGAAACCACATCCCGTTTTTAAATCCCTTTAAAATGAACTCGGAACAATTTGCCACTGGACTAAATCGCCGCTCGTTCTTGAACAACGTCTCCTTGGGTGTTGGCTCGATCGCATTAACATCGATGCTTGGCCCGCGCGGCTTGGCCAAGCAGGGAAAGTTGTCGTCGTTTGGCGTGATCAATCCGCTGCATTTCGCCCCCAGGGCCAAGCGAGTGATTCACCTTTGCATGGCTGGCGGACCGTCCCATCTCGAGACACTCGACTACAAGCCGAAGCTGGCAGAGATGAACGGCAAGGGCATGCCCAGATCGATCACCGACGGCCAGCCGATCGCCCAGTTGCAGGGAAAAAAGGAATTGAAATGTCTGGGGCCGCAGCATGAGTTTCAAAACTTTGGCCAGTCCGGCCAATCGATTTCCAAGGCACTGCCGCATATCGGCGGGATTGCGGATGAGATTTGCATCATCCGTTCGATGATCACACAGCAGATAAATCACGATCCGGCGCATACGTTCATGAACACCGGCGCCCTTGTCGCCGGCCGGCCCAGCATGGGCTCATGGATCAATTACGGGCTCGGCAGCGAGGGGAGCGATCTGCCCGGTTTCGTGGTGCTGACTTCGGTAGGCGGGGCGCAGGATCAGCCGATTGCTTCGAGGCAGTGGCACAGCGGCTTTTTGCCAAGCCGATTCCAGGGTGTGCATTTCCACTCGACTGGTGACCCAGTATTGTATATCAGCAATCCCAAGGGTGTAGATCCGAAAGGACAGGGTGCAGTTATCGACGCCGTCAACTCGATCAACAAACTACGCAACAAAACTGTTGCAGATCCGGAGATTGCCACGCGTATCAGCCAGTACGAGATGGCGTTCCGCATGCAGACAAGCGTGCCGGAACTGATCGATACGTCGAAGGAGCCGCAGCATGTGCTTGACCTGTACGGAGCCAAGCCGGGCGACGGTTCGTTTGCGAGCAACTGCATGTTGGCCCGGCGCCTGGCCGAGCGTGGCACGCGGTTCATCCAGCTTTATCACCGTGGCTGGGATCACCATGGTGGCGTGAAAAACGGCGTGCTCACCACGGCCAAGCATATCGACAAGGCTTCTGCCGCGCTTATCAAGGACCTGAAGGATCGTGGAATGCTCGACGACACGTTGATAATCTGGGGCGGCGAATTTGGCCGCACCCCAATGGCGCAGGGCTCAGGACGCGACCACCACATGAAGGGTTTTTCATTCTGGCTGGCCGGCGGTGGCATCAAGGGCGGCATCAGCCACGGCAACACTGACGACCTAGGTTATCATTCAGTCGAGGATGTTGTCACCGTGCACGATTTTCATGCCACGATGCTGCATTTGCTAGGAGTCGATCACGAAAAATTCACCTTCAAGTTTCAGGGACTCGACTTCCGACTCAGCGGCGTCGAGGAGGCCCACGTGCTCAAGAAGTTGATCGCGTAGGGTCCGGCTATCCCGAGCAGTCCACGACAAATCTGGGCGCTGTCGATAAAGTTATGGCTTGGCCAGGAGGGCGGCGGCTTTTTTGATGTTCCAGCCGGATTGCTCCAGTGCATCGGTGGCTTCGGTGTCGCTCGCGTGGGTGAGTTGGCGGAGGATGCGGACCGCTCGGTCGCGCAACTTGGTGTTACTCGGGTCGAGATCGACCATTAGGTTGCCGATCACTTTGCCGCTTTTGGCCATCGCGAGCGTGGTGATGATGTTCAGGATTAGCTTGGTGGCGGTGCCGCTCTTAAGCCGGGTTGAGCCGGTGAGCAGTTCGGGGCCGAGGTCCGGCCTGATGACGAGGTCCGGTCGGTTATCGCGTGGGAGTTTCAGCCCGGGATTGAAGCAGAGCAGCGCGGTTTTCGCGCCGCGCCGGTTGGCTTCCCAGATGCCGCCCCACACGAACGGCGTGCGCCCACTGGCGGCGATGCCGATGAAGACATCTCTTTTTTCGACACCGCGAAACCGCACCGCCTCGGCTCCCGCGTCGGGATCGTCCTCGGCCCCCTCGATGGAGCGGTGCAGCGCCGGTTGGCCGCCGGCGATGATGCCCTGCACCTGCTCCGGGTCGGTGCGGAAGGTGGGTGGGCATTCGCTTGCATCGAGTACGCCGAGGCGGCCGCTTGTGCCGGATCCGCTGTAGAAGAGCCGTCCGCCATCCCGAAACGCGTCGCGTACCCAGCGGATCACACGCACGATTTTGGTTTTCTCACGGGCGATGGCGGTGGGGAGTCGGCGGTCCTCGTCGAGGAACAAATCTACCGCTTGGCCAAGCGGCATATCGTTGAGTTGCATCGAGCGTGGATGCCGCTGCTCGGTTGGTGCCTGGTCAAGCTGCGCGAGGGCGGGCACGGGGATGGCCGGAAGATCGGCCCTGACGCCGGTGTCTGTCTTGGACGCCTGCCGCCTGGCTAGTCGGTGGGCGAGGCAGAGCGCGCCAGTGCAGCTTTCGTTTTGGAGCGGGACGACTTGTGAACCGGGCCGCCGAGCGCGGATGGCCTTGGCGACCTTGGCCGCGAACCGTGGCTGATTGAGCAGCACGCCACCGGCGAGCAGGAAGCGAACGGGCTTGGCTTTGCCAGCGAGTTTGCGGGCGCAGGCGCAGGCATCCCTGGTCAGCGAGTCAGCTGCGCCGTCGAGGATGTCTCTGGCGATTTTGTCGCGCTTGGCCCATGCGGCGAAGACCTCCTCGGCCAAGCCGGCAACTTCGGCCTTGTCGGAGTGGGCAACCCACTCGATGAGTGTCTCGGGGGAGTTGAGTTGGAGTCGGCGCAGCAGTCGTTGGCCTAGTGCGGACCATCTGCCGTCGCGGTCGAGGTAAAACACGCAGGCCCTGAGGGCGCGTAGGCCGATCTCGTAGCCGCTGCCCTTGTCGCCAAGGATGTGTCCCCAGCCTCCGAGCTTGGCTGTGGTGCCGTCTGGGGATTGGCCGTAGCAGCAGGAACCGGTGCCGCTGAGCACGAGCACGCGGTGGGCTGTGGTGAGTCGTGTGTCGGCGGCAAGCGCGGTCTCGAGATCGTGGGTGGCGTGTAGGGCAGCACTTGGCCAGGCTCGGGCGGCGGCGCGGCGGAGTCGTTGCTTGTCAGCTTCCGTGCGGGCGCCAGCCATGCCGATGGCGACAGCGGATGGTGTAGGGAATTGCCGTGCGATCTGGCGAATCCGCTTGGCCAACTGAGAGTCGTTGAGGAGGCGCAGATTGGCCGGGCCGAACTCGGCACGGATGACTCGGCTGCCGGCTTCGTACAATGCGACGGTGTGGGTGGCGCCGCACTCGATACCAAGCAGTCCAGCCACTGTTCAGTCCTTGAGCAGTTCCGCCGGGGCAACCTCGAGTTCCGAGGCAATGGCCTCCGGGATGGTGCAGACTTTCATCGAGCGGCGGTCGGTGATCGAGACGCAGACGACTGTCATTTCGCCGGTTGCAGCGAGTTCAGGCATGTCACCGTTGAGCTTCCGAATCTTGAATTGGTAAGTGATCGACTTCGAACGTAGCCGGGCGACGAGCAGGTGAATCTCGATCTCGTCCTCGAAGCGCAGCGGCTTTTTGAAGTCGAACCCGACATGGACACGTGGCCAGCCGACGCGCGGGCCGTCCGGGGTGGCGACGATCGAGTAGCCGATCGAGCGAAAAAAACGGTGCTCGGCCGCCTCGAGGTATTTGGCGTAGTTCGAGAAATGGACGATGCCGGCCATGTCGGTCTCGGAAAACTCGACAGTGCGGACGAATTTGAACTCACAAGCCACGGCCGGAATGTAGAGCGGCCTGGGGGCGAAGACGACAGGTTTTTATTTGCCGAGCAAGCCGTGCAGGTAGGCGAACACGAGGTCCGGCAGGTCGTCACTGTAGCCGCCCTCCATCGCGCTGGCCACCGGTACGCCGAGCCCGGCGAGCGCCTTGCCGAACCAGCGGAAGTCGTCTGCGCTGAGTTTTTGGTTGGAGAGTGGGTCGCCGGCGTAGGCGTCGAACCCGGCTGAGACGATGACCAGCTCGGGGCTGTAAGCCTTGAGGTCGTCGAGCGCTCGCTCGGCGATTTTGCGGTAATCCTCGCGCGGTAGATTGGGTCGGGCGGTGTAGTTGTGGCAGTTGTCGAAGGACTTCGTGCCGGTGCCGGGGTAGGCGGGGTGCTGGTGGATGGAGAAAAACTCGACGCAGTTTTGCCGCGCCAAAATATCCTCCGTGCCGTTGCCGTGGTGCACGTCAAAGTCGAACACGGCGGTTTTGCGTGAGCCGCCCGCCTTGGCCTCGAGCGCAGTGATGGCGACTGAGCCAAGGTAGCAGAATCCCATCGCCCGTTCCTTGGTCGCGTGGTGCCCCGGCGGGCGCAGCAGGCTGAAGTTTGGCTTGCCGGCCTTGGCCAGCTCGAGCGCCTTGAGCGCCCCGCCGGCGCCTCGCAGGGCGTGGTCGCGAATACCGTCGTGGTAAGCGGTGTCACCGTCGAAGTCGTGTGGCTCGGACAAGCGCTGAAAATGGTTGGTCGAGTGGGCGCGCAGCACCATGGCCTCGGGTGCCGGTTCCGGCTTGAGCCACTCGAGCTTCAGCTCGCTCTGTGTCTTGAGTTTTTTAGTCGAACCACTGACGCGGAAAGGCCGCTCCGGATGCCCGGGGCTGTGGTAGGCGGTGCATTGTTCGTCGGTGATGATGGTCATTTTGCTGGGGCAGAAAAATAGCGCTTGGCTACGCGGATGAAAAGCATTGGTCTGCCATTTTCCGTTTGCGCCACTTGGCCAAGCAGGGCACTCTTCGCTCTTCCAATAATGACGACGTTTCTAATCCTTGGCCCGTTTGTTTTCGTCTGGGCTGTGGCGGCGATTTTTTACGCGCTGGGCCGTCGGCGTGCGCGCCGGACGCGACTCAACGAGATCACGTTTGCGCGCAGTGTGAGGCGGCGGTTGGCACCGTCGGTTTTCAGTCGACCACGCACCTGGCTGGCCGTGCGCTCGCGCAATCCAGAGGATGTCGCCCGCTCGATGGGGCTGGACGGGCTGCGTCCGTGCGCCTTTGCCGAGGCGTTGGACGACCCCGATGCCGTGCGGCTGTTCGTCTCGCCGCCGGTCAATGGCTGGGTGGTAGTGATGGGGGGGGCACTCCCCGATCCTTCGGAGGATATCGATGTTTGCTACCGGTTTTTGGCGGACATGAGCGATCGGCTGGGTCATGTGCAGTTTTTTCACGGAAACCCGGCGCTGGGCCACCACGCCTGGGCCAAGCTCATCGAGCGGAAGGTTACTCGCGCCTATGCCTGGACTGGCGAGACGGCCTGGAACGAGGGCAGGACGACGCTCGCCGAGGAGAAGACCGGGATGAAATGTTTCGACTATCTAACGTCGGGTAACGAGGAATCGTATCAGCTTTGGGAGACGGTCGGCGCGAACGTGGATCGGCTGCCGGTGCTGGCTTCGATCTGGAGCGTTGACCCGGTGGTGTTTGAGGATGCGGCGATGCGATTGAAACCGGGCTGGGCCGGCCGGTTGCCGGTGCGGCGATCCGAGATGAATTGACCGCTTGCCTTGGCCAAGCGCTCCCGATGACGTCCGACGAATGCCCGAACTGCGGCGCCGAACTTCCCTCCAAGGCGCGCGCCTGCCCGGAGTGCGGCGCCTGCCCGGACACCGGTTGGGCCGACGAGGCGCAATACGAGTCCACTCACCTGCCGGAGGAGAAGTTCGACTACGACGACTTTGTGCAGCGGGAGTTCTGGGAGGGTGGCCGGCCGGCCGGCAAGCGGCTGCACTGGCTCTGGATCGGCGTGGCCATCCTGCTGATCTTGTTTTTCCTGACACATGCCTGGTGAGCGATTGCGGGCTTTACAAACCGCCCCGTGAGCCGCAAGGTTTCTGGCGTTGTTGATGAGGTGGTTTTTCTCAATGGGCGTGATGGTTTTCCTGTTGGCGGGATGTACCACGAGCACCATAACCAACCTCACGCCGCGCGAGCTGTCGTGGAGCCAGACCGGCCTCTACCAGGTCGAGGCGATGTACCAGAGCAACCAGCGCACGCTCGACACGGGCTCGATCAAGCCGATCGTGATCTTTAACAACCAGGCTTTCCCGATGCGGCAAACCCAGCTCACCGAGGGCCGATGGGAGACGCTCATTCCGATCCCCGACGGTACGCGGGTCATCAACTACCATTTCAAGTTCGACTACGAATACAGCGCCGTGCTCATGCGCGGTGCAGACAGCAAGCTTTCGCCGCCGTACCAGCTCCGGATTGTCGATGACTCCACCACCGGCAACTTCCTGATGCGGCGGGAATGACCGATCGACACTATGCAACGCATCAAGCTTTTCAAGGGACTGGAAACCGAGGTTGAGGTGCTCGAGGAGCAGATCAACGCTTGGGCCGAGAGTGAGGGGGTGAAGATCCTCCAGGCCACCGGCAACATCGCCACCCAGAGCTACAACCCGGCTGCCAAGCCGGGCGGCTCGCTACAGGGCAACGTCGCTGTTGCGTCCGACGTGCTGATCACGGTCCTGTACGAAACGAGTTAACCGCCTTTTCGGCTGATTCCTTCTCTCCACTGGGGGGAGAAAGTGACTGAAGACCGGGTGAGGGGGGAGAGCGCTTGGCCAAGCGCGTGTCACTCACCAGCCGTTCGCAGCAGCTCAATCCGGTCGAACCAAGCCGGGCCGCCCATTGCCGTCGGAGCGATGCCAGTTAGCGTCAGGTCGCCAAAATCCTTCCAAAGATCTCGAGTGATCATCGTCCATTCGATCGGCCGTTTTTCCGACACGCGGGTCGCCTGCCACGCGGTACTGTTTTTGCCACTGTAATAGCGTCGCGCCGGGTTGCGGGGTGAGGGCCAAGCGCCGTTGTTGGCCAATTCCACCATCACGCCGGCTGCATCGGGTGCCTTCCATGCGAGGCGCAAATAGCGGTACTCGCCCGGTCCGGGGTTTTCCCGAATGCGAAACGCCCATCCGGGGATGCGGCTCGAGTGCCGTTGCAACGGCGTGACGCGCAGCGACGCCGAGCCGCTGTGCCTGTCGCTTGTGACCACTGTTGCCGAGCCGCCGCCTTCCGTGAGCTGGTCGACAAACGCCGGGTTGTCGTCGAACAGCACCTGCCGCACCGGTGGCTGGCGCAGCCAGGCGATCACGTTGGCAACGTCGCTTGGCTTCATGGTTACCCCGAGCGACTCCGGCATCAGCGACACGTCGAGCGACTTCAGTGACTGGATGTCCTTTCGCAGTACATCGAGCCGCACGCCGCCGGCCATGGCCAGCGTCAGGCTGGCTGCCGACTCGCCCGCAAGCAGGCCGCTCAGCACCCGCCCGTCGGTGGTCTCGACCGTGTACGTCTCGTGGCCGGCGACGATCACTGTACTCGGCGCGAGAATGTCCCGTACAATTGTCTCCTCGGCCCGCCGAAACTCCGCCGTTAAGTCCGGCCCGACCGCGAAGCCGATACCGTGCGCGCGATGGCAGATGGCGCAATGCTGGCTGAAAACCGCTTGGCCGGCGACTGTGTCGCGCTTGACTTTGAGCGCGGTGAGGAATCTTTGCAGCGTTGCATCATCCAATGGCTTGAGTGTGGCCAATAGCGCCTCCGCGCGCTTGGCCAAGCCAGCGTTTTTTTGCGCGAGCAACGCAGTACGCTGGACGGCGTTAAGCGCCGAGGGAGCCAGCTTGGCCTGCTCCATCGCCGCCACGACGGCCGGCAGGTGGTCGCTGCGGGTGAAGGCCGTCTCGAGGATGGCGCGGCGCACCGGTGGCGTGGCGGCAGGGTAGGCGTTGAGCAGGCTGGCGGCGATCGCGGCATCGTTTTCCGAGGCCAAGCTGCGCACGGCGGCCAAGCGGCGTTCGGCCGGGAGCTGCACATCGGCCACCTCGCGTAGAGCCTTGCTCAGCCGCTCTTTTCGTTCAGCCGCAGTTTCGAGTTTCAATACGCGGGTTAGGTTGAGCGCGGCGACGCGCACGCTGCCTTCGCCGCGGGTGGCGAGTTGCATCAACGCCTCGCGGGACGTGTCGCTGATCGTGAGTGTGGTGGCGGATTTGAACGGCTCGCGCAATCCCTTCAGGCATTCGAGTTGCAGCTCCGGGTCGTGGAGTTCGCCCAGGAGCGCGATCACGCCGGAGAACTCCTCCCGGTTTTTCCGGGAGGCCACCGCGCTGCAAAGGCGGCTTACCATCCCGCGCGCCTGGCCAAGCGCGGCCGACTTGTCCGATAGCAGGGCCTCAAGCATCGCGCCGGCACGGTTGCCGAGCGAGCTAAGGATGGCGCCATCGAGCCACATGTCGCCTCCGTGCTGCCTGGTCAAGTCGGCAAGCGTGCGTAGGGATCGCGCGTCATCGGATTCGCCGAGCGAAAGGGCGAGTTGCAGCCGGACGATCGGCGACGCGTCATTGGCTAGGCGCAGAGCGGCGGTGAGCAGGGGCTCGCTGTCGTCGAGGCGGCGTTCGGCTAGACGCAACGCATGACGCCGTACGCCCGGTTCGGTGTGATCAAGCGCGGCGGCTAGTGTGTCATCGCCGAGCCGCCCTAGGCCGTCGAACGTGTAAAGTGCATTGATGGCGGCGGCGGTGTTGTCATGTGGCAGCGCGAGGCTGGTATTCTGGGCACCGCGCTCGATCAGCAGCCGCCGGGCGGTTTGCCGTCGCCAAAAACGAGGGCTGCCCACCTCGTAGGCGAGCGCATCGTCGTCGAGCTCGGTCAAGTTGGGCGACTGCGGCTCCGGCATCGTGTCGTGAACCAAGCGCCAGATGCGGCCGTGGTCGCGGCCGTCGTCGAGTCCGTATTGCTGCTGCAGGTAGCGCGGAATTGCCGAGTAATCCTCGATGATTTCGCGGTAAAAATCGACGATGTAAATCGCACCCTCAGGCCCAATGGAAAGATGGATTGGATGAAACCAGATGTCGGTAGAGGCGAGGAATTCCGATTGCTCCGTGCCGTCCGTCCGCCGGATGTTGAGCCGTACCCCATCGCGCTGCAGCGTGGCGCGATGCACAAAATTTTGCGCCGGGGCACAGGCGAGGAGTTGGCCGCTCAAGCCGGGCAAGGCGGTGTCGGTGTAGACGAGCGGCGAGCAGGCGGAGGTGAAGTAGCCGTTGGGGATCGACTCCGCTGCGCCGTAACGGTCGCGGTAATATTTGCCGAATCCGGGATCGTCGGCGCGTTTGGTTCGCCACGGGTGCGGTTGGCTGACGGGGAACGTGGTGTTGTAGTCGGCGGCGTTGCGGCGCGAGGTCCGCACCGCGATGTCGACGTTTCGGGACAGGTAGCGCCACGGTAGCGGCGCGACCTGGATGCCGGGAGTGCCGGTGGAGATCACGAACCGGTCGCCGTCGTCGTTGAAGGTGAAACCGTATGTGCCGGTGTGGCCGCTGACCGGCTCGAGCGCTGAGCCGTCCGGTCGGATGCGAAACCCGGTCACTGGCAGGTTGACCAGCGTGGGGAGGCGCGTGCCGGTGATGCGGCCGCCCTGGCCGCCGTCGATGTAAATCCAGTTGTCCGGCCCCCACTGCGGCGAGTTGATGCGGCGCTCGATGACGCCGGTCTTGAAGCCGGTGAACAGTGTCTCACGAACCTCCGCCCGCCCGTCGCCGTCACGGTCGGCGAGAAAAAGTATGTCCGGGGAACAAACCACGATGATCCCACCGCGCGCCGGGCAGATGCCAAGGCAGGCTGGTATTCCATCGGCCCAAATCTCGGCGCGATCCATTATGCCGTCGCCGTTGTCATCGAGCATTTTTTTGACTGTACCAAGCTGCTCAGCCTCGGCGCGGCGCATGGCCTCCTTGTTGGCGGCGATGCGGCGCACTACGCGGTCGAGTTCGCCGGTTTTGTTGAGCGCCTCAATGTCATACTGGCCCTCGCGGTTGTAGCCGTGCAACTCGGCAACGAAGAGGTTTCCTTCCGCGTCCCAGCAGACACCGGAGGGTTGGCGAATCAGCGGCTCGGCGGCGACCAATTCCAGCCGGAAGCCGTCCGGCAGCCGGACAGTATTCAGGCTATCGGCGGGGGAAAGCGGCTTGGGGGCGTCGGCTGGCTTGGTGATTTGCCCAAGCCCTTGGCCAAGTGGCGCGAGCAACAGGCCTAATATAAAAAATCTAGTCAACATGCGCGAATGAGTGGATGCGGAGGGTAGCAATGCCGATGGCGAAACCAAACCTATTTCGGGATGCATGGAGTGTTTGAGATTGATTGGGGAGGAAATTCAACGGACAATTTCCGTTGCTTGGCCAAACGGTCGGGACTCATTACATGCACACGATTCTTCTGGTTGTTGGGGTGATCCTAATACTGGCGCTGGCGTTTGCCTTGCTGCCTGCCCTGCTTTCGTTGGTAAGTGCGCTTGTTTGGTTGCTGGTGGTGGTGCCGTTAGTTGGGACGGTGATCGGGATGACATTGGCGTTTGTTATAAAGCGGATGATGCTCCCGGAGGGTAGTTCGTACCGAAAGAGTCCGGCCATCACCACGGGGTGTGTCGCGGCCGGCTGGCTGGTGGTCCTGCTCTCCTCCTGCTGAACGCCGTTATGAAGGTTCAGGTTTTGCAGCATGTGCCGTTCGAGGGCATCGGCAGCATGGAGGGGTGGCTGGCCAAGCGGGGTGCGACCGTGAGGTACACGCGGTTTTATGAATCGGTCAAGTTGCCGGATCCGAGGCAAAGCAGTCTCGTTATCGCGATGGGCGGTCCGATGAGCGTCAACGACGAACAGGCACACCCTTGGCTTGTACCGGAAAAGGCGTTCCTCCGTGAGGCGATTCGATTAGGCCAATCGGTCATCGGGATTTGCCTCGGGGCGCAACTGATTGCGAGTGCGCTGGGGGCCAGGGTGCACCCCGGCCGACACAAGGAGATCGGCTGGTTTCCAGTGGATGCGGTGGACGCGGATGGAGATGTGTTTCAACTGCCAGGCGGGTTGACGGCGTTCCACTGGCATGGCGAGACTTTTGACCTGCCGGATGGGGCGGTGCGCTTGGCCAAGAGCGAGGCGTGCGACAACCAGGCGTTCCAGCTTGGCCGTAACGTCGTTGGGCTGCAGTTCCATCTCGAGACCACCTCGCAATTGGCGTCGCTGCTCCTGCGGCATTGCGGACAGGAACTCGTGCCGGGGAAGTACGTGCAGACGGAACCGGTCATCCGGGACACGTCCGAAATTGCCTGCGCTGACATCAACCTTGTGATGGACGAGCTGCTGTCGTACGTCGTCCGTTGACTGGGCTGTGCCGAGGGATTCGAGTTGGCGGGCACCGGGTGGGTTGCTACCGTTTTCCCTTTCAGTAAACTCATGAGAGAAGTATTCATATCAACCATCGCCGCCGCGTTCTTCGCGGGATGCGGAACGACATCGACACAGAAACCGGCCGAGGTCCAACCCGCCCATGCAGCCACCAAGGTGGAATTGCCCGGTGTTCCTATCCACCAGGCGGCGTGGAAGGGGGACATGGAAGTTGTCCGGCAGCATCTGGCCGCCGGCACCGCCGTGGATGCAAAAAACAAATGGGGCTCGACCGCCCTGCACTACACGGCGCGTGGCGGACAGGCGGCCGTCGCCGGACTGTTGATTTCCAGCAGCGCAGACGTGAATGTGAGGGATGACGAAGGATTGACTCCACTGCATTTCGCGGCAAGTGCCGGCCATGAGGAAGTGGCGAGGCTACTGATTGCCAAAGGCGCGGACGTCAAGGCCAAGGGGGGTGAGCGGAAAGCATCACCAATCTTTTCAGCAGCAAAAAAAAATCGCGGTAACATCGTCGAGCTACTGTTGGCCAAAGGCGCGGACGTCAATGCGAAGGATGCCTTTGCTGAGTCTCCACTGGATTCGGCTGTGAATGAAGATCTCCCAGGGATGGTTGAACTGCTCGTCGCGAAGGGGGCGAAGGTGAATGGGGACGGCGGAACGACTCCATTGCACAAGTCGGCCTCGACCGGCCAAAAAGAGATCGTTGAACTGCTGTTGACCAACGGCGCGAACGTCAACGTGACCATTGCGTTCGGGGATACGCCGTTGGACTGGGCCATCAGGAACAAAAACGAAGACATTGTTGTTATCCTCCGAAAGCACGGTGGCAAGACGGGTGAAGAATTGAAAGCTGAAGGGAAACAATAAAAATGATAAATCATTAGCCAATCTATTGAATCCATGAACAACACATCCCAAACGATGTACGAGGTGTTAGGCTTAGATGGTAAACAGTACGGCCCAAAAACCGCCGAGATAATTCGTGACTGGATAGAATCTGGTCGACTCAATGACCAGTCATTGATTCGCTGCATGGGCGATACAGAGTGGATAGCTCTGGGCAAGTTGCCTGAATTTGAAGGTGTTGCCTCCGTCCCACCCGTAAATGAACAATCGAAACCCCTTTCCCCTGCTTACCCGGTTTCAATAAAAGTATTTGGAATTTTAAATGTGATTTTCGGAGCAATAGGATTTTGTGGTTCGGGAGCAGGTGCAATAAGTTTAATTTTTTTAGGATGGGCTTCTCAACATCCAGAGTTAGGAAATGAAGTACGCCAACAAATGTCAGAAAGTCATTTATTGTTTGTGCAAATTATGATTTTCCCGGCGTTCGTGCTTACCGTTTTATTATTCATTAGTGGGATTGGTTTATTGCGAAACAAAAAATGGGGGCACAAAAGTTCAATTACATATGGTATTTTGGCTATCTTTCAGGCTATAATTAATGCTATTGGAACAACTTTTTTGACGAATAATGCGCAACAAATTATTACAGCTTATGCTGGTGGGATGTTCAATTTAGCATTTGCGACTTGTATTTTATACTTTTTAACGCGACCAAATGTTATTGAAGTTCTTAAGAATTAAAATCGCAACCGAAAGCACGGCGGCAAGACGGGTGTAGAATTGAAAGCTGAAGGGAAATGAAATACCTCCTGCTCACAACAATCACAACTGTACTGCTGTTGGGGTGCGGGGAGGTGGAGCCGTTGGCTCCTTCGGTAGAATCGGAACCGGCGGAAGCCGTGGCGGAATCTCCCCCGCCGGAGTCGAAACCGGATTATTCTGGAACTTACCTCGCAACGATCCAGTCCCCTGGTGGTGGAGCGACAATCGAAATAAAATTGAAACCTGACAATACCTTTGTCGGTATTAAGTCAGACGAGAAAGACAACCAGTTAACAGGCAAGCTGACGGTCGAGGGGAACTTGCTGGTGTTTTCCGGCGTCTTCGCGGGCGGCGATGAAGGCGCGATCAAGATAAACAAAACAACCCTGAAACTTATCGAGCTCAGTTCACAAGGAAGGATTGCTCCACTGGGGCAATTTGCCCCAGGTGGCGCTTACTTCAAGAAGCAATGATTCAGTCCTAAGCCAAGGAAGATGAAACACCTCCTGCCCTTGACCGTCACGGCCGTGCTGTTGGCCGGGTGTGGGGGTGAGTCGCCGCCAGCGGAGAGTCCTCCGGCCAAGCGCGAGCCAGCACCCGCCCCGTTGGAGACTGTCGAGTTGCCCTTGGCCAAGCCGGCTGAGGAACCGTCGTCGCCCAAGTCCAGCGGGTCGGTGCCAACGATCTCCATCCACGAGGCCGCCGCGAAGGGGAATATCGAGATCGTCCGGCGGCACTTGGCCGTCCAGCCAGAGGGCCAGGTCAACGCCCGGACGGCAACCGGCTGGACTCCATTGCACTTCGCCTACGCCCAGGGCCGACAGGAGATGAGCCGCTTCCTGCTCGACAACGGTGCGGATTACGAGGCGAAAAACAAGGTTGGCCAAGCGCCCGCCGACATCCCGCTTCTGAAGCGAAACCTGAAGAACAAACAGTTCGCCCTGGTGGAACTTTATACGTCGGAATCGTGCTCCAGTTGCCCTCCGGCAGAGCGGCTCACGTCGGACATCCGGCGGATGGCGCTGGCCAAGCGACTGAACATTTTTTGTGTCTCATTTCACGTTGACTACTTTGACGGAGGGAGCTGGACCGACGGCTTCAGCGACGCGCGCTTCTCCGCCCGGCAACGGGCGTACGAGCACAAGCGATTCAGCGGCTACTACTACACGCCGCAGATGATTGTGAACGGCAAAGTACAGATGCTGGGCCACAACCGTGCCAGCGCCTTCAACGCAATCAACCGCATGCTGAAGTTACCGGCCGCGGTGGCGGTGTCCGTGCGCCAGGTAAAGAAAGATGACGGAGCGCTTGCCGTGAACGCCTGCACGATGGGCAAGTTCGAGAACGCGGCATTGTGCGTGGCGCTGGTGGAGAACGGTGTCAGGCGGCGGATCACCGGTGGCGAAAACAAGGGACGTATGCTGGCCATGGACAACGTCGCTCTGGATTTCAAAAGCGTCAACCTCACCGGGCCGTTGGGCCACGAGTTCACGTTTTCCCTGAAACCGTCCCATGGCGCGACCAAGCGCAACCTGGGCGCAGTCGCATTCGTGCAGCGCACCGACAGCCTGGACGTGCTCGGCGCTCAGGCGACAACTCTCCGCTGGCAGCCCGGACCGGAACCAATCGATACATTCGAGTGACCTGTGGAGTTTAGTCAGGTATCCGCGGGTATGGCTTGCAATGACGGCACTTATGGCTGGCCCAGCGTTTCCAGGCCGAACCGTTCCGGCAGTGAAAATTCATGGGGCAGTGTGATGCCGCCCCGGCCGAATCCCTTACGCTGCCGCCCCGACTCGGCCTTGCGGAGGATCGAAGCAAGATTTTTGTGCGCGACCTTGGCCCGCGTTTCGGCGGGCAGGGCGCTGAGGAGAGCCTGAAATTTCTTCAACTCCATCGGGATGCCACTGTATTTGCCAACCGAGTCCGACCCGATGAGAAAATTGTCTGGGTATTTCCCGATCAGCGCCACCCACCCGCCCAGATCCCTGTAGAGATAGTTGCCAAGCACCACCCACGATAAATCGAGGTAAATATTTTCGTGATACTCATTCAGGATTTGCTCAAGGGTTTGCCGGTAATTCTTAACCACGATCCGGCGGCTAATGCCGGCGTGGCACCAGATGACGTTTGGGCGGTTGGCGGCATCGGCTTCATCTCGGATCGTTCGGTTGAGCAGGTCGAAAAACTCATCCAGATACCACGGCGGCTTGACCTCGTCATCGTCGCGGGAGATCGGGGCAACGTTGTGGTGAATGCTGACCGGCAGGCTCACTTGCCCGGCAAACTTGAACAACCGGATAAACGACGGGTGGTTTGCGCGGGGACGCTCCCCGGTGGTTAGGTTGGTTAGGTCGTCGTGGCGGGACATCAATTCCCCTAGGCCTTCCCAGACGCCCGGGAATTCCTGGATGCGCTTGATTGCGAGGTCAACGGCCCCCAGATCAGTTGTGTCTAGCCCACAGATGAATGGGTGTAGCCGCTTCAGCCTGTCCAGTTGGGCTTGGTCCCCGGCGAAGCGTCGTTGGTAGTCCATGAACGCGGCGGCCACCTGCAGGTCGGTGTCTCGAGCCGCCTTAACACGAGAACTGGAGTCTAGGTAATATTTCGGCCGGAGGAAAAAATCGTCCTCGGCCCATTTCTTAACGAAAGGCATACCGCAAACCACCACGTCGGCAATACCGTGCCGTTTGGTGACGTCGAGTAGGCCTGTCAGCCGCCGATGCCGCTCTCCGTACGGAAGTTGGAAATAACGCCCGTCCGGCATTAGTCCGGAATTGTCGCAAGGGAAGGCCCCATCCCGATTGTCGAACTCACCGTTTTGAAGAAAATCCAGTAGATGAAAATGGCAGTCTCCGTACGGTTCGGCCTGTGCAGAAGGCCTGGTAAAAAGGACGGCTCCGGCGAGAAACAGTGTCAACAGTCTCATGGCATTTCGGGCGCTCATTATGGGAAAGACATTAGGAAAAGTCCTGATGTATTTATTCACATTTTGTTGAGTGGGGTGAGGATGGCGCGCACTGTTGGATTTGAACCAACGACTTCTACCTTGTGAAGGTGAGAAATTCTCGTATTCATTGATTAAATCAAATTTCTGATCCACACTGGGTGTATGGATCAGATGCCGTTGAATAATTAGTGCAGTTCAAAAAAGCAAGCGATTCTGCGTGTTTACACTATTCAAACCACAAACAAAGTAGATCAGCCGATTTGTTTTTTTACTTCACGGTTGTCTGATTCCAGCAAAAAAAGTAGATTACTTGAATTCGTTTTGCCGAGAGCAAGTCGCGTGCAGAATGGAAAGCTGAAAAGAAATGAAAATCCTACTCACAACAATCCCAGCCGTGGTGTTGGTGGAAGTTAGTGAACTGTGAAAACTGTCCAATTATGCTAAGAACAGGACAATTCGGGAAAAGGCGCCTCAATCTGTTAGGCGCTTTAATAATGGGATTCTCGTTTTTCATCTTAAAGATTATTGCTAACGCTGTCAGTTTCGCCTGGAGGCAAATTAAGCGTATTTCATCTAAACTCCTCTCATTGACAAATCAATCTAGCGCTGTTCAATGTGGGCACAAAACAGCTGAAGAATTAAAGGCTGAAGACAAATGAAACATATACTGATCAAAATCGCAGCTGTGCTATTGGGAATATGTGTGGGTTCGCAGCAGGCGGCTAAATCTGTTGAAATTAAGAAGTCAGAACTATTGCCTGAAAAACCGGGAGTATCCATCATGACATTCAACACTGAGTGGCTTTTAGGAAGTCAGACTCAAGTGGTGGAATTGAAGAAGAAGGGCATCTGGGGATTAGAGAATAAGGACACGGAATCTGAAATCGAACAGCAACATCAGGCAGTTGCTTCGATTGTTGCGAGGCATGCCCCGGACGTACTTTGCCTTCAGGAGGTGATTAACAAGGTTGCGGCCAAGAGACTCCAGAAGGCTCTCCAAGGCAAGGGTTTGCAATATGCGCTTCATTTTCTTGAAAGCCGTGACACCCATCTGGAGCAGGACGTTGTATTTCTTACCAACAAAATCAACGGGAATATCACTAACATCAAAGTCTCTGATCCAATTGATCCTGTTTACCCATCCAAATGCGTAATTCTAACCTGCCTCCTTAACGGCGAGGAGACTGCCATCATTGGCTTGCACCTAAAGTCAGTCCCCACTGAACCGAGTGCGGTGGCTAAGAGGGAGAAGCAGGCTGATGCAGTTGTGAAGCAGCTTAACAGGCTTTCGACTGCTGGTTATGCCACCTTGGTGCTTGGGGATTTAAATGATTGGGATCCGATCGTGCCAGATGCTGATCCTAGCGAGCAGGCGACTCCTATTTCACAGGCCTTGAAGAAGATCAAGGATTACGTTCCCGGGGGCGACGATGAACTGGTGAATAGCTTAAAGTGGGTTGAGCCAATGGAAAAGAGGTACACCTACAACTACAAGGGTTCCAAGACGGTGCTAGACCATATCCTCCTGCCCATTGATTGGCAGGATAGAGTCACTGGAGTCACAATCGACCACGATAGGCCTGATGGAGCAAGTGACCACTGGCCAGTTATTCTGGACTTGAACTGGTGAAGAATTAAAAGCTGAAGGCAAGTGAAACACATACCAATCACAACAATCGCAGCCGTGGTGCTGGTGACTGGCTGTTCTTCGCTAGACATCGGCGAACAGGTGGCGGAGTCCTCCACCGAGAGTGACTCGGGAGAATCGCAGCAACCGACAGCCAAAGCACCAGACATCTCAATTCATAAAGCTGCCAAAGAAGGAAACATCGAAGCCGTCAAAAAGCACATCGCTGCTGGCACGGATGTGAATGTGAAGGATGATTCAGGATGGACTCCTTTGCATTGGGCGGCTTCAAAGGTTCACAATAAAATCGCTAAACTACTAATCAAGGAAGGTGCGGATGTAAATGTGGTAAATAAAGACCGCCTAGCGCCATTAGATTATGCTGAAAATGAAACCTTCGGTGTCCTAATCGACCACGGAGCCAAGTCCGGTGAAGAATTGAAAGCTGAAGGGAAATGAAACACATACTAATCAAAACAATCTCAACCGTGCTAGTGAATGATTGAGATATGCTATTGAGGTTAATTCACGCTTTGTTTGGTGCAGTTCTCGGAGTTGCCATTCCATTCTGGATTTTTGATGGATTCAATTGGACCCTGATTTCCATCTGCTCCGGGATTTGTGGTGTATTGGCTTTTGTTTGGGGTGAATCATTCCTTCAGTGGTTAAAATGGTGGGACTAAAACAAACCGCTAGATTGGGCCATCAGACACGACCATCCACAAACCGCCGGCCTTCTCCGCAAAAACAGCGGCAAGACTAAGAAGGAACTGCAAGCCGCTGGCAACTAAACCAACCCACTTGACCACTTGAACGCCACAGGGTTGTTTTCCAGGCCGAGAGCCGTTTTAGCGGCAACAGGTAAAACGCCTTGAAAACTGCATTCAGCGGGGTGAATGTTGGTTCTGGCTGAAACATGATCAAATGGCTCATCAGATGGTTGGCATTGTGGTTGGCTTCTATTTTGTAGCCAAGTGGCAAGGTTGGTTTGGTTTGGGTTGGTAATCAGGCAGAATTAAAACCAACTCACTTCGCCACTTGAACACTTAATGAAACACCTCCCCTTCACAACAATCGCATCCATGAACCGGCGAAAATTTCTCTTCTCCACAAGCATACCTGCAGCCACTGTTTTAATGGGCGGAATCCCTCAAGGTCACAGCAAGCCCGTAGATCCGATTGGAACCTTTAAACCACTCGTTCAGCGCGATCGCCTTCCGGATCCGGTAATCATCCAGTCGCTTGAACTGTATGAAAGGGATGACAACTGGTTCATCCGTGTCCGCTCCACAGACGGCGCTGAAGGCTGGTCCGTCGGACATCCTAAAAAAATGGAACTGAGCCAACATGTCTTCACCAAGGTGATCGCTCCCTACATGCGCGGCAAAGACGCGCGGGATCTCGATCGATTGGTCGATGGCGTCTTTTTGAGCGGCAATAATTACAAGATGCAAGGGCAACTGTTCTGGGTTCCTCTCGCGGCAGCCGAATTCGCGATCCTCGATCTCTTGGGTAAAGTCGCCAATTGTTCGGCGGCGAATTTGTTGGGCGGACAGCGACGCAAGCAGATCAATCTTTATATCGCCAACAATCACCGCACTAAAGATGCTCAGGAATCCCTGCGCCTCATCATCAAAACAGTAAAGAGCATCGATGCCAAAGCATTGAAGTTCAAAATCGGAGGTCGAATGAAAGTGATCGATGAGCTTCCCAACCGCACCGAGAAATTGATCCCCATGGTCGCTAAAGCCTTGGGTGATAAATGCACCCTCTACGCCGATGCCAACAGCTCCTACCTCTCAGTTCAAAAGGCTATTGAAGTCGGAAAAATATTAGAGGCATACGGAGTCGCATTCTACGAGGAACCCGTGCCATTTGATTACCTTGAAGAAACGAAACGAGTCGCTGAGGCATTGACCATTCCCGTCGCATGGGGCGAACAGGAAAGCAGCCAGTGGCGCTTTAAATGGATGGTTGAAAACAGTGGTGTTCGCATTTTCCAGCCCGACATCTTCTACTATGGTGGCCTCATCCGCTCATTGCGCGTCGCCCAGATGGCAGCGGCTAAAGGCTTTGATTGCACTCCGCACATTTCTGGAGGTGGCCTTGGATTTCTTTACATGGGAATCTACGCCGCATGTTGCCCTAACCCTGGACCGCATCAGGAATACAAGGGACTGACCGACGATTTCCCCTGGGAATCCACAGGCGACAAGATTGTCGTCAAAAACGGATTCATGACCGCGCCCAACGGCCACGGCATTGGTGTGAACATTGATCCTGACTATTTGGCGAATGTCGACAGAGTCAAATAGCCAGCTCTGCCCTCCTCCGCGAACACGGAGCCAAGACAGCTGAAGAATTAAAAGCAGAATGGAAATGAAAAAGAATCAGAGCCTGGGATTCACGCTAATTGAACTGTTGGTGGTAATTGCCATCATTGCCATCCTAGCGGCCCTGCTGCTACCCGCACTTGCTTCCGCAAAGAAAACGGCCCAACGCGTGGCCTGTTCCAGTCAGCTTCTCCAGCAATCTTTGGCCACACTTCTCTACGTCGACGATAACGATGACGGATTGCCTTCCCATAAAGGCGGCCCCGTATTGTCCTATTATTCTTGGGGAGGCAAACGAGGAACGGAATACTTGGCTCAGGAACGAATGATTAATCCGTATGTCACAATTAACCGAAAGGTCAAACAAGACGACAACGAGGGGGTCTTCCGAGTTTTCAAATGCCCGATGGACGATGGAGCAACGCGGGGGCGGTGGAACGCCGATCGCAAACCCAGCTTATTCGACACATTCGGTAACAGTTATTTTTACAACAGTGGCGGCAATTCCAATGGATCCGACGGACTCCATGGGAAAAAGATGAGCCAGATTCGCGCACCGTCTCAGGTCATTTTAGCCAACGACTATCCGGTTGGCGCCTACGGATGGCAACAGGAGGTTTCGGGACCCATTAACAAACCCTTTCAATACAGCTTTTGGCATCATGGCTCCGAACCCGGATGGGGTAACGTGGCTTTTCTTGATAACCACATTGATTATTTTCGAGCCACTTACGACAAACCGAATTTTCAAAATGGACAGAACTGGACCTTTTTGTTCGATGGGCCGAAGAGGTAGAAGATTGGCGGATCTGAACACACAGCCGTGAGGAAAGAAACCTCCTTCGCAAACACGGTGCCAAGGCGGGTGAAGAATTAAAAGCTGAAGGCAAATGAAACAATTCCTATTTACAACAATCGCTGCTGTGGTGCTGGTGTGGATCAACATGTTTATTCCTGGCATCGCCTGTGCCGCTGAGGATGGCTTGGTTTTCGATGCAAAGCTTGGGCATTACAAAGATCTTTCTTATGAAGCCTTGTCCGACAACGGGTTGCCGTGGAAGGAGCGCACACAGTTGTTTGGAGGTGAGACAGTTCATTATGGTGGTTTAACGGATACACAGCGCTTGGACAAGCGGAGGGAACTCGAGGTGCTTCTGGCAACAATCAAGATGCGCGAAACGAGCAACTGGGCTGACCCGAAGTTGGCAGAGCGCATTGAAACAGAAATTCACACTTGGCTTGATGCGCAAATCCAAAACGTGCCCGAGAAGTATGCTGAAGCTAATGTTTACCCACTTCGAACGGGTGCGGTTGGGTTCTTTCGCGCTTACGAAATTTTTGGTGATAAAAGATATCTTGAGGCTGGTTTGAATCGTGCGGATTTAATTTTAAAAGCGCAGTGGCCGAAAGGACACTGGCCGTGGGGGACAAGGCTTGGAGAAAACTTCTTGCGAATCCAAGATGGTTTCAACAACGAGCCGTTTTGGATCATGCTCTATGCCTACAAGTTGAGTGGCGATAAGAAGTATTTTGAATCTGCTAGGCGTTGCGCCGATGTGTTGCTTTCGCTGCAACGCAGGAATGGTGGTTGGCCAGATCAATGGTCGTTTAACGGTCATTCATCCGGGCATTCTGGTGTTATGCACGGTGTGTCATTTAATGATAACGCAACAAATTCCTGTGTGCAAATGATGGTAGTCATGTATCATATGACAAATGACAAGAAGTATATTTCCAGGTTATCCGAGTTGGGTAAATTTGTTGCCAAATCGAAAATGGGCGAAGGCATAGTTGTTGGCTGGTGTGAGCAATACAATGACGATGGGAGACCGATACGGGCTCGCCAATACGAGATTGAATTGCCTTATCCACGTGCTTTGACTCGTGGTGTTGGGCCATTGTTAGTCTGGCTTTATCTGATGGACAACAATGAGGCGCATATGGATTTGTTGAGGAGAGCCTACGCTTGGCATGAGCACATTCGCCAAGAGGAAATTAAACCGCAGGTTCTTGCGCATTGGAAGGCGATGAGTCGAAGGTGGTCTCCTGCACATCATTCGATGACGCAAAATTATTTGATGGAATATCGGCCAGGCTGGCCGGATGCCTATTTGCCGGATGGTTCGAATTGGGGGCGAGTGCTGAGCTTTCGTTTGATGCCGTGGAACCGAGTCACGCCGGAGCAAAAGAAAAAATACGACAGCTTTATCGACGATGGTTGGCCGCCAGTGGAGGAGTTGGCCAGGATGGCAAGCGCAAATCAGGCTCCGCCGCGCGGGTACAATATGTACGTTCATTGCCATTCATCGATCGGTAACTCGTTGAGCGAAATCCGCCGCGCACTGCTTGAACACAAACGCGGAGGACGGGAAGGGATGCTCGAGTATTATTCAAATCCAACCAAGTACACACCGGATCAGTATTTGCAGGCGCGTGTCGATGCAGCCAAGCGTGCTCTTGCTTTGAGGAATCGGCGTATGGCTTATCCATTTGCGAATTCTCCAGGCTATACAGGGATGGCTGTAATGAAAGATTTTAACTTTCTCGGCTCCAAGAGTCGCTGGTATGGCAAGACAGGCACAAAATGGGGTGCTGCGTTTCAAAATGTCTACCCGTCTGCCAGTGTAACTTGGTATCAATGGCAATTTATTTACGACATGAAGTTAGCGCATGGTGAGATTGATCCAGATTCAGCTGCCAGAGGTGGGCGAGGTTTTGAAACTGTTGCAAGTCAAACGCATCTAGATTCTTGGGATGTGCTTGGTGAATGGGGAATGGCAACTTTTGAAATGGTGAATTATTTTGATGTCCCCATAAATAACAATTAGATGAATTCTTTCTGAGGGAAAATTGTTAACAACAATAGTTACTCACTTTTGGGTAAATGAAGTTCTACTTATTCTTATTTGGGGCAATTGCGTTTGAAGTATTGGGGACGATGCTTTTGCCTGTCACTAAGAATTTCACAAGGATTCTGCCTTCGATTGTTCTATCTTGTTCTTATATTATTTCTTTTTACTTTTTGTCACTTACAGTTGGTAAAATCCCTCTCGCTATAGTCTATTCTACTTGGGCGGGATTGGGTGTGTTTACAGTGACATTATTAAGTTACTTCATTTATCGGCAACATATCAGCTGGCAGTCAGTAATTGGCTTGTTCCTAATTGTTTTTGGGGTTGTGATTGTAAATATCTACAAAGGTGAAACGAATCTCATTAATTAATGTCGCCGACGTCCTCCGCAAACATGGCGGCAAGACGGCTGAAGAATTGAAAGCTGAAGGCAAATGAAAATACCGTACTCTAGTTGCGGTCAGCGTTTGGAGATACCTGAAGAACCTGCAGGCCAGACTGTCGAGTGTCCTGTCTGTAAAAAGCCAGCTTGTCTGTGCCAACTCAAGAAACATCTCCACCTGAGCCCCTGCAAGTTCAGACCACAAAAGAAATGAAGAAATGCTCACATTGTGACAGGATTTTAAAGGATTCCGTTTTGTCCCATTGTTCGTGGTGTGGTGGTGAATTGAAAGAAAATGAACTTAGTGAGTCCGGAGAGGAAATTCTGCACCGATGGGAAAAGGATAAGCATGATCGTGAGTATCAACAGAGACTAGAGAAATACGGCAAAGATATGAGAAAAGCCTATGAAAGAAACATTAGTAGAAGGCTCTAGTTTGATGGTTGGTAGCATATGAAACACCTCCTACTAACAACAATCACAGCCGTGATGCTGGCGGGGTGTGGCGAGACGCAGTCAATAGACATCTGATTCGTGTTACTACCTTAGCAGGGAACAGGAAATCTATTGCAAATAGTAATCGATTATTTTAATTTTTGTTGGTGGTAATGTAATTATTTACAAAAGAACATAATGAACTGTCCAAAATGTAAGTCTGAAATGGAGAATGTGTCGATTCATGAGATCGAACTTGATCGCTGTAATTCCTGTAATGGAATTTGGTTTGATGAGTATGAATTGGCTGATTTTAAGAGAATTGAAGGTGCCGAATCAGTTGACATAGGTGATTCTAATCTTGGGAAAGAGCAAAACAAAAACGACCTTATTGATTGCCCTAAATGCAGTACTAGAATGATTCGAATGGTGGATGCAAAACAAAGCCATATCTGGTTTGAACATTGTGGCTCTTGTTTTGGATATTTCTTCGATGCTGGAGAACTTAGAGATCTCAAGGAAGACACGATCTTTGACTTAATCAAATCTTGGTTAACCCCTGAAAGAAAACCTTGAGCACTGAAAAATCCTTAGCGCATATTGGTTAGCTAAAAATGCAACTGTCGCGACCGACCTCCTGCGCAAATCCGTCTTGCTGCCGCTCCGGTCATTGTGCCTGCCAAACACACCAACATTCCGAGGAGGAACGCCACAGCTTGAAAATCTCCGCCGCCAAGCGAGCGACTGTGGAATGTAGACTGAGTAGTATTCATGGGAATCTCCGGTCCTATTTCTTCGGTTCGGGCCACCTGAGATGCGGGAGGAATCCCCGGCTTCTTTTCTTGAGCCAAGCTGGTAATAGACAGGAGGAAGCAAAGCAGTAGGGGCGTCGCCCCGTAACAACTGTTATTGCTCTGGTGATCCATCAATGACGGTCGGAAGATGGTGTTTTCTTGGGTCTTTTGCCGCCGTCTTTGCGGAGGAATTCAGCGGTCTTGCACTCTGATTATAAGTGGGATGCAACTGTGTGGGAAGGATGTTTATTTTTTCCAGTGGAAGGTTTCGCCTTCGAGGATCAGGTTGCGTTTTGATTTTCGCTTGGGGGCGGGTTTGGCAAAGTTTTTTGGGGCTTTCTCGGCAAGGTGTTTTTTGATCTCTACGTATTTTTGCTGCTCTGCCAAGTTGAGCCACTCGTTAGGATCCTTTTGCACATTATAGAGTTCCTCGCTGCCGTCCTTGTAGCGTATGTATCGCCATTCCATGTTCATGATGGCGAAGGACTCCGGAAACATATGGGGCAGGTAGACCTCGCGGTCCTTGGCATTTTTCGGGTCGGCGAGTGTGTCTGCTATCGATGTGCCCTCGAGAATGTGTGGGGGGGGTGGCAGGTTGCATAGCTCGACGAAGGTGGGGTACATGTCGATGAGGCTAACGGTGACGTCGGTGGTGGCTCCTTTAGCCAATCCCGGCCCGGCCCAGACGAAGGGAACGTTTGAGGTTCGTTCCCAGAGGGTGTGCTTGCCCCAGTCACCTTTTTCCCCGTGGTGGTAGCCGTGGTCGGACCAGAGTACGATGATGGTGTTGTCAGCGTTAGGGCCGGCATCGAGAGCATCCAGGACGCGTCCGATTTGAGCATCGGCGTAGCTCATGCAGGCTAGATAACCATGAAGAGCTTCTTGCACGGCTCCGAGTTTGACCAAGCGTTGGTGAATTCTTGATCGGTTGATCTTTTGCCGCCTGATATTCTCAGGCAGGTCGTCGAGGTCGTCAGCCTTATAGGGCGGCAGTTTGATCTCGTTCCGCTTGTAGAGGTCAAAATATTTTTGCGGGCAATAGTTGGGGAAGTGTGGGGCGTAGAGACCCATCGCCAAGAAGAACGGTTCGTCGTATTTTTCACTCAATCGCTCAACCGCCCACTTGGCCCGTATGCTGTCGGCCAGGTCCTTTTCACGGTTGTTCGGGACGGGGCCAAACTCCATGAATCCACTGTTGCTTTTCGGCGCTCCCGGAGTGCGGCGATAAGTGCCATAGGGTCTCGGGTTGGGGAAGGGAACCTCCTCCGACCAGGAGTCCATCGGAAATCCTGTTTCCCTTTGACGCTTGGTGCGTACGTAGAACTCGTCCCAACCGCGCAGGTCGATGTTTCCGGCGGGGTGGTGGAAGAGCTTACCCGCCCCCATGGTACGGTAGCCGGCTTTCTTGAAACTGCTCTGAAGGGAACGAATCTTCGGATGATCAACAAAGTATAGGGCGGTATCGTAGCAACCTGTGGTGGAAGCGAACTGGCCTGAGAAAATGGTAGCTCGTGAAGGAGCGCAGAATACGCCGGCGGTATGGGCGTTGGTGAAGTTGACGCCGCGCTTGGCCAAGCGATCAATGTTTGGGGTGATGGCAGCGGGTGTTGTGTTTAGGCATCCGATCCAGTCGTTCATGTCGTCGACTGCGAGGAACAAAACATTAGGTTTCTTGGCAGCTACAACGGGGCAAACCGCTCCCACCAGCACCACGGCTGCGATTGTTGTGAGTAGGAGGTGTTTCATTTCCCTTCAGCTTTCAATTCTTCACCTACTTTGCGCCGGAAGCAGCTACTTCATCGGGTTCTCAAACCTAGTCTCTGGAGTTATAACCTGTTCAGCGCGAGGAGCGTAAAGAAATCATGGTGCAAAACCTAATAAGAATCTTCGACGATTTCATCATATCTTAACTATAAAAGTTTCGTTGCTCATCTAACTAAATCAGTAAAGCAAAGCCATTTGTATTAACAATTAACATGGCACTCAGACAAAACCTCTTGGCTAGCATACTTTTAAAGTATGAAGTAAGACGGGATGGCAAAAAATAAGGCATTTAGATTTTAGAGGTTTTTTAATTATCTCATTAACTAAACATATATTCAGTTTATAAAAGCATACCATGATGGCGAATCATCATTCTTTGTAATATAAAGGTCCCAATTATATTTGTCTGAATATTCAAGTACTGCTTTTTGCACTCCAAATAGCGCGAAAATTCTTCCATGTTCGTCAGAATGTTCTCCATCTTCACGAAAGTCGTGGCCACAAATTATACCACCCACTTTAATTTTAGGAATCCATAATTCTAAATCTTTAACAACCCCATCATAGCTGTGATTTGCATCAATATAGCAAAAATCTAATGTTTTTTTTGGTATTATTTTTGCTGCTTCTTCTGAAGTCATTCTCCAGATTATAGAACGATCGCCAAATCTTCTTAGTTTCATACAAGTTGCAGCGTAATTTATTAAGTGTATCTCGTCAGAAACATTGGCCGCATCTCTATATTCGCTTTCCTCAAACTGCAACCATGCATCTACAGAAAAGAGAGTGGTTCCTTTCCATTTGTCTAATATTCTTTCTGAGTACGATCCATTTTGAACGCCAATTTCAGCACCGATTCCCTTCAACTCGCATTCGTTCAAGAATTCTGGAAATTCATCTCTGGTAGAGAAATTCATATTATAAGTCATTCTTCGCATTCACATCCGCACCAGCAGTCAAGTGTTGTTTAGCGGCTTCAATATTTCCGGCGTTGCCGGTGGCTTTAACCAGCGCCTGATCTGCTTCTGACCATCGCGCGCACCCTGCCAGCGCAACGGCTGCGATTGTTGTTAGTAGTAGTTTCATAGTCCTGACGTGCGTTAAATAATATAGAACCATTAATAACAGTACAACTCCAATTAGCCATATTGGCTGGAAGCGTGCCTATTGCAGGCACGGCTTTTTTGAGCCGGAGAATGAATCCTAACTTGCAGGAATAAGCATGGCAGCGGAAGCAACTGAGGCAACGGATAACCTACCTAAAGAAGTTTAACTAGTAGGACTTGACGGTCCCTTGGATCAACAGGACTTGAGCAAGATGTTGGCCGGGTTCATGAATCCACAGGAAAAGGAAGGGGCCGAGGAGACATCGCCGAGTGGCAATTCGGCGGAGGAAGCCGAGCCGGTTGAGGAATCAACCGCGCTGCCTGCATCAACGGTCAGCAGGTGAGGAAGACGAACAGTGCGATGCGGGAATTTAACAGTGGCCGACAGGTCAAGGCTGGCATGGTGCTGGCAGTGCGACCCAAGTGTGCCGTGATTGACTACTTTTGTTAACTGCATCCGCTAACCATTCGCTAACCACTTTTTTTCAAACTGGTAGCAATCGGATGCAGAGACAAATATGCAGTGTTAAAGAAACCT
>JASMKO010000108.1 GCA_030749225.1 Verrucomicrobiota bacterium
GCGTGGGAGCCGAGAATCCACGCGCCGGAATCGGTCTCGCACATGCGGGTGACCGACATGCCGAGGAAACCCGGATCATTCTTTGGCTTGATCAAAGTGACCTTGCTCCACGTGTGGCCGTCGTCGTCCGACCAGCGGAAGCCGATCGGTGTGTTTTCATGTCTGCCCTTATCACGACTGTACTTGCTCGGGATTGGTTGAGTGCCAAAGGCGTAGATTCGCTTGCTGCCACGTGGGATCAACGGGATGAGGCCATGTTGGCTGTAATCGATGTCAAACGCGATCGAGGGACCTTCCCATGTCTCGCCGTTGTTACTGGATCGGTAGGCGATCATGTCGTTGACCTTGCCACCGCCTGCGGCGTAGTGGTTGCCCTCCGGAAACATCAGCAGCAAATCGCCTTTCGGGGTTCGGACCCCACGGGTCTCAAATAGCCCCCGTAATCCTTTTCGGGCCGTGTGCAGCACCTGACCTTTCAATACACGGTGCCGCAGGAGTCCAAGTTTCGTATCTGCAACAAAGCCGCGGGGCGGCTTGGCCAAACTGACCTTGAGCGGATTCTTCACCCCGATCGAAAGTTCCTCGACCAGTTGTGTTTCAGCCCTCACGGCCGTTTCGGCATATAAAGCAACCAGAAAGGCAGCCATTACGGGGCGAATCAAAACAAACGGTTTCATTGGCGAGAGACGGTCGATGGAAAGTCCGCATTTTTCAAGCGGTTTAAGCGGAACAACCCATCCGCTTGGCCAAGCGGAGGAACGATTCCATCCAAAAAAATTGGCAATTAAGGCTTGCACAATATTACTTTGCATTACAAAGTAATTCCGTGAACGCGAACTGGGCTGAAGAAAACCTTAAGGCGATCCGTTCCCTGATGGAACAGGCTCGAGTCTATCGGCGCGCCATGGCGCCCCTTGCATTGTTGGTGGGGACAATGGGAGTAGTCGCCGCCGGGGTGGCACAGGCGCTCGGTTGTGTTGGGCCGGAGTATTTTGCCGTTTATTGGCTTGGCGTGGCGGTGGTGTCCGCGCTGGCTGCGTTGCTTTTGATCCGGCGTCAGGCGTTGAAGAGCGATGAGGAGTTTTGGTCGCCACCAACCCGCCGCGTGGCGCAGGCCATGTTGCCGATGCTCGCCGCCGGGTTGGCATTGGGACTGTTTGAATTGCTTGAGGAGACCGGAGCGAGGAACAGCGCCCGGTTAGCCGCATTCTGGCTGATCCTGTACGGAGGAGCGTTGCATGCGGCTGGCTTTTTCATGCGAAGAGGTATCAAGTTGCTGGGATGGATTTATGTTGTATTTGGCTCTTTCATTCTGTTTTTTTCAAGGATCGAGCCGTTATCGTTCATCAATGAAAACACCGCCCACTGGTTGATGGGCTTTGGCTTCGGGGCGATCAATCTGGCTTACGGCGTTTACTTGAAATTAACTCTGGAACCGTTGGAAATCGAGTGAACGCGGATTCGTTTCAGCAACTGGACAAAGTCATCCACGAGAAGAACCGAATGGCGATCATGTCCCTGCTGGCGGCCATTCAGGAAATGTCCTTCACTGACATCCGGGAGACTCTGAACATGACAGACGGAAACCTCATCACTCACATTCGGACCCTTCAAAAAGCGGGGTATGTTTCCGTATCAAAATCGTTCAAGGAAAAACGGCCATTGACCACATGCCGTCTCACCACGGAGGGGAGCAGCGCCTTTTCCGGATATGTTGACCTGTTGGAGGGCATCGTAAAACAGGCACGCAAAATCAATTAATTTTTTGTGATAAACCAAAAGGAATAAATGACAACATATACTTTGCAGTACAAAGTTAAATTAACCATCCTTCGGGGGGAGTACATGGGCATGTGTTTCGGTGTGCGTGATGCGATCTCTCTGGCCAAGGAGGTGGTAAAATCCCGCCCTCTGACAGTATTGGGTGAACTGGTACACAATGCCAACGTACTTGAAGAGTTGCGGGATCGTGGCGTGAGGTTCGAGGATCAACCAGACGCCGTGGAGACGGAGACTGTAATGATCACCGCACACGGTGCTTCAAACCGAGCGCGCACCCGGGCACACCGGGGTGGATTGACATTGAAGGATGCCACGTGCCCGCTCGTTCATTACGCCCACAAGCAGGTTCGCAACCTTGTGGCAGCCGGATATCACCCGGTCATCATTGGCCGTCACGGGCATGTGGAGGTGCGCGGACTCACCGAGGATCTGCTGGAAAGCAATGTAGTCTTGAGCAAGGAAGAAATTGATGCACTGGATTCGCGTCCCCGTTTCGGCGTGGTGGCGCAAACCACACAGCCTGTTGTCCGGGTTCGGTCCTTGGTGGAGCATTTACGGGCGCGTTTTCCGGAGGCTGAGGTTTGTTTTGTGGATACCGTCTGCCAACCCACCAAGCAGCGACAGGACGCCGCCGAGACGTTGGCAAAACAATCGGACATCATTTTGGTGGTCGGAGGGGCGAACAGCAACAACACACATGAACTCGCGCGAACGTGCCGGCGGTTTTGCGGGAGGGTGTATCATGTCCAGGGACCGGACGACATCCGCTCGGAGTGGCTGCCGAAGGCGGGCACGCTCGGCATCACGGCAGGCACGTCCACGCCCGACCATCTCATCAATGCCGTGGAGACCAGGGTGCGAGAGCTGGCTTGACCCCGCCAACCGGTTTCCCCGCCACCGGCTCGCGCTTGGCCAAGCGCGGCTTGACGCTTGGCCAAGCAGGACTAACCATCCCCGCCGATTTTTACCATGCCAGACGAACTGAATTTTTTACCGAGTTTGACCGGCTCATTTGCCAAGCCGGCCGCCGAGAATCCTACCGTGGAGATGGTCGAGGCTGCCTACCGGCACCACGGCCTGCACTGGCGTTACATCAACACAGAGGTCGGGCCGGAGAACCTTGGCGAGGCGGTGGCCGGGGCGCGGGCGATGAACTGGGCCGGTTTCAACTGCTCGCTGCCGAACAAGGTGGAGGTGATTCAACACATCGACGGTCTAGGCGAATCTGCCTCAGTGATCGGTGCGGTGAACTGTGTCGTGCGCAGGGGCGAACAACTCATTGGCGAGAACACTGACGGCAAGGGCTTTCTGAAATCGCTCGAGGAGATTGTTGATCCCGCTGGGAAACGGATCGTGATGTTTGGCGCCGGTGGCGCGGCCCGGGCGATCGGGGTCGAGGTGGCGTTGGCCGGGGCGACGCACATCACCATCGTGAACCGTTCCGAGGAACGTGGTCAGGAACTGATGGCACTGGTCAACGACAAAACCCCTGCCGAGGCAGCATTTGAAAAATGGGACGGCGACCACTCGGTGACCGACGGCGTGGACGTCGTGATCAACGCCACGTCGATCGGGCTTTATCCTGATGTCGATGCACGGCTGGCGCTTAACCTCGATTCGCTGTCCGCAGATATGGTGGTGGCGGATGTGATCCCAAATCCACCCCAAACCCGCCTAATTAGGGACGCGCAGGCACGCGGCTGCAAGGTTCTCGACGGTCTGGGCATGCTGGTGAACCAAGGTATCACCGGCATCGAGTACTGGACCGGCGTGACCGTGGATGGCGGCGTGATGCGCACCCGCCTCGAGGAGTTGTTCAGCGTCTGACCATTTTCGACTTTCACCGGGGCGAACCGCTCCGTAACATCGCGCAACGGCTTAAGCAAAATGAAACTGGGAATGATTAATTCGGCTTGGGAACAGCACGGCATTGGACTCGTGGATGGCCTCAGGAAAACCAAGGAACTGGGTTTCGACTGTGTTGATATTTTTGAGGATCCGATGGAGCCGAACGCCACCGAACGGATCACGGACATCAAGCAAACCTGCGACGAACTGCAACTGCCGATTGTCAGCGTGGTAGGCGTCAGCGTCGGCTTGGTAGACTTGAACCCGTCGGTGCAACGCTTCCACGTCGAGCGCTGCAAGCGCTACCTCGACATGGGCGTGACCTTCGGCGCGAAAAACTACCTGCTCGTCATCGGCGAATACATTTGGCAGAAGGAAGTAATCCCACCGGAGGAACAGTGGAACTTCGCCGTCGAGAACTGCAGGCACCTCGGCGACTACGCCGGCGAACGCGACCTCGAGATCGTCATCGAGTTGGAGCCGTTCCACATGTCGCTCGTCAACACCATCGGCGAGATGGATCGATTCCTGACCGATGTCGACAATCCGGCTGTCAAGGCGAACATCGATATCAGCCACATGGTGTTGAGCGACAGTCCGCCCGAGAGCCTCACCTCGCTGAAGGGCCGCGCCGGGCACGTGCATATTTCCGACTGCGACGGCAAGGTGCACGGCGACCTGCCGCCGGGCCGGGGCGTGGTACCGTTCGAAGGCTACCTGAGGGCAATCAAGGATCTGGAATTTGACGGCGCGATCAGCCTCGAGCTCGAGTACGCGCCCGATCCCTCCCAAATTGTGGAGTGGGTCACCGGGGCCTACTCCGCCACGGATCGCTTGATGTCGGCGGTCGATTTGCGAAACTGACCCGTATGTCTGACCACTGGAAAACCCGATTCCGCGATTTGTATCAGGCTGCGCAGGCGCGCTACCGCGCTGGACGCACCACCACCACAACGATCTTCGAGCCGGACGAGGTTTATTTCCTTGCCACGATAGGTTGCTCCTCGCGGGAACTGTTTGACTTTGTGGAGGACAGCATCAACTGGGACGACGTCGAGTACGACCAGGTCGAGGGCGTCACGGAATTGCGGCGTGATCATTTCGTGAACACGCTCGGCAGTGAATCGGCCAAGACCAAGATCGATCCCGAAAAAATCCCGGCCAAGACGGATGAGGTCGATGGTATCGCCTGGTTGCCGCGCCTCATCGTCAAGGCCCGCGCCAAGCTCGCCGGCCAATTGCCGCCCGAGTTGATGTACGGCTGCGGCGGTGACCGGCCATTCCTGCGCGATCACAACTCCAGCCTCGTCGACTTCCTGCGCGTCACGCTCGAGGCCGGCGATGACGACCGCGCGATCATCGACTACCTCAAGGCCTGCGCGGCCAAGGGCTGACTTGTCCCCCGGGCCCATTGCCACGCCAAAAGACCAACGGCCAGATCCGGCTTCGCGGCGTCCGCCACAATAACCTCAAGAATCTCGACCTCGACCTGCCCAAGGGCCAGTTGATTGTGTTCACCGGCTTGAGCGGTTCCGGCAAAAGTTCACTCGCCTTCGACACGCTCTTCGCCGAGGGCCAGCGGCGCTACGTCGAGACGTTCTCGCCGTATGTCCGGCAGTTTTTTGACCGGATGGACAAGCCGCAGGTCGACCGGATCGACGGCATCCCGCCCGCCATCGCGCTGGGCCAACGCAACACCGTGCGCACCACGCGATCGACCATCGGCACGATGACCGAGGTCTGCGATCACATGAAACATTTGTGGACGCACCTCGCCCGGTGCCACTGCGACCGCTGCGGCAAACCGGTCATTCGCGACGAGCCGACTGCGATTTGGAAGGCGCTGTCCGGCAGCCAAAGCGCCGAGGCGCTGGTGACGTTTGATGTGCCGTTGTCGGAGAAACTCTCGCTCGACGAGTCGCTGCAACTGATCGGCAAGCAGGGTTACCGGCGCATCGTCGATCCCGTCGTAAAGACCAAGCGCGGCCGCCTTCCGGAACTGCTGCGGGTCGAGGAAGCGGCCAACCGCCTGGCCAAGCGCAAGCTCAGCTCGCTGACCGTCGTGCAGGATCGAGTGCGCTTGGCCAAGGGCGGCCGTGCGCGGTTTCTCGAGGCGGCCGGACAGGCGTACCAGTTCGGCAAAAGCCATCTTTCTGTCCATACGAAAGCAATTGGACAGCAAAAGTTTAGCCAACATTTTCATTGCGCCGGGTGCGACGTCGAGTACCGCGATCCGTCACCGGCGTTGTTTAGCTTCAATAGCCCCGTCGGTGCCTGCCCGGAGTGCAAAGGCTTCGGCCGGATCATCTCAATCGACCACCGGCTCGCCATGCCGGACACCACGAAGTCGATTGCCCAAGGCGTCGTCAAGCCGTGGCAGACCGGGCATGGCGTCGAGTGC
>JASMKO010000109.1 GCA_030749225.1 Verrucomicrobiota bacterium
GCAACGGCTACGGGGTCGAGTGGAACGGCGACCCCAAGCTCGAGAACCAAATCAACGAAGGCCGAATCTTCCGCGTCTGGCACCGTGACAACCAACCGGACAAGCGAACCAAATGGCTCACAGCCAAGCGCCGTAAGGCCATCAAAAACTGGACTCAACAAGAGTTGATCGATGACCTTACGCAACCGATCGCGGGCTGGCGGACGGATGCGCAGGATGAACTGCTCCGCCGAAACACGCCACAGATGAGCGACGCTCTCATTCGCTTGGTCAAGGGCGCCAAGACTCCATCGGAGGAAACTTGGCTGACGTGGACGCTGGCACTGCACCAGACCAAGACTCCTTGGCAAAACGCCAAGGCCGATCAGGCGCTGATCCGCTTGGCCAAGGGCGGCGGCTCGCTGAATCAGCAAGTGCAGGCATTGCGGGCAATTCGTCTTCGCTTGGCCAAGGCCGAGGAAAAAACCGACATGATCGCCGCGCTTGGCCAAATGCTTGGCCATAAAAACGTTCGCGTCCGGTTCGCCACCATACAAACAATCCGTCAAGCCAAGCTAAGGCAGTTCGCTCGGAACATCGTTCGCCTTGCCGCGAGTGAAACCGACCGCATCACGTTTTACGCCGCATGGGGCGCGATGCGCGATTTGCTCCCACCAGTAGAACTCCGCACGTTGCTTCGCGACGAACGAGCCGGTGTACGCCGGGCCACCCTGCTCGCCCTGCTTGAGTCACAACTTGTCACCCCGGCCGAGGCCAAGCGATTGGTGAACGATCCGGATCCCGGCGTGGCCACCGTTGCCGCGCTGTACCTCAGCAAGGTGGAACGGGATCTCGCCAATCTGCTGCAGATCAGCCCGAGCGGCGGCGAGTTCGTCGGCAGCCAAACCATCTCGATCCGCGCAAATATCAACGACACACGTATCCGCTACACGCTGGACGGCAGCGAACCCAACGGCCGCTCGCCAGTGTATCGTGAGCCGTTCACCATCGACCAATCCGCCCGCCTGCGAGCTGCCATATTCCGTGACGAGGAACAGGTCGGCCCGATCGTGAAATTTAATTTCGAAAAAATTGATTTGCCCAGCGAATCGAAAAGCGTCGTCACGCTGGACACCGGTGCCACCCAGCGAGTCGTCCGGATCGCCAGCGGCTTGCACGAGGGCGGCCGCGCCTACCTCGATCGCCAATATCACTTCACCAACATCCCCGATTCACTCAAGGGCGCGGCCTACCTGATGCCGCGCAACGAAGATGCCGGCTCGCGTGGAAATGAACTCGTCAAGTTGACCGCACAGTGCCTGGTCGATGTGTACGTCGCCCACGATCGCCGTGTCGCGGCTGCCGTCAAGCCGGCTTGGCTAAAGCGATTTGAGCCCAGCGGTCTGCAACTTCAAACCAGCGATGCGCGGATGGATTTGTTTCACCGGCGATTCCAAACCGGCGACAACATTGTACTCGGCGGCAACACCACTGATGGTACGGATAGTGGTAAGTCGAACTACATTGCGGTTTTCAGTCAGACGCTTCTCGACCCCCAACCAAAACCGGTCACACAGGCCGCCGTTCTCGCGGCCATGGACCAGGCCGATGCCGGACGCGGGCGTCAGATTTTCTTCGGCCAAACAGGCCCACAATGCGCCACTTGCCATGAAGTCAATGGCATCGGGAAAAACTTTGGACCGGAACTGAGCGGGATCGGCTCACGCGACAACGCTGCCACGATCCTGCAGTCCATCCTTCAGCCCAACGCCCGACTGGTTGAGGGGTACCGCACTCACATCGTGGAAATGAAGGATGGCAAAACATACGCCGGTATGGCGCTCCAGGAGAGTGGCCTGACATTCAATCTGGGCTTGGCCGCCGGACAAAGCGTAAAACTGGACAAAAAACAGATTGCCAACCGCACCAGCGCCGAAACCTCCCCGATGCCCCCCAATTTCGGGGTGCTGATGAATGAGCAACAACTGGCCGACCTCGCCGCCTTCCTCGTTAGTTGCAAGGATGAGGCTCGATCCAAGACAACACCGAAAAAAACCAAAACCGGAGTGCAATTCCAGACGCGCGAAGGGGAAGTCACCATCCTCATCAACGGACAAAACGTCGGCACCTACGTGCACAATGATCCAGTCACGTTACGACCGTTTTTCAAAAACATCCGCACACTCAGTGGGGTACAGGTTACGCGGAATCATCCCCCCGTTGAAGGCGTGGATGACGGTGATCACGCCTCGATGCATCCCGGTATCTGGATGGCGTTTGGAGACATTTCCGGCTCGGATTTTTGGCGCAACCGCGCGCACGTCGTTCATGAACGGTTCATCACCAAGCCCAGCGGTGGCAAGTACTCCGGCTCTTTTTCTGTATCGAACCGTTTCGAGACCAACGCCGGCAAACTAATCTGCAGACAAACTGTCAACCATACCATTCGGCATGCCAAAGACGGATGGCTGCTGACGTATGATTGCGACTTCACTTCTCCGACTGATTTTTACTTTGGTGACCAAGAGGAAATGGGATTAGGGGTGCGCTTGGCAACGCTGTTGATCGAAAAAAACGGCGGCCAACTCCGCAATAGTGCCGGCCTAGCCGGTGCCAAGTCGACGTGGGGACAGCCGGCTATCTGGTGCGACTACTCCGGCAACATTGATGGCAAATGGGCAGGTATCACCATCTTGGCCAACGGCAAAACCCCGCGCGTGCCGTGGTGGCACAACCGCAACTACGGCTTGATGGTAGCCAATCAGTTCGGCAGAAAAGCCATGAAGCAGGGAGAGAAAAGCCAATACAAAGTGAAGGGCGGCAGCACCCTGCAACTCTCGTTCACGGTCATCATCCACGAACAGGAAAATAGTGAGAGCCGCATAAATGCCCTCGAAGCTCTTACGCGATGATGTCGCGGATCACCCCGCCACACACAACGGCGGTGAGCTTGGCCAAGCGCAGGCGAATCAGGTTGGTGAAGGCAATGCTAAACGACGCGAAAAAGCCTATGCCGCGCCCGCACCCTGACAAGCGAAAAGGCCACCCGCCAAGCGGCGCGACGTGTCGGGGAATGGCATCAGCGGATCGATTATGGTATCCGGTGGCACCGGGTTTTTTTCGAACAGATCGCTATGATAAAGAGACAGATTTTTTTGGCCTCGTTCGCTGTATGCATTTCATGGGGCTCGGCACCGACGTATGCCGCGAAACAACCGAACGTGATTTTGATCCTCGCGGACGACGTCGGCTACGAGGCGCTCGGGTGTTACGGGGGCGAGTCGTATCCCACTCCGCACCTGGATGCCTTGGCCAAGGGCGGCCTGCAGGCGATGCACTGTTACAGCATGCCGGTTTGTCATCCGACGCGGGTTGCCGTCCTAACCAGCCGCTACCCCATCAACGTTAGCAGCCCGAAGTGGGGCACGTTCCCGGACAAACTGGAAAAACAGACGATCGCCCACGCGATGAAATCCGCCGGGTACTCGACCGTGGTGACCGGTAAGTGGCAGTTGACTCTGCTCCAGGATGATCCCCTGCAGCCACACCGCATGGGCTTCGACGAATACAGCGTGTTCGGCTGGCACGAGGGTCCGCGCTATCACGAGCCGATGATCTACGAGAACGGCAAGGTCAACGAAACCGCCAAGAAGCAATTCGGCCCCGATGTTTATCGTGAGTTCATCGAGTCGTTCATCGACAAGAGCGTGAACAAGGAAAAACCGTTCTTCGCATTTTACTCGATGGCGCTCTGTCACGATGTCACGGATGACCTTGACAAGCCGGTTCCGGTTTCAGCCAGCGAAAAGTATCTGTCGTACGCGGAGATGGTCACAGAGATGGACCGCCAGATTGGCCTGCTCACCGCGTTTCTCGAGAAAAGAAAACTACGGAAAAACACGGTTGTGATTTTCACAACCGACAACGGGACTCCGTCAAGAATGATCTCCCATCATGTGAATGGAAAACTCATTCGCGTGCCAGTTTTTTCCCAGCTAAACGGGAGGCGCATCCAAGGCGGCAAGGGACAACTGGACGACACCGGCACCCGCGTTCCGCTGATCGTAAACTGGCCCTCGGTGATCAAGCCGGGAAGCCGCACCGATGCGCTGATCGACATGGCCGATTTCTTCCCCACCAGCCTCCAACTCGCGGGGGCAACAGTGGATCAGCCGACTGACGGAATCAGTTTTCTGCCGGTCCTCCACGGCAAGGCCTCCAAGCGCACCTGGGCGTACAGCGAGCGTCGGGGAAAGTGGTGGGTGCGGGATCAGCAGTACAAACTGCATCACACCGGCAAATTCGTGGAGGTCAGCCAAACCGACCCCGGCAGGGAAACGGAACTGAAGGGGAAGTTAACCGCTGCGCAAAAACGGGCCAAAGATCGGCTGAAAGCAGCCAAGCCGCATGATTAATCCGATTCACTGAGGCGCTTGACCGGGGCGTCGTAGAGCATCTCGTGGGCCTCCTCGAGAACCCCCTGCAGCCGGTCTGCAAACGGGCTTCTGGCCAGGGTCTCGGTGAGGTCGAGTTCGCGTGCCTTGGCCGCGGTTTCGCCGGGGAACCAATGATCCGCTTGGCCAAGCAGATTGTAGCGCATTTTTCCCCAATCAACCAAGTCGAGCGACTTGGCATAAGTCCAGAGTCGGATGATTTCGAGGACGTTGATTTCTCCCGGCACAGCGAGATACTCCGGCACGTTCTCGAACCACCGATCGCACCAGTCCTGGCCAAGCACGTTAAGCATCTCCGCACGCAGCCGTGCCTCGATGGGCGACATCACCTCGGCGATCCGATCGTAATGCTCTAGACCGGCGATGTGTTCGTCGAAGTCGCTTGGCTTGGCCGCCCCGCAACTGAGCGTGTGCACCTGCGGACGGTTCAGGCAGTAGAGCGCGTTGAACTGCATCGGTGAGAGCGGCCGGCACAGATCGACCAGCTTGGGCGGCGGCGCGTAAAGTTTCCCGCCCTTGTCATTCGGACTGATGATGAACACGCCCATGTCACGCTGTGCGGCGGCCTCGATGCACGACCAATTCAGGTCGTTGACAAAATACCAATGCAGGTTGACGTACTCAAACGCGTCGCTCTCGATCGCCGACTGAATGATGTGCGTTGAGGCGTGCGTTGAAAAACCGATGTGCTTCGCCCTGCCCTCGTCGATCAACTTGTGAATCGCCTCGACACAGCCGCCCTTGCGGAGTGACCAGTCCAACAACTGCGCGTTGTTGATGCCGTGCAGCGACAGCAGGTCGACGTGGTCGAGCTGCAGGTACTCCAACGACTTGTCGAACGTGTCGAGAAATTCCTTCTGCGTGGCGAACGGCGCGACCTTGGTCTGGACGATCATCTCGTCGCGCGGCAGCTTGGGCAGCACGTAGCCAAGCTGCATCTCGGACGACCCGTAACCACGCGCGGTCTCGATGTGGTTGATCCCCAGCTCCAGCGACCGGTGGATGGTCGCCTCGAGGTTGGCCTGTCCCTCGTCCGGCACCTCGCTGGGATCGATGTCGTTCCACTTGTGCTGGTACCGCATGCCCCCGCAGGAGAACACGGGCATCTTAATCTCCGTCTTGCCGAACCGCCGATACTTCACGTTGCGGGAGTCTTGGCTTGCGGGAGGGAAGGTTCAAGCAGAACCGGCTGGCCAAGCGCTTGGCCAAGCGGCCCGTCGCCGCCTACTGGCCGGGGGTTTCAAACCGAACCACCGTCTCGTCCGGTCGAGCCAGGCCAAGCTGCTCACGGGCAAGGCGCTCGACGGTCTTGGGGTCGGTCTTGAGGGAGTCGATCTCGAGGCGAACCTGCCGGTTGGCGGCCTCCTCCTCGCGGATTTGCCGGTCCAACTGGACGATCTGTTGGCGCATCACCTCGTTTTGGTGGATGAGCGGGAAGTATAAAACAGCGACCCAGACGAGTGCGGCCACTGCTGCCAATGAGGCCACCACACGGGTAAGCCGATCCCAAATACTGGCGTTGACGTTCATCTCCTTGGCGGGTGAAACACCCAATCGTGAACTCAAAGGCGGCAACCTAGCCACACCCCAAAACGGGCATCAACAAAAAAAGGTAAAAAAAACTGGCTCCGCGCGCGGCTCAACTCTCCACGTTCTCGAAGAGGGCCTCGGTATTGAGCCCAGACGGGCCGTTGCCGTCGTCGATGGGGTTCAGTGCCTTTTTCAGGTACTCCACGGCGTCGGCCACCCGCTGGACGCTCTTCGGCAGGGCCGCGCCGGCGGCGTTGGGATGACCGCCGCCCTGCAACTGCCGGGCCACGGGAAGTGCCTCACCGTCCGAGCTGCGCAGGCTCACCATGAACTGGTTGCCGCCGATGCGGTTGAGCGTCAGCAATACGCGATAAGAGACACCGGCATCCCCCAGCAGGCGGTGCAGGATGACGTTTGAGTTGCCCACCACCGTCTTGACCAATCCCACAGTGGGGGAAATTTGCTGAATATTCTGCCGGCTCCAGTTCAGACCCATCGGATCCTCAACCTCGCGCTTGACACGCATCACCTCAAGAAGCGGATGATCGAGCAGCTTCTCCGGGTCGCCGTTCACCAGCGAGTACATGTTCCAGAACCCGTACGACTTCACCAGCGTGCCGTGGTCGTTGGCCAGTTCAAATTCCGGGTCGTCTTGCAGAAAAAGGTCACCCACGTTGGCGAGGTGCACGAGGCGGTCGAGTGTCTCCGACTCAAGCCCATGCTCCCGGCACAACTCGTAGGCCAGCAGGCAGGCGCTCTTGCCCAGGTCGTGCACCAACCGCGCCTTGGTCGGTGTCGCGGAGGTGATGTGATGATCCACCACCACCCAGTTGATGCGATCCATCCGCTGCTCAAAGGCGAGGTCACTCACCCACGCGGAGTTCTCCCGAAGACAGCGGCTGTGCCAGGCGTGGGTCTGGTAGCCGAGAAGCCGCGTCTCCTCGCCGTAAAGCGTGGCGGAAAGTTTCTGGAGCAGCATGCCGGAAAGCAACCCGTCGAGGTCGCCGTCATGCGTGATGATGATTTCGGGTTTGGGAAGCGCGCCCATAAAGCGGCGGGAAGGCTACAACAACTCTTGCCACAACCAAGGCCAAAGTTGCCGGTCAGTGGACACGGGAATACAGGCCGGATGAAATGGTACCAGTGGAGGGACTCGAACCCACACTCTCGTGAAAGAAGCGGATTTTGAATCCGCCGCGTCTACCAATTCCGCCACACTGGCTACCAGAAATAACTCAATAAAAACAGGGGTTATTTGAACTTTGATGTTTCTTGAAATAACCCAATGTGCTACTTTTTGTGCTACTGTTACAGGATGAAACTTACTGAAACCGACGGCAACAAAAACACTCGACGCACCGACGCACACTCGACGCGCGACGCGGTTAAGTATCAAAAAGTTTATGACGGGCGCAAGCGAAGAATTCGCAGCCTCTGGAAACGTGGTGGTGCGTTCTACGCTCAGCTCTCACTCCCGAACGAGGACGGCATTCGAAAAGTGCGACGCGTCAAGCTGGACGGGGTGACCGTGGCGGCAGCGACCGACGAGATGCGACGGATGGTCATCGACCGCAACGACGACCAACTCCCGGCCATGGTCAGGAAGCCGAAGTTTGACGACTACGCGCAGGACTACATCGACCGGGAGTACGCTCTAGGTCGGAAAACGGATAGAACGCTCAACACCGAATCGGGTCACATCAACTTCTGGAGGAAACAGTTCGGCGAAACACGCCTAAACAAGATCACACCCAAGATGATCCAGGAGGGATTAATCCGCAAGAAAGCCACCGGAGTCTCGCCTCGCACGCTAAACCTTAGCCTGACCACTCTCCGCAACGTGCTGCGCTCCGCGATTGATGAAGGATGGATGGTGGAGTCCCCTGCCCGCCTGATCAAGTGGTATAAGGTACCGAGTAAGAACCGGCAACTCTTCACCTCCGAGCAGTTGGAGTTGCTATGTGAGAGTGCCAAGAAGGAGACAGCGAACCACCGGCTGTTCTGCGACTTCGTGCGTTTCCTGTGCTTCTCTGGCGCCAGAATTGGTGAAGCTATGCCATTGTCTTGGGCCGACGTTGACTTTAACGCGGAGCAGGTCCTCATTGGACGTAACGGAGACACCAAGAACAAGGAGTTCCGAGTCGTGGATTTCAACCCCAGCCTTCGCGCCCATCTGCAGGCTATGCGCAAGCGACGAACCCAGGAGCTTTGGTTGTTCCCCTCCGCACAACGAGGGCGTAAAGGAGAGCACTCGGAGAGCATCC
>JASMKO010000110.1 GCA_030749225.1 Verrucomicrobiota bacterium
GAGGTGTGGCAGGCCGTTGTATATCTGTAGCTCGACAACCTTGGGGTCGATCATCACAAAGCGCAACTCTTCCGGAGAAAACCTGAAGAGCAGCGAGGCGACGATGGAATTGATGCAGACCGACTTGCCGGAGCCGGTCGCGCCGGCGATGAGCATGTGCGGCATGTCTGCCAAGTCGGCCACAATCGGCTTGCCGTAGACGTCCTTGCCTAGCGCGAGCGGAATCTTGGCCTTGGATTTTTTCCACTCGGACGAGTCGATGATATCTCGGAAGAGTACCTTGGTCTTGATGCGGTTGGGTACCTCGATGCCGACTGAGCTGCGGCCTGGGACGGGGGCGAGGATGTTGATGCGCTCGGCCTTGATGGCAGCGGAGATGTTGTTGGCTAGGGCGGAGATGCGCTCGAGCTTGACGCCGGGCGCGGGGTGCAGTTCGTAGCGGGTGATGGTCGGCCCCTTGGTGATGTCTCCTTCGGTGACCTCGATGCGGAACTGTTGCAGCGTGTCCTTGAGCAGCCTTGCGTTGGCGAGGAGTTGCTCGCGGGTCTCGGTGGGGGCGGTGACCGGCTCCGGCTCGTCGAGCACCATCGACTTGGGAAGCTTGTAGCCTTGGACCTTGGGCGTCTTGGCGACGGAGGCCGGCCCCTTCGGCTTGGCCAAGCGCCGGGGCAGTTTGGGCTTGGGTGGGGTTTCAGGTTCTGGTTTGTCCGGCTTGGTTTCGTCCCCGGTTGTTTCTTCCGGCTTGGCCTCGGATTCGTCCTTGGGCTCGTCCGCTTCGCCAAGGATCTCTCCAGTGGTGGCGGCCTTGTGCTCGGTTGGCTCGCTTCGCTCCGATGTTTTTTCGGCCTTGGTCTCGGTGCCCGCTTTGTCGTCCTTTGTATCGAGGGATGCCTTGACTTCCTCGGCGTAAATCACCTCGCCCATCTCGACTTCGCCCGGTTCCGGTTCCGACTTGGCCTTGGTTCGCTGTTCCTCGTTGAGGACGCTCAGGTCCCGGACGGTTGGCTTGGGCACCGGTTTGAGGTCAGCGCCAAGCCCTTTGTCGGCCTCCAGTTCTTCGGAGACCTGCTTGAGTTCCTGCTCGACCGCTTTCTTCCTCTTAGCCAAGTCACGCTCGAGCCGTTTGGTTTTAGGCTGTACCTTTTTTTTGGTCGAGCCAACGGCGGCCATGCCAGGTTGAGCCCGGCGCTCGCGCCACTCCTCCCATTTGTCAACCGCCCAGAGCCAAAGCTCGACCGGCTGAAGGTTGGTCAGGTAGTAAAGGCTGGCGAGAATCAGAGCGGAGTGAATGATAACCGCGCCTGCGGTGCCGAAGAAGTGAAAGAGCGGGTATATGATTCGTTCTCCAAGGACGCCGCCGAGTTGGAACCCATCCGCCCAGAACGCGAGGCCAAAGTTGGTATCCAGTTCCTGCAGCAGCCCCATGAGGCCGAGCAGGTACACTACGGCAGCGACCGGCTCCCGCCACGACTGGCGCAGGTGGATGAAGAAAGGATGGATAAATGCGGCCCCGAACAGCATTAACAGAAGTGGCACCATGTAGGCCGCGAAGCCAATAGCCATGAACGAAATGTAGGACAGGTAAGCCCCCACTCGGCCGATCATGTTTTGGTAGCCGTCGGTCGGGTCGCCTGGGTTGAGCGGGGGATCCGCCGGGGCGTAGCTGAGCAGGGACAGAATATAGAGGAATGCCACGGCAAACATCAGGATGCTAATCCATCCCAAGTCCATCCGCGGCTGGACGCCGGTTGCCGCCTTGCTCGCCTTGCTCGGCACGGGCGGGAGTGTAGTGGCTGTGATACCGAAGAAAAAGCGTGCAGTGACGATTTGTTTTGGCGCGAACGGTGGTTGCCTTTCCAGTCGTTTCCTGTTTACTTTCCGCCTATGAGGTATTGGTCCGTTTTGGGGCGGGGTTTGGCCTTGGCGGTGATGGCTGTTGTCGCCACCGGGTGCGAGCCAACCAGCGGGGGCAGTTCCCGCATGGAGGACGACCCCGATTTTGTCCGGGGCAAGAGCCGGTTGGCCCGCAAGGAGGTCGATGGGGCGATGATCTCCTTCCGCAAGGCGCTCGCCAGCAACCCATCCAACGCCGCCGCCCATTTCGAGTTGGGTCTGATCTTTTACGAGCCTAGCAAGGAAAACACCGACTATGTCGCGGCCTGTTTTCATTTCCAGCGGCATCTTGAACTGCAGCCGGACTCCCGCCATGCCGGCAACATCGCGGGCTTCATCAAGGCCTGCAAAAAAGAGATAGCCAAGGACATCGCCATGGCGCCAATCCCGCCCTCGGAGATTAACGCCATCCACACACTGCGTACGCAGTTGGCCAAGGCCAACAGCGAGAACACCCACCTCAAGAGCCAGGTCGAGGCCATGCGCGGCCGGTTGCAGCAGTCCGGAAACAATGTGCCGGAGGTAGCAGTGGTCAGTGGCGGACCGCTGTCCTCGGTGAATCCCCGGGGCAACCCGGGCGTGACGCCTCGGCCCAGCTACAGGGCGCGTTCCGAGCAAAGCCGGACTCATATTCTCCGGCCCGGTGAAAGTCTCTACAGCCTGTCCCGGCAATACGGCGTTCCTTTCTCGGCCCTGAAGGCGGCCAACCCGCGCCTGATGCGCAACTCCCGCGACCTTAAGCCGGGCGTCACCGTTTACATTCCGGCCAAGCGGACCCAGTAACCCGTCGCTGTGCGCCGGTTGGCCTTCCCAGTCATCCTCCTGTTTTGGCTAGCGATGAATGCGCTCCTGTGGCGTGCCGAGTACGGCGACACCGGCCGGGGCAGCCGCGTCTCCAGCGACGTGGTTCTCGATAAAATCTTCAATGCACCCGACGCCTCCAGCCTGCAGGTGTTTCAAAATGGCCGGTCGCTTGGATTCATCCGTTGGGAGATCATCCCCGATGAGGTTTACTTCGGTGGCACCAACCAGCCGGCCGGTCGGGTCAAGTCGATTCGGGGCTACACCGTCGGGCTGGATGGACGGCTTGACGTCGAGCCGCTGCAGGGAAAGCTGAGGTTCAACCTGCGCTCGACGCTCGACACCGCGCTCGACTGGCAGAGCCTCCACGCCACGATCAACCTGCCGCCAAGTTCATGGGAGGTCACGGCGCTCGCGACCAACCAGCTGCTGACCGTGAAACACGACGGAGCGCTTGGCCAATGGGAACGCACCACGCCGCTTGGCCAACTACGCGACCCGGCCACGGTGCTTGAGTCGCTTGGCGGGCCGATCGTTGCATCGCTGTTCAAGCCGTTGCTGCCGCAGAATATCGCGCTTGGGCAAGCGGCCGGCGGGCCGCCTGCGCTCGGCCTAGATTGGGCGGCGTACAACGATGCGATACGGCTGGGCAGCACACGCGTCCGAATTTATCGCATCGAGGCCAGGCTGCCCGGCGATCGCGCTGTCACGGTTTTGGTGAGCCGCGTGGGCGAGATTTTGCAGGTCAAGTTTCCTGGCCAACTGCAGATTACCAACGAAAACATCCCCCTGCGCGAAGGTGACGGAAAATGATTGAAATTGAGCGATTGACAAAGCAATTCGGTGATTTGAGAGCAGTCGATGGCGTCAGTCTCACGGTGCCGACGGGGCAGTTTTTCGTCATCCTCGGTCCCAACGCCGCCGGTAAGACCACGACCATCAAGGTCATGGCCGGGCTAATGAAGCCGACGAGCGGCTCGGTGCGGATTTGCGGGTTCGATGGCGGCACCCATCCGCTTGAGGCTCGCCGCCGCTTGGCCTACGTGCCGGACTTTCCGTTCCTTTACGACAAGCTGACGCCGGCCGAGTTTTTCCGCTTCAACGGTAAGCTGTTCGGCATGGAGGACGCCGCGATGGAGGCCGAGGCCGGGCGATTGGCCAAGCGGTTTAATCTCGGGGAGTTTCTGGCCAAGCCGATCGAGAGCCTGTCGCACGGCACCAAGCAGCGCGTGGCCATCGTCTCCGCGCTGATGCACTCTCCGGAGGTCGTCGTGCTCGATGAGCCGATGGTCGGGCTCGACCCGCAGCACGCCCGAGTGCTCAAGGACATCCTGCGCGAGCAGGCCGATGCTGGCGTGACGGTGTTCGTCTCCACCCACCAGCTCAGCGTCGCTGAGGAGATGGCTGATCGCATCGGCATTATGCACCAGGGCCGCCTCGTGGCCGTCGGGTCGCACGCGGAACTGCAGGCGGCGAACCGGGACAACCGGCTCGAGTCGATCTTTCTGTCGCTCACCAACGACGGCGCATGAACGGCGCGAAGCCCATCCCGCATTGGCGGCTGTTGGCTGGGGTCAATCGCACGCAAAACTGGCGGCGGCTCCAGTCGGCCGTCGCGCGGTCGCGGCTGCACGCGTTTCTCATGGGCCTGTTCGTCGTCGGCTACGCCTGGCTGGCGTACACGCTATTTTATAAGGCGCTGAACTTCACCTCTAGCTTCCCCGGGCTGGGGCCGGTGCTGATCGAGCGGATGATGTTCCTGCTCTTCGCGTTCCTGTTTTTGTTGCTGCTGCTCAGCAACGTCATCATCAATTTCACCAACCTGTTCCGAAACAAGGAAGCCCAGTTCCTGCTGTCGCTGCCGGTGCCGCACCAGTCGATTTTTCGCTGGAAAATATTCGAGTCCGGCATCCTGGCGTCGTGGGCGTTTTTGTTTTTGATCGCGCCGCTCGTGGCGGCGTACGGGGCGACGCATGATGCGCCGTGGCATTTTTATGTGGTGACGCCGCTGTTCGTGGCGCTGTTCGTCGTGTTGCCGGGCATTCTCGGCAGCTGGGCGGCGCTGGGGCTGGCGCGCTGGGTGGACCGGGTGGCATTCCGGGTGGCCGCCGTACTGGTGGTGCTCGTGCTGATCGTCGCCGCCAGCTCGTGGCTGCAGCCGGAGACGGTGACCGACGAGATGCTCGAGACGCGCGTGCTCGATGTCGTCGACCGGCTGCTGGCGCGCACGCGTTTTTCACTCTTCCCATATCTGCCCAGCTACTGGGTGTCGAGCGGCATCACCCAGTGGGTCGAGGGCGCGCTGATGGGTACGCTGTTTTTTGGCCTGGTCCTGCTGAGCCACACGCTGTTTTTCGGCTACCTCGCCTCGACGCGCTCAGGCGGATTTTTTTACGGGGCGCTTTCTGCGGTGAACAGCCGCGGCGGTGGCCCGGCGGCAGGGCAGGCACTTGGCCAGGCACCGATCGCGCCCCGGCCGCTCGACCGCTTGGCCAAGCTGCTGTGGTGGGGCCGCGCCGACGCGCGGGCGCTGCTGGTGAAGGACATTCGCACGTTCCTGCGTGACGCCACGCAGTGGGGCCAGTCGCTGATCCTGCTGGGCCTGCTGATTGCATACATCGTGAACCTGCGCCATTTCTCGCACCGGCTGACGAGCGATTTCTGGATCGACCTCACCTCGTATCTCAACCTCGGCGCATGCGCGCTGAACCTCGCCACGCTGACAACGCGGTTCGTCTTTCCGCAGATCTCGCTCGAGGGCAAGCGCATCTGGATCATCGGCATGGCACCGCTTGGCCTGCGCCGCACGCTCATGGCCAAGTTTCTCTTTTGCACCGCGGTATCGATGACCGTGACGATGGCCTTGGTGGGGGCGTCGTGCGCGATGCTGTCGATCCCGGCGGAGAGGGTGTTGTATTTCACGCTGACCATCGGCGTGATGGC
>JASMKO010000111.1 GCA_030749225.1 Verrucomicrobiota bacterium
AGATAAAAAAACAATAAAATATCAACCCAAGCCAAACTCATACCAGCTTGCGCAATATTGGAATTGAAATAGGATTAAGCCGCTTCACCTGCAACGGGATTGGATCTTTTCAAAGAAGTTCTTACTGGTCGATTTGCCCAACCAAGTCACAACACCCTTGTAATCCAGCGTAAAGGGCCAGACCTCTCCGCCCAACTCCCGAGCACGCAACATACAGGCTTGCCGGTGACCTGGCTTGGTATAAACCACCATGCCTCCACCTCCACCTGCGCCGCAGGTTTTGCGGCCAAGTATATGATCTTCCAGGTCATAGCAATACTTTCGATGTGCAATACTATCGCAACTGGTGTGAAGACGATAGAGACTCTCACAAGACAGATTTAGATTGTCGATGTAGCCGTCCATATCGCCACATTCGAGTGCCACCGCCATGGAATTCGCAGCATCCCGGAGAGAAAGCAATGCAGTGAAAGTTGTCGAATCCTTCATGCCATAGGAGTCGAGAATATCCTGATGAATATTCCCAGATACATGAGCCTCGCTGGTATAGATGATGAGTGAATTATGCTCCAACTCCATAAGAGTGTCGTTAGAAATCTTCAGAGCTCGATGTGCAACCCCACCACCTTTTGTATACTCCAATTTATTGATACCACCCAATGCGGCCGCAAAGGAATCTTGACTCCCACCAGGGTAACCTAAGTCTTTACGCTCAATTTCGTTAGCGATCCGAGCCGTCTCACTCGGTGTCCGCTTCTGGCCAAACGCATGATCTAGTGCGGCGACTACTGCCACCCCAAGAGCACCACTACCACCCAACCCCGCCCCAGCCGGAACATCAGACTCCGTCACAAGCAAGATGGACTCATCCGGGGGAACTAATCTGCGAACAAATGCTTGAAGAAAATCTAGTCTATCCTTGGGTAGATTTGAAACTGTATTAGCTGTAACACCCATCTGAAGATCCTCCGAATAAATAGTAACTCCATTGCCTGGGGCCAACCGATCGACTGAAGCAAATACATGCCGGTCAATCGCGAAGTTGACAACAGTGCCACCCTGCTCAACTGAAAAGGGCGGCGCATCGGTGCCACCCCCAGCGGGATCAACACGGACGGGTGCTCGACTGCAGGATTTCAAAATCTAGAATTGTCCAAATGGGTTCGCTATACTATAAGTTAATCGATTTATTGGTCTGTAATCTCTCGGCATAATTCAACCATATACTTCATGTTGTCTGGGGGAGCAGGAGGCGCTACAGAACAAGCGGAAGAAAGAATAAAGCCGTCCATTTTTTCGGCCGCACCGAGTATATAGGTTACATCTTCCTTGATCTTGGCCGCATCGCCCCTAAGTAATGTATTCACCGGATCAACATTACCCTTGATGAAGATTCGGCCATTAAGCGATTGAATCGCCTCATTAATATCAATATCCCCCAAAGGCGGCGGATCAAGACACTCAATGCCGCTCACGCCAGTCCGGCAAAGAAGATCCAATCGATCTCCGATTGCGCCACATGTGTGCGTGTAGATGGGCTTACCCTCTTCTAGAACTGCTTTTGCCAAACGTCCTTCAAATGGCAAAATAAATTCCTCATACATATCAGGACTCAAAAAACCGCTACCAGCAAATGGACTGCTGATCTTGATAGCCTCCGCGCCTCGCCGAATCTGCGCCACTGCTAGCGCGATGGACCAATCGGTAGTCCGGTCTATAATTTTCAACGATCTCTCCGGATCATCAAGTAAGGCCATTAAGCCTTCCTCCATACCCAAAATATTCAGAAAATGATCAAACGGTGCACGCACCTCTCCGTGCACTGAATAATCATCACCAACCCGATCAATCACCCGGTCTAGAGTGCCAAATACATGCTCCTCAAATCCGTCTGGATCACTGATAGGAAGCGTTGCCTTGCTGGCCTGAAAAGCAATAAAGCTTTTAGGCGCCCAAGACAGCAAATTATCCAGATCCAATTCGTCTAGTGCAGGACGCACAAATTCAGCCGAAGGCTTGTAATAAACGTCGTCATCACGGGTGCATTCAATTCTTGATCCATCATCCATGAACAAAGTCGGTATATCCGCATCATAATCAGTTCGCTCCACCTGATCCATGATCCCGTGCACCCTACCGGGCTTATGACAAAGAATGCCGTCAAAATCATAAAGTTCCCGCATCCGTATAAGGCAATCAGCCCAAAGATCGTTGTCCGTGAAATAATCAATAGGATGAACACCAGTATTGATGATGGTATGTCCGTTGGCTAATTGACACATAACCGGCGTTCTTTTGGGCCTTTGCCCGTTCATGGCCATTGAAACGATTTCTTTGGATGTCATGGCAAGTTCACCTTAATTGGGCTGGCATTAACAATGGGGCATCGATCACATATGTAAGACCTTTGATATCTACTGGCTGTCTTTAGGATAAATTGACTTGAACAAGTCGACAGCATCAGTCGCATCGACACCATATCCGTCGGCACCTATTTCATCAGCAAACATCTCGCTAACCGGAGCGCCTCCCACACAAATCTTGACGTGATCCATTCCCGCCTCCCTAAATGCATCAATGACTACCTTCATATAAGGCATTGTTGTAGTGAGTAATGCGCTCATTCCAACAATTCCCGCACCATGCTCACGAGCAGCCTGCAGAAACGATTCCGCCGACTGGTCTACACCTAAATCAACCATTTTAAAGCCGGCGCCTTCTCCCATCATGCAGACCAAGTTCTTGCCTATATCGTGCAAATCACCTTTCACCGTGCCCATCACAATCGTGGCAGTGGAAGTCTCTGCTCCCTGCTTCATCAAGAGAGGCTTTAAAACAGCCATCCCCGCCTTCATGGCACGGGCGGCTATGAGAACTTGAGGAACATAAATTCGATTCCGCTTGAAGTCCTCACCAACAACACTCATGCCAGCAATCAAACCTTCCTGAAGAACTTCTTCGACATCGCTGCCTTCCGCCAACGCCTCCCGGGTCATCTCCTCCACTTTCGGGGCTTTGCCCTCATAGAGAAACTGGTTCATTAACGCATAATCAGGCATGGCATACTTTCCTTAATGACAGAGCACCTTTGGAAGCAACTTGATACAATCAAATCAGTGTGATGAAAAGAGGAAGCAACACCCATTTCCTAATTCCAACGATCCACACTTCGTCTTGGATTGCCGATAAGTCTCCTTCAGATCGCAAACTTTATGAGGCAAATCGACCCTCTCAATCCACAGCACCGAGTATCACTTGGCCAAGGTCCCGAACAACGGTTTCGTCTCCCTTCAGGTGGATGGTGCGATGGATGTGCGTGGCCGATTCGCCCGGCTTGAGCGCGAGTGCCGGGGAGGAGGATTCCAACTCGTAAAACGGGCCAAGCGGCTTGGCGCCGGAGCTGGGCGGGCCGTCGTTGTAGCTGTTGACCACGTCGCCCTTGAACGGTTCGTCCTGCAACTCCCACATGGAGTTGACGTAGTCGGTCGCACCCTCCAGCTTGGTGTACTGCACGAGGGTCAGCAGTTGGCGGGTGGCGTCGTAGCTACCGAGTACCGGCTTGGCGCGCTGCGGCGTGAGGCCGATCTTGCTACGGTACTGGCCGTCCCCGGAAAAACGAATGACCCCGTCGGCCACCCGCAACCGCTCGGCCGGGACGGTGCCGAAGTAGTCGGCGTTGACGATCGGGCCAAGCTCGGCCTCGTCGCCCTCGACGTACGGCACCAGAACAGTCGTCTCCGCAGAGTGCTTGTACATGCCGAGAATCCAGACCGACAACAGGCCGCCCTGCTTCGTCCACGCGGCTTCGCCGGTGTTGGTCAGCACGTTTTCCGTCTCGTAGGCGACGGCGCGGACGCCCTCCGGGAGCACCGTGCCGAGCATCTCGCCGATCCGCGACCGGTCGAACAGGCGCACGGTGCGATCGATCCGCAGGCTGAACGCGGTGTCGGAATAGTTTTTGATTTTTGCCTCGTGGCGGAAGGACACCTCGCTGTCCGTTTTTGAGGTCACCTCGTACGGCATGGTGTCGATCACGGCCGGCGTCTGCCAGTGCTCGAGGTCAAACGGATCGTCCTTTTTGAAGAAGATGGAAAACTGGCCACCCTCCGGGCCGAGCCAAAAACGATCCTCGCCGCCGAAAGCGTTGATGTGCGGCCCGAGTTTGCCGGACGCGATGAGGTCGTAGTTGATCCAGCCGTGGCTCGGGGCCTCGTTGCCGCCCACGGTGCTGGTCATCACCCGCCCCTGGTAGGCCGGCACAATCGCCACCTGCGGCTGCCTCTCCCCCTGGCCAAGTGTGATGACCTCGACATGGTTCTGGAGGAAGGCAACGTCTTCGGAAAATGTCATTTCTTTTATTGTTGAACCGCCGTTGGCCAAGCGCTTGGGCAAACCGGGGCTACTGCAGCCCGCTTGGCCAAGCGCGACCGCCGCGGCAACAATCAGCGGGATGATGGGACTCCTGTTCATGGCTCGCGACACGGCGGCCTAGCGCCGGGGCGTGTTGGGGGTGGGAACCGGCTCGGGCGGCTTGATGACGGGGATGGGCCGGGGTGAGTTTGCTGGCACCGTGATCGGCTCCTGGCCGTCGCTATCCTTTTTGGCGGGGGGGAGATCGTCCGGCCTCGTCAGCTTGAATCCGCCCACGACGATGATCGCCCCGTCCCTGAAATTGAGCCGGGGACGGGTCGTGGTAATGAGGTAGTGGCGGCGAACCTTGAGTTGCCCGGCTGGGTCGATCACGGAGTAGTTGTATTCCTTGCCGCCAGATTGGCAGAGTACGTGCAGGTTGCCCCGCGGGTCGACTTGGGCCTTGGGCAGGTTGAACGACACCATGGCGCAGACTGGCATCACGCGGTGCACTTTGCCCCCGGGGCCATCGTCCACCCGGGCGTAGAGGCTCATCGCCTTGAGGCGCTTGGCCTGCTGGAGGACGTAGCGCCGGATCTGCCTCGGCTGGCCGGGTGGATCGCCCTTCCTGAGCGGTAGCCCGAACGCCTGTTCCCACAGGACGGTTCCGTTGGTGACGTCGAACTTGACCGGCTTGGTGTCGAATTGTTTGCCCCATTGGCGGATGGCGACCTTGGCGGTCACGGTGTAGCGGCCGGCCTGTTCCAGCGCGTAGTACGGGGCGATGTCGATCTCCTTGGTGGCGCGGATGGAGGACTCGACGGTGAAGCGGCCCTTCACCGGCGGCGGGTCGGCGATGGGGGTGATCTCCTCCCCGGTCTCGGTTTGGATGCGGAATTGCAGCCAATGGTCGTCCTCGCCGAACACCAGTGTCTGGCCGGAAAAATTGACGATCTTGAGCTGGATCAGCATCGATTCGCGCGGCAGGAACCGTTTCTTCGCCATCTCGACGGTCATCTTCACCTGCGCCTGCGCACCAGTGGCAAACACCGCGAGCAGTAGGCCGGCGACGGCGGCGTGCCACCGTCCGGTGACCGGTTTGTTGGGATGAATCAGGTGCATCTCGGGAGGTCTGACGCTTGGCCAGCCGCGATTGATCAAAAAGAAAACCGCTGGATGTGGGACTTGCGCTTGAGCTGCTCGAACCACTTGTCCTGGCGGGCCTGTTGCTCGGCCTCCAGCAAGGTCTGCTCGATCTGGTCGCGCACCTCGGCGAGGCTCAGGAGCTTGGCCTGGCTCACCTCCTCGCAGCGCAACAGGAAACACCCGTGCGGCAACTCCACGACGGGGCTGAACTGGCCTTGGCCAAGCGCGAATGCCACCCGGTCCAGTTCCGGGGCCAGGTCGCCCTGCTTGATCCAGTCCGGCCTGAGTCCTCCCGATGCCCGGTTTTGGTCGGAGTAAATCGAGGCAACCCGGGCAAACGATTCGCCCGAGAGGAGGAGCGTGTGAATCTCGTCGGCCAGCTTGCGGGTGCCCTTCGCGCCACCGTGCTTTTTTGCGTCGAGAAAAATGATCCGTAGCCGAGTCTCGACCCCGGCACGAAACGCATCCTTGTTGGCCACGTAATGTTGCTCGATCTGCCGGGGGGAGATGACGATGTTGGCCTTGGAGACGAACTGGTTGACCATGACCATCTGGATGATCTTCTCCCGCTGAATCCGGGCGAATTCCTCGTAGGTCATGTTGCTGGCCTGAAGGGTCTTGATGAGCGTCGCCCGGTTGCCGGCTACGACGCGGATTTCCTCCTGGATGCGCTGCTCGATGATGGCCTCGGGCAGCTTGAAGCCCTTTTCCTGATACTCGCGCAACATCAACTCGCGGCGGATTAGCTTCTCGAGCGTGTCCACCTGCAACTGGGTGTATTTCTGGCCCAAGAGCCGTGGCTGCCGGGCGTACTGGCGGCGCAAATGCCCCTCCTCGTCCCTCATGGCCTCGGCCACCATTTGGCGGGTGATGATCTTCTCGTTGACCTCAGCGACGATGCTGTTGCGGTGGGCGGACGTGGACTGCCCCAAAACCGCTTGCGCGAAAAGCGCGGCAGCACAGGCAACGGGGAAACGGCTCAGGAACCTTCTCATCGGCGGCACGGATGCTAGGCCCGGCGAGCGGGGCGGGTCAAGCGGCGTCAACGCCCTCGCGCCGATTCCGCCCGCGCCGCCTCCATGGCCTCCTCGTAAAAGAACCGCTCCCCGCCCAGCGCCGGTTGCAGATCCGACAACCAGGTGGCCTTGGGATCGTACTTGGCGAAAAAGAGCCGGTTGGCCCAGGCGGGATCGCGGCCCTGCAGGAATTTCAGCGCGAACACCTTTTCGCCGCCCACCTCGGTGACGCCGTCCACCGCCACCTTGCCGGGCGAGGCTGACATCGACGGTCCGCGCACGGTGCGGCACAGGCCGGAGACCTGACTGTACGCCTCGGTGAACACCTTGTACGCACGTGCCAGTGGAACTTCAAAGTAGGCCTTCGCGCCGGTGTCGCGCTCGACAAACATATAGTACGGCACCATGCCAAGCAGTACCTGCCGCCGCCACAGCTGCGCCCAGACGTTGGCGTTGTCGTTGACCTTGCGGATGAGCGGTGCCTGGCAGCGGATCACCGCGCCGGCGTTGAGCACGCGCTCGACCGCCCGCTTGGCCATCGGCGGCTCCAGTTCCCGCGAGTGGCTCGAGTGCGCCATCAGCGCGAAATGTTTGCCGGCCGCCTTCACCTCGCTGATCAGCCGCAGAAAGTCGTCGGCGTCCGCCCCGTCGGTGAACCGGTACGGCCAATAGGCCAGCGCCTTGGTGCCGATGCGGATGCTGTGCAGGTTCGGCAGCTTCGCCGCGAGCAACGGCTCGATGTATCGGCGCAGCACCTGCGTCTTCATCACCATCGGGTCGCCGCCGGTGATCAACACGCTGCTCACCTGCGGGTTGTCGCGGACGTAGTTCACCAGTTGATCCGCCTCGCGACTGGCGAATTTCAGGTCGGCGTCGCCGATGAACTGCGCCCAGCGGAAACAGTAGCTGCAATAGGCGTGACAGGTTTGCCCCTGCGTCGGGAAGAACAGCACCGTCTCCTGGTACTTGTGCTGCATGCCGGCGACTGTTTCGCCGTCGAGCTTGGGTACATTTAGCTCCATCTGCCCGGCCGGATGCGGGTTGAGTTTGCCGCGGATCTGGTCGGCGGCGAGTTTGATCTCCGGCTCGGAAGCACCCTTGACCACCAGGTCGCGCATCCGCCGGAAATCCTCCTCCTCGAGCATGCCGCGCTGAGGGAAGGTCAGTTGAAAGATCGGGTCGTTCGGCACGCTGTCTGGATCGATTAGGTTTTCGATCACGTAATCGTTGACGCGAAATGGCAGCACCGCGGACACCGCTCGCATGTCGGCCAACTGGTCTTTGCTTAGCCGCAGTTTCTCCGCGATCCGGGGCAGATCCCTCTGGGTGTTTGCTCTGAAAGTCGTTGTCATATTTGCGTCACCGGGGGGGCGCTTGGCCAAGGTTGCTATCCGTCCGGTAGTTTATCCTATCAGATTTCGGGATGATGGAAAGATTATTCTTTTTGCTCTATTTTCAGCGAAAATTCGCTTGGCCAAGCGCGGGTTTGCCCTTGCCCCGGCGCGTTTCGGCGTTACATTTCCCGCCCGTTCACACGATGAATTTCAGACTACTGACACTGCTGTGCCTCGCTGCCGCCTTTGCTGCGCCTGGATTCTCAAGCCAAGCCAAGGCCGGCGACGGCCCGATCCGCGTTTTGTTCCTCGGCCACGAGAGCGAGCATCACAACTCCAACCTGTACTACCCAATGTTCTCCCGTGCGCTTGGCCGGGATGCGATCTATTTCGACTATACGACTTCGGTTGAGGAAGCCCTCGGCGATGCGTCTCGCTTGGCCAAGTTCGACGCCCTGCTGCTCTACGCCAACCACGGCCGGATCGAGCCGCACCAGTGGAAGAATCTGAAGGACTACGTCGAGGGCGGCGGTGGCTTCGTACCGGTGCACTGTGCGAGCTGGTGCTTTGGCAACGAGCCGGGGTTCGACAAGCTCGTCGGCGGCCGATTCAAGAGCCATCAGGGAGCGGAGTTCGCGGCCAAAATCGTGAAGCCGGATCATCCCGCGATGAAGGATGTGAAGGAGTTCACCGCCTGGGACGAGACCTACTTTCACAACAACCACAACACGAAAAACCGCACGGTGCTGATGGTGCGCGAGGCGATGCCAGGCGACCCGCACACCAAGCCGGAGCCGTGGACGTGGGTGCGCACGCAGGGCAAGGGCCGCGTGTTTTACACCGCCTCCGGCCACGACCAGCGCGTCTGGAGCCACAGCGATTTTCATCAACTCATCAAGAGCGGCATCCTGTGGTCGGTCGGAAACAAGGCCCGCAAGCGTTACGACAACTTCATCGCCAAGCGGACGCCGCTCAAGTACGAGAAACGCGGCAACATCCCGAACTACGAGCGCCGCTCCGAGCCGCTCCAGTACCAGCTCCCGCTCTCGCCCGAGGACAGCATGAAGTACACGCAGGTGCCGGTCGGTTTCCGCATGGAGCTGTTCGCCGCCGAGCCGGATGTCATCAACCCAATCTACATGGCGTGGGACGAGCGCGGCCGCCTTTGGGTGGTCGAGACGGTGGATTATCCGAACGAGTTTAAGGACAGTCGCAAGGGCAACGACCGCATCAAGATTTGTGAGGACACCGACGGCGACGGTAAGGCCGACAAGTTCACCGTGTTCGCCGAGGGCTTCAACATCCCGACTTCGATGACCTTTGCCCGAGGCGGGGCCATCCTCGCGCACGCGCCGGAGTTTTATTTCCTCAAGGACACGGACGGCGACGACAAGGCGGACGTCCGCGAGGTGTTGTTCACCGGCTGGGGCGTGGGCGACACGCACGCCGGCCCGAGCAATCTGCGCTACGGTTTTGACAACTGGATCTACGGCACAGTCGGCTACGCCCGCTTCAACGGCTCGCTTGGCGGCAAGCAGCACAACTTCGGTATGGGCGTGTTTCGCTTCAAGTCGGACGCCTCCGACATCGAGTTTCTGCACCAGTTCAACAACAACACATGGGGTCTTGGTTTCAACGCCGCCGGTGACGTCTTCGGCTCGACCGCCAACAACAACCCGACGTTCTACGGCGGCATCCCGGCAACGGTGTTCGGCGGTGAACGCAAGATGAGTGCGAAGATGATCGCCGACTCGCGCGCGTTCCACCCGATCACCCCGAACATCCGGCAGGTCGATGCCTTCAACGCCTACACCGCCGCTTGCGGACACGCGTTTGCCACCTCGGATGCGTTTCCGGAAAAATACCGCAACCGCACCGCCTTCGTTTGCGCCCCGACCGGCAACCTGCTTGGCACGTATCACATAAGCCAAAGTGGCGCCGGCTACACCGCGAAAAACGGATTCAGCTTCGTCGCCAGTGCGGACGAATGGTTCTCGCCCATCGTCGCCGAGGTCGGCCCGGACGGCCACCTCTGGATCGCCGACTGGTACAACTTCATCATCCAGCACAACCCCACCCCGAGCGCCGGTCGTGGCGGTTACGCCGCCCGCAACGGCCGCGGCAACGCCCACATCAACCCGAACCGCGACCGGCAGCACGGCCGCATCTACCGCGTGATCTGGGAGGGCGCGCCGAAGTCAAAAATCAAAACCTTGGCCAAGGCCGGCCCGCGCAAGCTCGTCAAGGCGCTCGACAGCGAC
>JASMKO010000112.1 GCA_030749225.1 Verrucomicrobiota bacterium
GGGTTTATCATTGTTGGTTTGCTTATAGCGATGTACGGCCGTGGGGATATTTTGATACTGGGTTATGGGTTTATTTTTATTGGCCCGATATTATATATTCAGATTATGAAGCATGAAATTAAGCCAAAAAGAGAAACCAAAAAAGCATGGCTCGCTTGGGCGCGTGAACGCGGTTACACGGGGGATTGATTCGTCTTTACGGCAAGCAATCGCTAAACAGCCCGTAAACATTGGGTTGTTACGCTGTTAAGCTTGTTATGGCTATTGACGGGGGGGTGCTTGCGCGAAGCAGTGCGGAACTCACGGATCGCCTTCAGGAAAGGCTTGATGTCCACTTCAGCTTTCATAGGTTTGTCTTTACGATGACGTCGTCCGAGTTTTACGGTTTATACGGAGCCATCATGCTCTGTTGGGGTTTGGTTACACTTATTTGTGGTTTTAAGTTCAAAAGTGCCAGATTCCAACTTTGGGTGGTTTCTCCTTTATTACTCTTCACTTCCTTTTTTGCTCTTAAGCATTGGTACAATTGGGAAATAGATACTCCATATTTTGTATGTTCAGAATGCGAAACTAAACAGATATATGTGAAGAAGCATCGCGGCGGTAGAACAGAATACTCAGAATCATGGGATGTGGTTAATTGCATTGAGTGCAAAACTGAATTTAGCTCAAGACAAAACACGAAGAAAAAACCTCTGCCTGATCCTTTTTGGGATTAAGCTTACTCGCTCCCGTAGCAGATCGCATCAAAGCTGATCTCACCGATGAAGTAGCCGTCGCTCACCCCGCAAATGTTTGACCCATTAAAACTATTACTTCGAACGTGCCAACATCCACTTGATGATGCGTTCGCGAGCGGCGGATCTGGGTGCGGTCACGTGGCTGCCATCCACCACTTCCCAAAGCTCGGTCACGATTTTGCCCTCCTTCGATTCATAACGAACCACCTTGGTTTCAGTTCCGTCCACCTTTCGATCTAGATCGATTTTTAAATCGCTGGTGTCGGTTTTGTTTTCGCATTTGTTGAATGCTTTCCACTTGGCGAAATTATCTTCGGCACTTGGGTATTTCGCGCTTCGATTTCTACCACCTGCCCATTTGATCGTTCTGTCTTTTGTGCCATGGATGTGAAGCACACTAACCGGGTTCTTGGGATTGCTTGGCCATCGATCAAAGCCAACACCGGCGAACGGGACGATCGCAGTAATCAGATCGGAATGGTCGTGCGCCATGCGGTAACTCATGAATCCACCATTGGATAGGCCAGTGACATACACGCGCTTTTTGTCGATGTTGTATTTCTTCATCGCCTTGAGGATCAGGTTTCGGAGATACTTGGAATCGTCCACGCTTCCCCTCCAATCGCAACAGGCATCAGTGGCGTTCCAACTGCGGTCAATTCCATCAGGGGCGCAGTAGATAAAATCGTATTTCTCGGCCAACTTTTCCAAAGGGAAGAAGCGCAACTGGCCATGACCGCTGCTAGTGTAGCCATGCAGTGTCAGAATGAATGGGTACTTCTTCTTGGAATCATAATCTTTTGGGATATGAATCTTGTCGTCGCGCTTGGCAACGTCTTCGTCTACAGATCGCCGGGAGCGGCTAAGCAACTTTCGGATCGATTCCCGCTCGGCCTCATCCAGTTTGCCGTCCTTGTTTTTGTCAAAGCGCTGCATTAGACGCTCGCGGCGACTGGGCTTTTCCTCCTCCTCGGCAACCAGTGCGAATGGTACCGACACGAAAACACAACCCAGAAGCGCCAACCCAATGAGCCTAAACTTCGTAAGAATCTCCATGTGTTAATCACTACGGGACTTCGACAAAAAAGTTACAACCGGCCGTTGCGCATTTTCTTCTTCGGGGCCGTGCTGCGGTTAATGTTACGCCCCCCGGGTTACCATCCCAAAAAACAGCTCGCGTTGTATGGGGGGAATATTTTCTGAGAGTATCGCCGTCTGGGGGCGTGGCACCTCTTGTGCGTTGGTCCGCGTGGCACAGAATGGCACAGTCGGATGCGAAAAAGTGCACTCCGGCGGGTTATCAGCCAAGCGCCTGGCCAAGCGGGGCGTCTTGCGAAAGTGCTTGAGGCGGGTGGGGGGCGATGCGTAGGATGCGCCTCCCTTTTTTCGGAGGGATGGCTGGATAGCTCAGTTGGTAGAGCAACGGATTGAAAATCCGTGTGTCCCCGGTTCGATTCCGGGTCCAGCCACCACTTTTCCCGCCGCACTGTACCCGACTTTTTCGATGGTGGATTCTCCAAAAACTTTTGCCATTCCCGGCTTGGAGGATGGGCGCAAGGCGGATGAGCCGTGCACCATCGTCATCTTCGGCGCGAGTGGCGACCTGACCGCGCGCAAGCTGATCCCGGCGTTGTATCACCTCTACACCGAGAGCCAGATGCCGGGGTCGTTCCGCGTGGTCGGTGTGGCCCGCCGTGAAAAGACGGACGAAAGCTGGCGCGCCGAGATGCGTGCCGGGGTCGAGACGCTTTCCCGCTCCAGCGAGGTGGACGATGCCCAGTGGGACACTTTTGCCACCAATCTCTCCTACCATCGCGGCGACCTCACCGATGCCGGCGCGTACACCGGTCTGGCCCAGCGCCTGGCCGGGTTTGGCGACGAGTCCCTCTCCAGCAACCTCGTTTTTTATCTCGCGATCTCGCCCAGCCTGTTCGGCGAGGTGGTCGATCAACTGCACGCCGCCGACCTGCTGCACCGTATCGAGGAGGGGGACACGCATTGGCAGCGCGTGGTGGTGGAGAAACCGTTCGGGCACGACCTCCAGTCGGCGCACCTGCTGAACAACCACCTGCTGCGCCACGCGCGCGAGCGACAGATTTTCCGCATCGACCATTACCTCGGCAAGGAGACGGTGCAGAACATCATGATGTTCCGCTTCTCCAACGCCATCTTTGAGCAGCTATGGAACCGCGAGGCGATCGAGCACGTGCAGATCACAGTCAGCGAGGACATTGGTGTCGGCGGCCGGGGCGGGTATTTCGAGGAGGCCGGCACGCTGCGCGACATGACGCAGAACCACCTGCTGCAGATCCTCTCGCTCGTGGCGATGGAGCCGCCGCCGTCGCTCGCTGCGGAGGACATCCGCAACGAGAAGGTCAAGCTGCTCAAGTCGATCCGCCCGATGACGCCGGAGGCGGTGGCGAGAAACGTTGTCCGCGGCCAATACTTCGCCGGCACGGTGAACGGCGACAACCGCGACGGCTACCGGCAGGAGGAGCGCGTAAGCCCCGAGTCCAACGTCGAGACCTACACGGCACTCAAGCTGTTCATCGACAACTGGCGTTGGAGCGGCGTGCCCTTTTACCTGCGCACCGGCAAGAATCTTCCGCTGCAGGCGAGCGAGGTGCGCGTCCAGTTCCGACCGACGCCGAATGTGCTGTTCGCCGCGCAGGGGCATCTCGACCTGCACGCCAACGCGCTCACGATGCGCCTACAGCCGGACGAGGGCATTTTCCTGCGCTTCAACGGCAAGGTGCCGGGCAACAGCATCGAGACGCGGCCGGTGCGGATGCACTTCGGTTACGACGCCGAGTTTGGCGCCTACACGCCGGAGGCGTACGAGCGGCTGCTGCTCGAGGCGATGGCCGGCGACGCAACGTTGTTTATCCGCCGCGACGAGGTGGAGACCGCATGGCAGATCGTCGACGACATCCGCGAAGGGTGGGGGGACACCTCGCTGTCCAACCGCGAATTCTACGCCGCCGGAACGTGGGGGCCGGTTGCGGCAGACGACCTGCTTAATCCGGACGGCCACAAGTGGCACAACCCGAAACCGTCCAAGTGATGAGCGGCTGCACTGTTTTTGCCGACAAGGCGGCGCTTGCCGAACACGCTGCGACGCAATGGCTTGAGCGCTTGGCCAAGCGCGATGCCGGCCAGCCGTTCATAGTTGCTCTCTCCGGCGGACGAATCCCGAAATTGCTGTACGAGGCAGTGGTGAAACTGGCGCAGCCAAGCGCGTTCGACAACGTCCATTTCTTTTGGGGCGATGAGCGCGTTGTTCCGGCGAGCGATGATGAGAGCAATTTCAAGCTTGCGGACGACGGCCTGTTCCGGCCGCTGCAAATTCCACCTGGCCAACTGCACCGTGTCCAGACCGAGCGCAGCGAAGCCGAGGCGGTGCAGGCGGCCACCGACGAGTTGCAACAGTTTGCCGTTGGCCAAGCGCTTGGCCAACCGGTGATCGATCTCGTATTCCTCGGAATGGGCGAGGATGCCCACGTTGCCTCGCTGTTCCCCGGCGACACCGAGGCGATCGAGTCGCGGGCGGTGTACCGTGCGGTGACCGGGCCGAAACCGCCGCCGCGCCGCATCACGCTGGGCTACCCCGCCTTGGCCGCCGCGCGCGAAGTGTGGGTGCTCGCCTCCGGCGAAGGCAAAGCCGGGGCATTGCGAGACTCCCTCGCCAACGGCAGCGACACCCCGCTTGGCCGCGTCCTGCGAAGCCGCGAGCAGACGGAAATCTTAACCGACTTCGAGGTGTAACTGGCGGGGCTACTCGTTGGCGAGTTCGAATGTTACGCTGACCGGTTGATGGTCTGACAGAAGGCCAGTCGTCTCGTTGACGATGCAGGCTGCAGCACGGCAGGAGGCCGCGAGGCTGGGCGAAGCGAAGACGTAGTCCAACCGCCGGTCGGGACCCATGTCTTCATCCTTTCGCAACGGGGTGGGGAACGTGCCGAGGAAAGCCTCGCGCTTGGTGTGGATCAGATCCACGAACCCGGCGTCCTCGAGCCGTTTCAAGTGCCGGTAATCGAGTTGGCCATCGCGAAGGTTTTTGCCCTTCGTCCGCACATCCAGTCGCTTGAAGAACGGGATCATATCCTCGCTCCGGTCGTAGACCGGTTTGTCGTGTAGTGAAAAGGTGTTGAAATCCCCGGCCAACGCCACCTTCGCCTCCCGGGGCAGCGTGGCGATGTCCTTCAGCAGCAGGTCGATCTCCCGCAGCCGAATCTCCCAGTTTCCGGGGTGCAGGTGGATGGCGTAAACATGGATACCATGAGTCTGGCAGCGCAGCAGCCCGTGGTGAAACCCCTCAAGCGTGCGCTTCACCCCGGTGATCGGCCGGCTGGAGGTGATCCCGGTGGGAAACCCCTTCTCCTTAAGCAGGACGCTGTGCGGATGACCCCACGCCTTGGCGTCGGCGACGAGTTTCTCGGGGGTGTAGTGGTTCAATTCCTGCAACGAGACGACGTCCGGCGCCTGTGCCTTCATGAACTTGAGGTAGTTCGCCTTGCGTTCGGGTTTCTTGGTGAACCC
>JASMKO010000113.1 GCA_030749225.1 Verrucomicrobiota bacterium
ATATTGCCCTCGCGATGTCCGGCCTCCGGCTGGACGCGGGCCGTTTTCTTTTCGCGTGGGTGCCATTGCTCATGGGCGCTGTTTGGCTGGTGTACCAGATAGAGCAGGCCGGGTTGCTGGTCGAGTACGCCATAGTCTCGTGGGTGTTTTACTACGGCGGCATCAGTCTGATTCTGGGCACACGCCTCAAGAGGCTGATGCTCGAACGGCTCGGCCGGGAAACCGCGTCTGGACTTTATGACACGATTTGCGGGTTGATGTTTTTTAACATCGGCTGCGGAGTGGGGGCGGCGGCCTGGCACGGCATGGAGACCGTCGAGATTGCCGCGCCGCTTCAGTGGAGCCTGTTTTGGCTGTGCGCCGTCGTCGGATTTGGCGTCAAGTTCTGGGCCACCTGGATTGTCGGCGTGGACACCTACTACTTTCGGGATCTGTTCCTCGAGCAGTCCCACGGCGAGTTCTCGGCTCGCGGCCCGTACCGGTGGCTGGCCAACCCAATGTACGGCGTCGGCAACCTGCACCTGTATTGCGCCCCGCTGTACACCGAATCCCTTTTCGGGCTGTGGTTTGCACTGGGCTGCCACCTGAGCATCTACGCCTTCTTCCTCTTCATCGAGCGGCCGTTCATCCGCCGAATCTACCAGCCCGCCTGACCCGCTTGGCCAAGCGCTTGGCCAAGCGGCAATTCTTGGAATAAACTGCGGCGTTGTGCGTAGTACTCCTGACGTGGTGAACTGCCTGCCCAATGCGACAAGCCAACTGCAATGGCCCTTGGCCGGTGAGATGACCTCCGACGGCCATTTTCCATCCTGCGACGAGCTTGAGGCGTTGAGCGACTCGGGCTTCGCGCTGGCCATCCAGTTGCTGGGTCGCCATGAGGATGCCGCCGACGTGGTGCAGGACGCCCTGTGCAAGCTCGTTCACAGCGGCCACTATCGACGGCACAAGGGTCCAGCGCGTGTCTGGTTCCTGAAGGTCGTAAGAAATGGCGCGTTGGACGCCGTGCGCCGCCGTCGGCCCAATGACGACGAAGCCGTTGCCAATCTGCCTGCGGGCACGAAGCCGCCTGACGTCGCGGCCGAACTCGGGGAGCTGACCGTGATCCTGCGATGCCAACTCGAGTCGTTGCCGGTGGCCCAGCGGGAAATCATCCTGCTGCGTGACTTCCACGACTTGAGCTACGGGGAAATCGCCAAGGTGCTTGGTGTGGCCAGCGGCACGGTGATGAGCCGGTTGCACCGCGCGCGGAACGCATTACGCCAGCGCATGAATAAATACCTGCAATGAAACACAGCTGCCAGGAAACCGAGCCACTGATTTCCGGCTACCTCGACAGGGAACTGACCCAGTCCGACCGGCAGCGCGTGGACTTGATTCTGGAGGATTGCGACCGATGCGCCGCTTCCCTCAAACAACTCAAAAAACTCCGCGAAAGTGTAAGCACTCTCGCGTTTGATCAACTGACAAAAACAGAGAAAGACAACATGACGAAAAAAGCAAAAACCGGGCTGGGGGCAAACCTTGGCCAACTGCTGGCCATCGCTGGCTTGATTCTTGTTTACGGCATCGGCTCGTTTTGGCTCAGTTGGGAGCTGATCACCGACGCCAAGTTTGTCGAGACCGGCGACGCGGACAACAAGGTGCCTCTGTTCATCCGGTTCGGGATACCGACGCTGATCGGCGGGGTCGGTATCCTGTTTTTCACTGTACTGTTCCAGCGCCTGAAGACGGCTAGAATAGACAAATACCGGGATGTCCAAATTTAAACACCATGAGCGAACCATCCAAAATCATTGTTGTGACTACTCCGGGAATCCCGGGCAAAAACGTCGTGCGCACACTTGGCCTTGCGCGCGGTAATACCATTCGCGCCCGTCATGTCGGCAGGGACATCATGGCCGGCCTTCGCAACCTAGTCGGTGGCGAGGTGACTGAGTACGCTAAGCTGTTGGCCGAGAGCCGCGAGCAGGCGCTCGACCGCATGGTGGAGCAGGCGGAGGAACTCGGCGCCAACGCCGTCATCGGGCTGCAGTTCCAGACCTCCGTCATCATGGGCGGCGCAGCCGAGATGATGGCCTACGGCACCGCCGTAATGGTTGAATAGGCCGCGCTTGGCCAAGCGCTACGGCTTCTTCGCGCCGCCCTTGGGCAGGACGTGCATCATGCCGCGCATCATCAGCGCGTGGCCGGGGAAGGTGCAGACGTACGGGTAATCTCCCGGCGCCGGTGCGGTGAAAACGATGATCGACTTCTCCTCGTAGTCAATCATCGTCGAGCCCCACAGGATGTTCGGCGAGTCGGGACGCCACTGCTTTTTGAAGCCGTCATTGCCCAGCAGGATCGCCTCCTTGGCCACCTCGTCAGCAGTGCCTGGCTTGACAATCAGCAGGTTGTGCGGCGGGAAGTCGTTGTTCACGAATGTCAACTGCACGCGCTGGCCGGTCTCCACACTGAACTCTTTTTTGTCGTAAATCATCTTGTCCTGCACGGTGCCGATGGTGATGCGAATTGTCTCCTCCCGCTTGGCCCCGCTCACCGCCATGTCGAGCGAGTAGAAGCCGGTGCGCGCGGTGACGTAGAGCGTCTTCAAATCCTTGCCGCCGAACACGACGTTGGCTGGGCGCTCGGGGAAATTCAAATCGGTGATCGACTCGCCCTTCGGGTTGAACACTTTCACGCTGCCGGAGGTAAGATAGACGTTGCCGTGCTGGTCGAGCGTCATGCCGTCGGAGCCGCTTTCACAAAACAGCTTCCTGTCCTTGAGCGTGCCATCCTCCTGGATGGCATAGCGGTAGATTTTGCCGTCGCCAATGTCGGCGATGTAGAGCGTGGATCCATCGGGTGTACCGATCAGGCCGTTGGGGGTCTTGAAGCCATCCGCCACGCGCACCACATCGCCGCCTCCCGGCTGGATGTAGTAAACATGCATGCCGTCCTGCGACAGTTCCTTATTGCCGTAGTTAGGGTCGGAAAAATAAACGCCGCCCTTGGCATCGATCCAAAGGTCATTCGGCTTGTTGAACTTCTTGCCATCGTAGCGCTTGGCCAGCGAGCTGGTGTCGCTGCCGTCCGGCGTGTAGGCGACCACGCGCTTGGCATTGCCTTGGCAGGCATAGAGGCTGCCGTCATCGGCGAAGTAAAGGCCGTTGGCCCCGTTGGTTTCCTCGGCAAACGTGGAAAGTTTCTTTTCGCTGACCGACCATTTGTGGATGCGGTTGTTCGGGATGTCGGTGAAGTAGACATCGCCGTTGGCCGCCACGGCCGGTCCCTCGGTGAATTTGAAACCGCCTGCCAGCTTGACCGGTTTGGCCCCGGGCGCGACGAGTTCCGACGCACTCCCCGCGCTTGGCCAAGCGAGGGCGGCGGTGAGCAGCAGGCCCATAGCCCATTCCATGACTGACCCACCCACCCTACCCTCTCTCTCAGGGAGAGGGCGGGGCGAGAGTGAAAATCCGCGATTTTCGAGACGGTATCCGCTTCGGTTTATTGCTGTCTGTTCCATCTGGTTGGCCTAAAGATTTTGATCCCAGAACTGCTTCACAGTCCTGGCTGAAATGCGGGCGTGCTCGACGGGTGAGTTGAGCACCTGCTGCAGCAACGCCTCGTTCTTTGTATCATTGCGCTGGTAGACCCAGAGCGCCTCGAGAAAATGATGTGCGTCCTCCTTGGCCTTGGGATCAAATTGCTTCAACCACTTGTCCGTAGCGGCCAGCACCTTGTCGCTCGGGTGTTCGCTCAACTCGACACGAGCCCGGTGCCGGATGCCGTTGATTGGATGCTTCAGCAGATCGAGCAATTTTTTGATTGATTGGCCATCAACCTTGACGTGCTTGGATAGTGGTCTTCCGTCGTAGGTCACACGGTAGATACGGCCATGAGTCTTGTTTCGGTTTGGATCTCGGACGTTGTGCTGCATATGGCCAACGATGACATTCTGCCAGTCGGAAACATATAGCGCGCCGTCATCGCCAATTTCGAAGTCGGTCGGTCGCAAGTTGCGATCAGCTGAAACGAGCAAGTCCTTGGTCTCTGTGCCCCAGACATCCCCCTCATCATCGTATTCAAGCGTGTACTGCTTGATTCCAAGAAAACCGATGGCATTGCAAATCAGGAAATTGCCGTTGTTTTCCTCCGGAAAATGGTCGCTAGAGAGAATACCACTGGAGCAGACTGGTCGAACGGTTTTTTTCAGCAGTTCCTGCATCTTGAATTTCCCTTTGCCGTCGGGACGCACCTGATAGGCACGGCCACCGGTGCCGTCCGTCGCGTAATGGTAGCCCCAGTAATCAAAGCTGATGCCGTGCGGGTTTGGGCTATTGTTAGCATGATGAGAGAACCTGAACGTACGCGGATTGAAACGATACATCGCCGACGCAGTGTCACGCTGTGGGCCTTGCCATGGGGTTTCTACATTGCTGACATGGAACACGCCTCGTTGGTAGTAAATATAACCGCCTGGCCCATAAACGATATTGTTAGCAGCGTGGTGCGTGTCGGCCGAGTCGAGGCCGTGAAGCATCCGCTCCTTCACGTCGGCCTTGTCGTCACCGTCGGTGTCTTTGAAATAAATCAGGTCCGGGCAGCTCGCCACGATCACACCCCCATTCCAGAACTCGAACCCGGTCGGGTTGTGCACGCGGGCGAAGGTGATCATCTTGTCGGCCACGCCGTCGCGGTTTTCATCCGGCAGAATGACGAGCGCGTCCTGCATCTTCTTGTTGGCGCCGTTCTTGATCGGCTCCCACTTGGGATAGGTCGGCCAGACGGCCGCCCAGAGCCGGCCCTTGGTATCGACGCCCATCTGCACCGGGTTGATCATGTTGTCGAACATCTCCTCCGAGGCGAAGACATTGGCCTTCATGTTAGGCGCAAGCTTGAGCTTGGCCAGCGTCTCCTCCGGCGTGGCATATTTAACCGTGCCTTCCTTGTTGGCATTGCTGCTCGGCGAGCCACCGCCAACGTTGGAGATCACCTTGACCGGCGGCGGCACGTTGCTGTCATCCGCCTGAACGGTTTTTCCGTTGGCAGCGGCGTGGATGACCTTGTCGCGGTTGGCGGTCATCACGTCGATCATCTTCAGCTCGTGCTGCAATACGACGCGGTTGGTCTGCTTGTTCACAAAAGCCAAGCCGGAGCGACCGCCCCAGACGTCGTTGCCGTCGGTGGCACGGTAGCGGTTGTACCAATGCCAGTTTTTGTCCAGCACAGCGGCCCGGATCCGAGCCAGCTTGCGAGTGCGAACCTTGGGCGCCTTGCCAAACAGGCTCTTGTGGATGCCGCGCGCAAGTTGCTGGTTACCCGCGCTCGTCAGGTGAATGCCATTGATAGTCAGAGGCGTCTTGCTTCTCGCGTATATTTTTTGTGACTGCCCAAACAAGTCAACAAACTCGACGCCCTTCTCGTTGGCCACCTGGCGGGTGGCCTCGGTGTACTTGGCCAGGCGCTCGTTGTTGGCGGAGCCGTCAGGCAGGTTTGCCTGACCCAGGTTCTCGTGGGCGATCGGCGAGAACAGCACGATGCGCGGGGCGCTTTCGCCGTTGTATTTCTTGCCCTGAGTCTCGTCGACCCACTTGGCCAAGTCGGCACGGTAGGCGTCCGGGCTGTCGTCGAACGACTCGTTGTAGCCCCAGAACGCGAGGATCACATCGGCCTGAGAAATCTCAAGGTAGGCGTCGGCGCTCGGGAAGCCGTTGTTGCGTGGACGGTTGTTCACCTTGTCGCCACCGAAGCCGTGGTTGCGGAATACCAGTTCCTTGTCCGGCATGGCGGCTTGCGCGTAGCTCTCGAGCCAGCCGTGGTGTTGCATCCGCTCGGCCAGCGCGTTGCCGATGAGAACGACATGGTCGCCCTTGTTCAACTCCAGCGCCTGGCCGGGAGTGGCCGCACCCAAGCCAAGCGCAAGCGCAAGCGCCAAGCCAAGCTGCCTCATCTGTTTGATTCGGTTTTGTCGGTTCATCATTCCAAAGTGTTCCATTTTTGTTTTCCGTTGAGTGAGGTCATTTGCCCTCCCCTGCGTCGCTTGGAGCAGACGCTGCGGGTGTTGAAACAATTCAAACGGGCGGGGAGTTCTACCAGCGACCGCTCTCGGAGTAAACCGGGAAAAAAGCCCTTTTCCGCATCTGGTCCGGCTTAGCTAAACACGCTGCGAAACAGCTTTATACTCTTGGCCACGCCCTCGTCGGCGGGAG
>JASMKO010000114.1 GCA_030749225.1 Verrucomicrobiota bacterium
CCATGTCACCGAGAACAAGTGCGACATCTATGACCTTTGGGCGACGGTGCTGCACTTGATGGGCATGGATCACGAGGAGTTGACTTACCGCCACGGTGGCCGTGACCTGCGCCTCACCGACGTCCACGGCCGGGTGATCCGGGACGTAATTGCTTGATGGATGTCTTGCGTCTCACTTCAACGTCGAGAGATAGGCCATGACGTCGGCGAGTTGCTGATCGTTGAGCAGCAGATTCATCGGCGGCATTGGGCTGGCACCGAGTTTGTCGAAGCCTTCCGCCAGTGTGGCGGTCGGGTCGACTAGGCTCTCGTAGAGATAGGCGCGATCTTTGCGGTTGGCGATGCCGTCGAGCGCAGGGCCGATAACCCCTCCCTTATTGCCGACCTTGTGGCAGCGGACGCAGGAGGCGACGGCGTGTTTGTGAAAGATGTCCTGCCCTCGGTCAGCCAGTCCCTTAATTTCCTTTTGATCGTCGGTTTTCTTGTAGATCGGCTTTACTTCCTGCAGGGAAATGTCGTCGTACCACGCGATGCCCGTGGCTTGTCCCCAACCGCCGAAGAGGCAATTGAGCGTGAGGTTGCCGGACTGGGTGCTCTCGAAGACCAGTTCCACTTTTTTCCAGTCGCTGTTTCCCTTGACGGCGGTGGTTTTGCCCTTGTGCTGGAGTTCGTGGACGTTAAGCAAGGCACCGTGCCCGCCGTTGACGCCCTCGGTCTTTATCCAGGCGCTGAGCGCGTAAGTGGTGCCGGAGTTGAGTTTCACGTTGGTGTAGATGCTGGTGTCGTGTCCGCTGCCGGAGCGGATTTTCACCGAGGCCTTGCCGGTCTTGATGTGACTGGCGCGGGATTCGATGGCATGCTCGACGTCCGGCCCCTTGGCGCTGTAGGTGCGTACTTTCCAGCCGGCCGGCAGCTTGCCGTTGTTGGTCTCGAACGATGCGTTGGCCAGCAGGTTCGAGCCGCGCTCGTATCCGATGATGTTGGTCTCCTCGGCACCGGCGGCCTGCAGGGCGAGTTTGAGCCACTCGTCCTCGGCGTTGGTCTTGTCCTTGGCCAATACCCCGGCGGCCCGCTTGTGGGTGTCTGACTCGGGGAATTGGGCGAGCTTGATGATGGCGGCCAGGCGCACATGCAGATTCTTGTCGGCCAGCGTGGCGCTGTCGAAGAGCAGTTGCTCGTCGTCCTTCGTTTGGCCAAGCGTGCGGACGGCGTTGCGTTTCACATTGGCATCCGGGCTTATGAGTGCGGCGCGCTTGGTTTCCTCGTCGAGTTCACCAAGGCCATCGAGCGCCCATAGGGCATGGATGGCACCGGCCCCTTGGCCAAGAACCCGTTTTTGGAGTGCCTTGACGTTTTTTTTGTTTTTGCCGTCAACGATCAATCGTTGGGCGGTTTGTCGCCAGAACAGATTGTCGCTGTCGAGTGCCTTCAGAAGCTTGTGGGGGGCGGCTTTGGCTAACGAATTAATCTTCGACTTCGGTGCACCCTCCCAGATCACGCGATAGATGCGGCCGTGCTGCCGGTCGCGGTTTGGGTTGATGTGGGCGTTGCCCCGGCCGTTTCTTGCCGCGTAGCCACCGCGTCCGACACTCGGGGTGGGGTTGTGCTGAATGATGAAATTGTACCAGTCGGCAATCCATAGGTGGCCGTCCGGGCCGACCTCGGCGACGATCGGAGAGAACCATTCATCCGCACTGGCGACAAAGCTGAACCCGTTTTTCGCGGTGTAGCCGGCGCCCTTCTGGGTTATGTGGTATGTGCCGAGCAGGTTGCCGGTCGGGGCGCAGACGAAGGCGGTGCGGTTGCGGTATTTTTCCGGGAACGCAGCCGAGGTGGCAAAGGCATGGCCGCAGCCGGCGGTGTAGGCGTTGAATGCGTCCACCTGCCGGATATTCGGGGTGATCGGATGAAACGTCCGTGAGTCGGCGATCATCTTGGCGCTCATCTTACGTTCTTCATCGAACACCGTTGCTGGTATGCCGCCGAAGAAGGTTGGGTTGTTATTGGCCGTGGAACCGAAGACATCACCGGCTGCGTTAAAGCCAAGGCCCCAGGTATTATTGTTGAACTGGTGCAAAAACTCGATTTCGGAGGAGTCCGACTTGAACCTGAACACACCCATGCCGAAGTTATGCTGTTTGCCGCCGAGCGATCCGTTGAAACGGGCGTAGCCGACCGTGCCATAGATCCAGTTGTCAAAACCGTAGCGCAGGTTGCTCGGGCCGGCGTGCGTGTCGCCCACGCCCCAGCCGTTGAACATTACTTCGCGGATGTCCGCCTTGTCGTCGCCGTCCGTGTCCTTGAGGAAATAAAACTCCGGCGCATGCGCGAGGATAACCCCGCCGCGGGCGAACGTCATCGACGTCGGGATGTTGAAGCCCTCGGCGAACACGGTGAACTTGTCCGCTTTGCCGTCGCCGTTGGTGTCCTCACAAATCTTGATACTGTCGTTGCCTTTTCGACCGTCCTTGAACTCGTTCGGGTAATCCACCGTCTCGACTACCCAGAGGCGGCTGCGCTCGTCCCATGCCATGTAGATTGGGTTGGTGATATCCGGCTCGGCGGCGAACAGCTCCATCCGGAAACCGATCGGCACCTGCGTGTACTTCATGCTGTCCTCGGGCGAGAGTGGCAGTTGATACTGGAGTGGCTCGGAGCGGCGTTCGTAGTTCGGGATGTTGCCGCGCTTCTCGTACTTGAGCGGCGTCCGGTTGGCGATGAAGTTGTCGTAATGTTTTAGCGCCTTGTCACCAACGGCCCACAGGATGCCGCTTTTAATGAGTTGATGAAAATCGCTGTGGCTCCAGACGCGTTGGTCGTGGCCGGAGGCGGTGTAAAACACGCGGCCCTTGCCCTGCGTTCGAACCCACGTCCACGGCTCCGGCTTGGTGTGAGGATCGCCCGGCATTGCCTTGCGCACCATCAACACCGTTCGGTTTTCCGTGTTGTGGTTGCTGTGAAAATAGGTCTCGTCCCAGGCGGTGAATTCCTTGACATCCTTCATCGCGGGATGATCCGGCTTGACGACCCTGGCCGCGAACTCCGCGCCCTGGTGGCTCTTGAATCGTCCACCGACGAGCTTGTCGAACCCGGGCTCGTTGCCGAAACACCAACTCGCGCAGTGCACCGGCACAAAACCGCCGCCTCCCTCGACGTATTTCTTCAGGTTCTTCCATTGGTGCGGTTCGATACGGCCGTGGTTGGCGTAGAGCAGCAGGGCGTCGAACTTGCCGAGGGTGTCGGCATCGCCAAGCGCCTCCTCGACCGAGGTGATGTAGTCGAAGTAGATCGCATCCCGCCCGAGCGCGCGGGAGAGCATCGGGTAGTAGAGGTTGGAGTTGTGATGTTCGCTCTCGTGGCCGAGGAACAAAACGCGGATCGGGCCGTCGCCGGCCTTGGCCAGGTTTGAACTCGCAGGCGCGGCAATGGCGGCGGCGAGGCACATTAGTGTCAGCAGTCTTATTTTCATCCTGTGAACGGCCCGGAAATCTACCGCTGGAATGAACTGGTGCAAGGTCAAAGCCGCGCTTGGCCAAGTGCTTTTCCGCCAAAAATGGAACAAAAAATAGCCTTTCCATCATGCTGGATTCTGTTATGATAAGTAGCCAGACGGATAGCAACCTTGGCCAAAGCGACCCCCGGCGGGGTGGCAGGTCGGCAAACCATGATGATGACTTTTAGAGCAAACACCCAGAGGGATATGCCTCGGATCGCGGAGAAACTACGGCTCACCAAAGACCAGTTGACCGACATGCGGGCGGTGTCCGCAGTGCTGCCGTTTCGCGTCAACGACTATGTGATCGATCACCTGATCGATCCAGACAGCGTGCCTAACGACCCGATCTTTCAACTGACCTTTCCTCAGCGCGGCATGCTCGAGGTGGACGATTTCCGGCGGATGCGCGATCTGGTGACCAAGGGTGCTTCCGAGCCGGAGATCAAACTCGCCGCCGATGAGATTCGCGGCAAACTCAACCCGCATCCGGCCGGGCAGATAGAACTGAACGTCCCGCGGCTAGATGGCGAGACGATCGTCGGCATGCAGCATAAGTACCAGGAGACGGTGCTGTTCTTTCCGACGCAGGGGCAGACCTGTCACGCCTACTGCAGCTACTGTTTCCGTTGGGCACAGTTCATCGGCGACGCCGACCTGAAATTCGCCAGCCGTGAGGCGGATCAACTAGTGAACTACGTTCGCGACAATCCGCAGGTGAGCAGCGTGTTGATCACCGGCGGCGATCCTATGGTGATGAAGACTCCGGTGCTGCGCCGCTACATAGAGCCGTTGCTGGCGGCCAGGCTACCAAATCTGCACAGCATCCGCATAGGCACCAAGGCGCTCGCCTACTGGCCGTACCGCTTCACCGAGGGGGAGGATGCCGACGACTTCCTGCGGCTGATTGAGGAGGTCAAGGTGGCTGGCAAACATTTCGCGTTGATGGCACACTCAAGCCACTCGCGGGAGTTGGAGCCGGAGGTAGCCAAGCGGGCGGTCGAGCGTGTACTCGACGCCGGCGCAATGATCCGCTGCCAGGCACCGCTCATCAGGAAGGTCAACGACAACGCCAACGTCTGGGCGCAGCTGTGGCGGCGGCAAGTGCGGCTCGGCATGGTGCCATACTACATGTTTGTCGAACGTGACACCGGGGCGAAGGCCTATTTCGAGGTGCCGCTGGCCCGGGCGTACAAAGTGTTTACCGAGGCATACAGCCAGGTGGCCGGCCTGTGCCGCACCGTGCGGGGGCCGTCGATGTCGGCTTCGCCCGGCAAGGTGATGGTGGACGGCATCACCGAGGTGGGTGGGGAGAAGGTATTCGTGCTGAAATTCCTGCAGGGCCGTGATCCTGCCTGGGCCAACCGGCTCTTTTTCGCCAAGTACGATCCCAAGGCCACCTGGTTGTCGGATCTGCGACCAGCGTTTGGCGGGGAGGTGTTCTTTTTCGAGGAAGCCATGAAGGCGGCGCTGGCGGAATCGGCGCGGGGGCGTTGACGCCGCTTGACCCGCCCCGCTCGGCGGGCCTAGCATCCGTGTCGCCGATGAAAAGCTTTCTGAGCTGGTTCCCTGTTGCCTGTGCCGCCGTGCTGCTCGCGCACGCCTCTTTGGGCCAGTCTACGTCCGCCCACCGCAACAGTATTGTCGCCGAGGTTAACGACAAGATCATCACTCGCCATATGGTGGACCTTGCAATGAGGAAAGAGGAGGAGCACCTGCGCCGCGAGTACGCTCGGCAGCCGCAGGTCTACGGCCAGAAATACACGCAGTTACAGGCGGAGACGCTCGAGAGGTTGATCCGCCGCGAACTGATGTTGCTCGAGTATCAGGAAAAGGGCTTCAAGCTGCCCGAGTCGATTATTGATCAGCGCATCAAGGAGGATATCCGCGCTGAGTACGGCAATCGGGCGACGCTCATCAAGTCCCTTCAAGTTAGCAATATGACCTACGAGGAGTTCGCCCGGCTTCAGCGGGAGATGATCATACAGATGGTCATGATCAACCAGTTTGTCTCCAAGGCCAACATCGTCATTTCACCCCGGCAGATCGAGAAACATTACGTGGCCAACAAGGATGCGTTTCGCACTGGGATCGAGATCCGGCTTCGGGTCATTTTTCTCGATGCCAAAAAGCACGGCGGCGCGAAGAGTACCCGCAAGCTGGCAGACGAGATCCACACGATCCTCCTCTCAGGCGAATCCTTCGCCGGGATTGCCTCGGTTTACTCTGACCAAAACCAGGCATCGAGAGGGCTTAAGCCGGACTGGGTCAAGCGGGGCGATCTGGCCTCGGAGCTGGATCAGGCGGCTTTCGCGCTTGGCCAAGGCCAGTTTAGCCCCGTCGTGGAATTGCCGCATGGGTGTTACCTGTTGCGCTGTGAAGAAGTAAGCCAGGCCAAGCTCCGGGGCCTGACCGAAGTGCGCGACCAGATTGAGCAAACCCTAATTGAGGCCGAACAACAGGCCCGCGAGGACAAGTGGTACGACCGGCTCAAGCGCAAGTCCCACGTCCGGCAGTTTTCTTTTTGATCAATTTCGCAAGGCCAAGCGTCGGGCTTTCAGAGATGACCCTGATCCACCCCAAAAAACCGTTTGTCGCCCGATGGCTCGCCGCCGCCGTCAGCCTGCTGCTCGCTATGTTTACCGCTGGCCTGCAGGCGCAGGTGAAGATGACCATCGAAATGGGAAAGAAACGGTTCCTGCCGCGCGAATCGATGCCGATCCAGCTCAAGATCGTCAATTTTTCTGGCCAAACGCTGGTGTTCGGCGAGGACGACCATTGGCTGCAGCTAAACATCCAGACTGAAACCGGGGAGGAGATCACCCCCATCGCCGACCCGCCGCCGGTGAAGGGGCGCTTCACCGTCGAGTCCTCCATCCGCGCCACAAAGGAGATGGACATCGCTCCGTACTATGCACTGGAGCAGGCCGGCCGCTACACCTTGACCGCCAGGGTTGCCATCCGCCAATGGGGCAAACAATTCGATGCCAAGCCGGTCAAGTTCGACGTCACCAATGGCACCGTCTTGTGGGAGCAGGCGTTCGGGCTGCCGCTCAGGAAGGGCGATTCGCCCGGTCAGCCGAGGCAGATTCGGCGCTATGTCCTTCAGCAGGCCAAGCACCTCAAGGCGATGAGCCTCTACGCTCGAGTGGACGACGGCCCCGGCGGGCGGGTGCACCGGGTCATGCCGGTCTGTGCCATGGTGTCGTTCAACCTACCCAAGGCCCAGGTCGACCCGAGGGGCAACCTGCACGTCCTTTGTCAATCCGGCGGTAGGGAATACAACTACTCTGTGATCGACCCCGACGGACAGCTCAAGGTACGCCGGCACTACCTCATCGCCGCGACCCGCCCCCGGCTCGATTTCAAGGGCGGGGAGATCATCGTCGTGGGCGGCTTCAAGCTCACGCGGCAGGACGATCTCCCTTCCGCCAAAAAGGACGGTAAACAGCCGGAGCCGATCACTCTGCCCGGCGACAAGCTCCGGCCGATTCCCAACATCAAGCCGCCGGAGCCGGTATCCACCCCGGATCCGCCCCGGCGCTGAGCACGCGCTGCGTCCCATGAAAAAACGGATCATAATGCCGCTGGTAGCCGCTGTGGCGGTTGCTCTTGGCCAGACGGGTTGCAACAGCACCGGTTCGACCAAGCGCTTTGCCAGGGGCGGTTCATCCAAGAAAGAAATGACATTCTCCGAAGACGTCGCCTTCCTCCAAAAACATGTCGAGGTCATCACGCTTGGCCAGGGCGAGGGCCAACCGAAGGTGGCGGTGGTGCCGGCCTATCAGGGTCGAGTAATGACCAGCACCGTCGGCGGCGATGAGGCCCCGAGCCATGGCTGGATCAACTA
>JASMKO010000115.1 GCA_030749225.1 Verrucomicrobiota bacterium
GACCGCGTGAAGCCGGTCGCGCCGCTCGAGAACATTTTCATCATCACCAACGCCGTGCAGGCCGCCGCCGTGCGCCGGCAATTGCCGGAGTTGCCCAAGTGCAACATCATCGGCGAGCCGTGCGGACGCGACACCTGCGCCGCCGTCGCGTTGGGTGCAGCGTTGGTCGGTGCCCGATCCGAAAACGGTGTGATGGCCGTGCTGCCAGCCGACCATGTCATCCCGGACGAGGCCAGATTTCGCCGCGTACTGATCGACTCGATGCGCTTGGCCAAGCGCGAACCGGCGTTGGTCACCATCGGCATCCAGCCGCACGAGCCGGCCACCGGCTACGGTTACATCCAAGTCGGCGGCAAACTGGCCAACGCTTCGACCAAGTCGCTCAAGTCCGCATTTTTTAACGCAAAAAAATTCGTGGAGAAACCGAACCTTGCCACGGCCAAGCGCTACCTGAAGAGCGGCCAATACAGATGGAACGCTGGGATGTTCATCTGGTCATACGAGACCATCGCCGGCGAGTTGCAGCGACTGCAGCCCAAGCTGTTCGCTGCCGCCGAAAAATGGCGGGGCATCCGTGGCTTCGCCAAGCTCAATGCCGCCTTGGTGATGGACTATCCCAAGCTAAAAAAGATTTCCGTCGACTACGCCATCATGGAGAACGCGAAAAACATCGTCTGTGCGGATGGCGACTTCAGCTGGGACGACCTCGGTTCATGGCCGGCGCTGGCGCGGCATCTCAAGCCGGACGCCGTCGGCAACTGCGCCGTCGGCGACCTCGTGCAGTTCGACTCGGCGGACAATGTCGTGTTCGATGCGCGGACGCGCCGCCGCACGCCAATTGCGTTGGTGGGCGTTTGCGACACGATCGTCGTGCAGACTGACGACGCCATGCTGGTTGCCCAAAAAATCGAGTCGCAGAAGATCAAGCAAATCGTCGCCCGGCTGGCCGAAGACGAACGCTTTAAACACTTGGTTTGACTCATGCTCACGATCCTGATTTGTTCGCTCTGACGAAATGACCTCGACGCTGCATTACGACAACGCGCGGATTGCCCAGCAGCTTTTCAACAACAACCCGAAAAACCTCCAGATGCTTGAGGCAAGTCTCGGTGTCAAGGCAACCAGCCGCGACGGTTGGATTAAACTTGATGGTGACGAGGACGATGTGGCAACGGCGACCGGGCTGTTTCAGTCTTTAGAGGGCGCGGTCAAGGCCGGGGTGGCGATTCGCAACCGGGATTTTGCCTATGCGCTGAATACCGTTGCAAGCGACGGGCCGGAAGCGCTGAACGGGCTGTACTCGGTGACGCTCCAGACTTCCCCGCGAAAGCCGTCGGTCAACCCGAAGACTCTTGGTCAAAAGCGCTACCTCGAGGTGATTCGGGATCACGACATCACCTTCGGCATCGGGCCGGCTGGCACCGGCAAGACATTTCTGGCAATGACGATGGCGGTCATTGCGTTGAAGGAGGAGAAGGTGTCGCGGATTATCCTCACGCGGCCGGCGGTCGAGGCCGGCGAGGCATTGGGCTTCCTCCCGGGCGACCTGTACGAAAAACTGGCGCCGTACTTGCGGCCGCTGCATGACGCATTGCAGGATTTGCTGCCGATGGAGGAGGTGCAGAAACAGATGGAACGCGGCATCGTCGAGATCGCGCCGTTGGCCTATATGCGGGGCCGCACGCTCAACAACGCCTTCATCATCCTGGACGAGGCGCAAAACTCAACTGCCGAGCAGATGCTGATGTTCCTAACGCGGCTTGGATTCAACTCAAAGGCGGTCATCACCGGCGACCCGACGCAGATTGACCTGCCGTCGAGCAAAACCTCCGGCATCATCGAGGCGAAACAGGCCCTCGCCAAGGTCGAGGGCATCGCCCTGTGCGAACTCGACAAGCGGGACGTCGTGCGGCATCCGCTCGTCCAGCGGATCGTGCAGGCGTACGACGATCACCGCAATGGCGGGGGCTGATGCCGCACTTGGCCAAGCGACCCGCCGATGTCCCTCACCGTCCGCAGCCGTCAAGCGAGCCACCCTGTGGATGCTTGGCTGCTACGCCGCTTGGCCAAATGGGCGCTGGCTGAGACCGAGCCGGGCCGCCCGGTGGACCCGGACGCGCACGCACTCGGGGTGTTCCTCCTTGATGAGGTGGAGATGGCTCGGGCCAATTGGGAACACCTCCGGCACGAGGGGCCGACGGACGTGATCACGCTCGATTTTGGCAGTCAAGCAGGCGGCGCGCCGCGGTCAGGGCCACTGCTTGGCGATATTTTCATCTGCCCGGTTGTCGCGGAGGCGTTCGCGCGGGAACATGGCGCCACGTGGCCGGAGGAAGTGGTGCGTTACCTGATCCACGGCGTCCTGCATTTGCGCGGGTACGACGACCGCGATGCGATCTGCCGAAAGAGGATGAAGCGGGAGGAGGAGCGGCTGGCGCGCGCGGCGGTGGAGTGCTTTCCCTTGAGCCGCTTGGCCAAGCGGGGTAGGGTGGTTGGCAGATGAGCAAGCGGGTCACGTTGCTGGGGAGGACACGCCGGAACTTTTTCACCGGCCTGGCCGTGGTGTTGCCGGTGATCATTTCGATCGGCGTGGCGCTTTGGCTGTTCAACCAGGCGGTCGCTGTTTCCGATATCCTGCTCTACCCGTTCCGGTCCATTCCCGGCCTGGAGATCTGGAAGGATGGCAAGCCCGGCTCGGATCTTTACTTCGGCTGGAAAGTGGTGGCCATCCTTGAGGCCGTTGTCCTCACCGGTCTGCTCGGTTTTTTGACGCGTTATTACGTCGGCAAAAAACTGGTTCAGCTCATGGATTACATCCTGCTCAACGTGCCACTGCTCGGGAAAATCTACGGCACGGTCAAGCAGGTCAACCAGGCGTTCACCTCCGAGAATAAATCCAACTTTCAGCAGGTGGTGATGGTTGAGTTCCCACGCAAGGGGCTCAACTCGGTTGGCTTCGTCACGGCCGAGCAGGTGAAAACCGACGAGGGCGAGAGCATTATCAGCATCTTTGTGCCCACCACGCCAAACCCGACCACCGGTTTCCTGCTCGTGCTGCCGGAGAGCAAGGTGGTCAAGCTCGACATGTCGGTCGCCGACGGCATCAAGTACATCGTCAGTCTGGGCGCGGTGCCGCCGGAAAACGCGAGCGGCGTGCAGGCGGCATTCAAGGCCGAGGCGGCGAGGATGCTCTCCGATGGATGAGCGCGCCAGCGGACTGGTCCTGCGTGTTTTTCCACTGACGGAAACGAGCCTCATTGTCCATTGGCTCAGTCCCGAGGCTGGCCGCATTGGCACTGTGGTCAAGGGCGCGCGCCGGCCCAAGTCGCCGTTTCGAGGTAAGCTGGATCTGTTTCACCTCGCGGAATTCAGCTTCCGTCGCAGCCGCCGTTCGGACCTACACACGCTCTGCGAAGTTGCATTGCTGGACACTTTCCCCCACCTACGCACCGACGTGGACCTGCTCGACTGCCTCGCCCGTGCGGCAAAGCTCCTGAACCGCGCGACTGAGGAGCAAACACCACTCCTGGCCGAGTTCGACCTGATGCTGGAACTGGTGCGCCGGCTCGACGGCGGCGGAGCAGGGGAGTTTTGGCTCAGCGTCTTCGAGGTGAAGTTCCTCGCAAGCCAAGGGCAGTCACCGGACTGGGCCAAGGCCAAGCTCGACGCCGGCACACGCGCGGTCGCCGCGAGAATGTCCACGGATGACTGGGCCGACTTGGCCAAGCTATGCCCAAGCGCGGCACAGCTTCGCCACTTGGCCGGTTTTCTCGACTCCTTCATCCGGTGTCACATCGGTTCCACCCGCTCTTTGGCCAAGCGGAACCTCTAAGTGCGGATTTACGCTTGGAAGGCTAATTCGCCGTTGGCCAAGTGCACGCGGATTTGGTCGCCCGGCTTAAATTCGCCGTCGAGTAACCGTTTGGCAAGCGGGTTGAGCAACTGCTCCTGGATGGTGCGCTTGAGCGGCCGTGCCCCGAACTGCGGATCGTAGCCCTCCTTGGCGAGGTGCTGCCTGGCCTCGCCGCTGACCTCGAGCGATAACTGCTGCGCCTCAAGCCGCTCGGTCACGTTGCGCAACTGGATGTCAATGATGACTGTGAGCTGCTCCTCGTTGAGGCTCTGAAACACGATCGTATCGTCGATCCGGTTGAGGAACTCCGGCCGGAAGTGCGCCTTCAGCTCGGCCTCGACCTTTTGCTCCATGTCGAGTCGGTCGGTGCCGCTCGTTTTGCCGTCGAGGAAATGTTTCTGGATGATGTGCGAGCCGATGTTGCTGGTCATGATCACGATGGCGTTGCGGAAATCGACCGTGCGGCCCTGGCCGTCGGTGAGCCGTCCGTCGTCGAGTACCTGCAGAAAGACGTTGAACACGTCGGGGTGTGCCTTCTCAATCTCGTCGAATAGCACCACACTGTACGGTTTGCGGCGGACGGCCTCGCTGAGTTGGCCGCCCTCTTCGTGGCCGACATAGCCCGGAGGCGCGCCGATAAGACGAGCGACGGTGTGTTTCTCCATGTACTCGCTCATGTCGATGCGCACCATCGCCGACTCGTCGTCGAACAGGAACTCGGCCAGCGCGCGGGCTAGCTCGGTTTTGCCGACGCCGGTCGGCCCCATGAAAATGAACGAGCCGATCGGCCGGTTTGGATCCTGCAGCCCGCTTCGGGTGCGGCGCACCGCGTCGGCCACGGCGTGAATGGCCTCGGTTTGGCCGATGACCCGCTCGCCGATGCGCGCCTCCATCTGGACGAGTTTTTGGCGCTCGCCCTCGAGCATCTTGGCCACCGGGATGCCGGTCCACGCGGCTACAATCTCGGCGACATTTTCGTCAGTGACTTCCTCCTGCAACAGCCGCTTGGCTTCGCCGGACTGCTTCAGCGACGCCTGCATGTCGGCCAGCTTTTGCTCAAGGCCGGGGATGGTCTCGTAGCGGATTTGCGCCGCCTGGTTCAGGTCGCCGTCGCGCTCGGCCTGCTCCTGCGCTCGGTGCACCTCCTCGAGCTGGCTGTTGACGATGCTGGCGGCGTCGATGGCTGCCTTCTCGTCCTGCCAACGCGCCTTCAACTCACCGGACTTCTCCTTCAGGTTGGCCAAGCTTTCCTCCAGTTTGGTCAAGCGTTCCCGGCTGGCGGCGTCCTTCTCCTTTTTCAATGCCGTGCGCTCGATCTCGAGCTGCATGATTTGCCGCTCGAGCTGGTCGATCTCAGTCGGCATCGAGTCGAGTTCCATCCGGAGACGAGACGCCGCCTCGTCGATAAGGTCGATTGCCTTGTCCGGCAAAAACCGGTCCGTGATGTAGCGGTCGGACAGGGTTGCGGCCGAGACGAGCGCGGTGTCTTGGATGCGGATGCCGTGGTGCACCTCGTACCGCTCCTTAAGCCCGCGCAGAATTGCAATGGAGGCCTCGACGCTTGGCTCGTCCACCTTAACCGGCTGAAAACGGCGCTCGAGGGCGGGGTCCTTCTCGATGTGTTTGCGGTATTCGTCGAGCGTGGTAGCCCCTACGCAGCGTAGTTCGCCCCGGGCGAGCTGCGGCTTGAGCATGTTGGCCGCATCGGTTGCACCCTCGGCAGCCCCGGCGCCAACGAGCGTGTGCAGTTCGTCGATGAATAAAATAATCTGTCCGTCGCTGGCAGTGATCTCCTTAATGAATGCCTTGAGGCGATCCTCGAATTCGCCGCGGTACTTCGCGCCGGCGATCATCGCGCTCAGATCCATCGCGACGAGCGTCTTGTTATTGAGCGACTCCGGCACGTCACCGCTAACAATGCGCCGGGCCAGCCCCTCGGCGATGGCTGTCTTGCCGACGCCCGGCTCGCCGATGAGCACCGGGTTGTTCTTCGTGCGGCGGCTGAGCACTTGCATCACCCGGCGAATCTCGTCGTCGCGCCCGATGATGGGGTCGATCTTGCCCTGCTGGGCCAAGGCCGTCAGGTCGCGCCCGTATTTTTCCAGCGCCTGAAACTTGTCCTCAGGGTTGGCGTCGGTGACACGCTGGTTGCCGCGCAGTCGGCCAAGAGCTTGAAGCAGGGTGTCGCGCTGAAGGTTGTGCTGTTTGAACACGCGTTCAAGCGCCGAGCTGCCCTTGGTCAACAGCCCCAGCAGCAGGTGCTCGGTGCTGACAAAGTCGTCGCCCAGTTGTGTCGCTTCCGCTTGCGCAGCGTCGAGGGTCTGCTTCAAATCGGGGCTGAGGTACAGGTCCGCAGTGCTGGCGCCCTGGACCTTGGCCAAGCGGTTGATCCCGGCTTCAAGGTCGGCCTGCAGTTTGGCCAAGTTCACATCTGTGAATTGGAGCAGGGCGGGGATAATGCTGTCCTGCTGCCGCGCAAGTGACAGGGCTAGGTGCTCACAGTCGACCTGCTGCTGCGACTGTTGATGCGCCAGTTCCTGCGCTGTTTGCAGCGCCTCCTGTGATTTTGTAGTCAGTTTATCAAGTCTCATAACGTTTCGTGAAGCGGGCCGAACGCGGCTCGCTGACTCAATTAGACTTGATTTATATCACAATTTGAGAAGTTGGGGAACACAAAAAAACCGGGCAATGGCCCGGCTCGGAAATGATTGCCGTGAAATTAGCGGCGCTCGGAAATGCCAGATGGGATGCCGTGCTCCCAGGGGCGGGGCGTGTTCCATGGCCGGGCCGAGTTGTTTTCAGGATCCGGCCCGATGCATCCCGCGGTCATCCCCAAGGCCAAACCTGCGAAAAGAATCGATAAGAAGGAGAGTATGGCCCTGGAGAGTGAACGCATAAAAGTGGCGGGTCAGTTCCCGACGATGACGAGGTCGCCGGTCTGGATTTCCCCCTGTTTCCAGTCGGGGAGGATGTTGGCGATGCTGTGATCCTGTTTGACATCGAGAATGCGGAGTTTGCCGATGAGTTTCTCGCCGCGGCTCACGAGCAGTTCGCCGTATTCGCGGGCGCCTTGGCTTTCGCCGATGTCGAGCACTACGAAATCAAACTGGGAGTCCACGGCGGTGACTTTGCCATGAAGGGTTCGCGGTAGGGCAACCTTCACGGGGGCACCGGTGTAGCGAGCTAGTTCCGCGCCGAGTTTCTCGATTTGGCCGAGCAGGATCCCGTTCTCGGCAAGGAACTGGGCGCGCTGGTTATTGACCTGATCGTAGGCAGCAAGTTTTTGCCGGATTTGATCCTGAGTGCCGTTGGCTTGCTGAAAGAGACGCCATGACTCGACAAAAGCGGTCGCTTGAACCAACTGTGCCTGCAGTTCTTTTGAGGTGGCTTCATGCTGGGCTGCGCGCTGACTTTGCGCGGCGAGTGCCTGTTGAGTGTTGCGCAGGTTGGTCACAGCGCTTTCCTCCCGGGCTTGGGCGGCGTCCCTGTCCCCCTCCGCTTTTTCCTGAGCTTCCTTGGCACTGGCCAATTCCCCCTCGGTCGTGGTGAGGTTGGTTCGGGTATGCTCCAAGTCGGTCTCCAACCCGGTAATTTTGCCCTGAACACTATCGAAAGCGACGAAGATAGCCCCGCCCAAGGCGACGACTGTGACGAAAAGTAGTATGCGAACCATGTGATTTGCTCCCTAAAAGGCCTGGAACGCTATCTGTCCAGCGAACCGGTGTCAACGGTCTCTTTGCTCGAAAGCCGGTTTATTTTGTGCCCGGTTTCCGGCTACAGCCAGAGGAACTCGGAGCTGGCCTTGCTCTGCAACCGCTGGTTCCCTGCCACCATGCGGTCGGCCATGATGTGGCCCAGCGCGAACAGTACCGACGAGGCCATTTTTGGTTCGGTTTCCATCATGTTCCGGAACGCTTCAGCCGACATGAAGAGCAGGTTGCACGGAGTCAGCGCTAGGACATCGGCGGTCCGCGGAGTCTGGCTGAACATGGCCACCTCGCCAATAAAGCTGCCGGCCTTGACATTGGCCAGAGTGGTGTCCTGCCCGGCGATCACGAGCCGGACGCGGGTTTCGCCGGAAAGGATCATGTACAGCCCATCGCCAGGGCTGTCTTTTTTCATGATCAAGCCGCCTTCCTCGATCTCCATGATGGTGCAGTGGCTGATGAACTGCTCCAGTTCCTCTTGGCCAAGCCCGGCCAGTGAGTCGAACTGCCGCAGATAATCTACCGTGATGGAGTCGCTCGCTTGGCCCAGCTCAGTCGCCGTGGGCAGCGGGGCGTGGCTGGTGTGGTAGGCGGCCAACGCATCGCCCAGTGGCGACAGCGACTTGGCCGGTTTCCAACTGTTCACCTCCTGGCTGAACACCCAGGTGTCCGACAGTACGCGGCCATCGGCCACCCACTCGAGCAGCGTCTCCAGCACCACCGGCCCATAGACCACGTTGTCGCTGGCCCAAACCTTGTAATGAATCTCCTCTTTGTCGGCTGGCATAGAGGGAACCGTGCCCTTGGCCAGGCGTGGGTGCGAGAAAAAAAGCTCAGCGCCCGCCCGGTCTTGAGCGGAGCGTGTTGAGTAGGAGCATCACCGGCGGGCCGCTGCGCTCCCAGGTTTTCATGAGGAACTCCGGCACGAAGATGGCCTTGTCTGGGCCGTACATGTAGTTGCCCAGCGCGAGGTCGATGTCGCCGTCGCCGTCCACGTCACCGGCATCCATCGTGAGCCACCGGCCGCTGATGCAGGTGCGGAAGGTGTTGGCCGTGAACACCCCGTTTTTGTTTTCGAAATAAACGAAGCTTTCCCTCGGCGATTTGGCGTAGTCGGGAAAGTAGGAGACGGCGGCAATGTCGGTGTCGCCATCCTCGTCATAGTCGCGCGCCAGTGCTCGGAAGGCGCCGTTAAGCGGCAGGAAGAGCGACTCCTCAAACTTCGTGCCGCCACGGTTCAGGTAGACGCGGACGCCGTGGTACGGCTTGGTCGGCGACGGGTACTCTCCGTTGTCGCCAGTGGTGACGATGAAGTCCGGCCGCTTGTCGCCGTCGAAGTCAGTCAGCTCGAACGACGAATGTCCCAGGAGCGGATGCCCCTGGAACACGATCTGCGGGGTGAACACACCCTTGCCGTCATTCAGCAACAGGTGCATCGCCTCGACTTCCTGCGCGACCAGTGCGGCGATGTCGGGGTGGCCGTCGCCGTTGAAGTCATGTACCGCCGTGCTGAGTGTACCGGAGCGCGGCAGCAGGATGTGTTCGGAGTAGCTGCCGTTCGCCTGTTTCTCATACCACGACAGGCGGCCTATGTTGTTGCCGTACATCGAGACGATCAGGTCGGTGCGTCCGTCGGAGTTCAGGTCGGCGAAGTTCGTGTGAGTTGGGCGCGGGATGCTCGGCAGCAACGTTTTCTTCCGGACGAAAGCCCCGTTCTCACGGCGGAGCAGGGCGAGTTCGCCGCGCGGGATGTCCGACGGCGTGAACGTGCCGATCATGGTCAGGAAAAAGTCGCCGCCGTTTTCCGCAAACGCCACCGGCACGTTTCCCACCTTCAGCGACTCGACCCATTCGCCGTTGGCGTCGATCACGTCGAGAAATTGATTGAGCCCGTCCGAGTGATAGACCCGCCGGCGCGCCTCGTCGATGCGCACCATGTTCACCGCGCCCACTGTGCGGCGGAACCGGCTGGGCCGCGAGGTGAACTGTTTCAGTTCAAGCCCGATCGAGGCGACCGGTTTTTGAGGCAAAGCCTTCTCTGGGGACTTGGCTTTGTAATACTCGAGGATGGCGAAATAGTCCGGCTTCGTGATGAGCGGCACCCTCGTGAATCGCCCGCTCTTCCAAAGCGCTTCGGCCTCCGGGTGTTGGTTGACACTCTCGGGCGAGAGCCCCAGCCGGATGGCCATCCGCGGCATTACCTGGCCGGTCCAAGTTTTTCTGTCGAGCAGTTTCGGCTCAGGAAACAGGTGGCACCCGATGCAGTGCTGGCGGGCCAACGCCTCGGCCTTGGTCAGGTCCACCGGCTCGGCCGCTTGGCCAAGGGCGAGGCCGCCCAGCCCGGCGAGGGCGGTGGACAGCAGCGATCGCCTTGGGTGCCGAAAGATCACGTGGCCATTAAGCCCGCTTGGCCAAGGGCAGCGCAAGCGTGGGTTTCACTGCGATGGTATTTTGGGATAGTCGAACTCAAATGCCACCGGCTTGGCCGTGAAGAGGTTGGCCCAGGCGTCCACTCCGAAGGTCATGTCGATCAATCCGCAAGTCGGCACGTTGTCGATGAGCGCGTCGCCGAAATGGTTCGCCAATTCGGTGATGCCGGGGTTGTGCCCGACACAGGCGGCGTGGGAGATCCAGCCCGGGAGGGCGCTGATGATCTCTCGCCACTCGCTGGGTTCCGCCAAGTAAAGCCGCTCATTGACCATGATCTGCTCCCGGGAGAAACCGATCTCGATGGCTATCAGCGTGGCGGTGTCGCGGGCGCGCCGGGCTGTGCTTACGAGTAACTGATCCGGCAGCCAGTTGCGCTTGGCGAGGCGTGCGCCCATCTCGGGCGCGTTGCGGAGGCCGCGCCGGCTGAGCGGACGCTCGATGTCGCTGCAGTCGGGCTCCTCCCAGCTCGACTTCGCATGTCTGATAATGGTGAGTCGCTTGGCCAAGCGTGGGGTGGGTTACGTCGGTTTCGGAATGACGGTTTTTTTCTGGAACTCTGCCACGAGGAACCGTTTGCCTTTCTGGATGACGGCGTGGCCCTCGGCTTCGCCGTCGCCGGGGTACTTCGGGTTGATCTGGCTGTCGCTGCTGTCACCGTACTTGGGTAAGTCTTTGGATTCGTTGAGCTTGGTCGTCCAGTTGACGCTGACTCGCTTTACAGCCATCACGGGGAAAAGCGTGTGCAAAAAATGCAGAAAAGCAATTCAAACTCCCCTCCAAAAAAAACTTGCCTGCAGCTGGTTTTTGGCCAGATTCCTCCGTGTTGAACAAGTTATGAAAAAGAGAAGTCATGTTTCCGGGTTGGTCAGGGCGTTCACGCTGATCGAGTTGTTGGTGGTCATTGCCATCATTGCGATCCTAGCAGCCCTGCTGTTGCCGGCCTTGGCCAAGGCCAAGCAAAAGGGAGTGCAGGCCGTCTGCATGAGCAACCTCAAGCAGTGGGGGCTGGTCTGGCAGTATTACACCGACGACAACGAGGGTTACTTCAGCAAG
>JASMKO010000116.1 GCA_030749225.1 Verrucomicrobiota bacterium
GGTGGCGACCCCTACGGGACTCGAACCCGTGCTGCCGGCGTGAAAGGCCGGTGTCCTAACCACTAGACGAAGGGGTCACTCCGCCAAAGGCCGGGTCAATGTATTGGCTTTTTGGCGTTTGTCACGAAAAACCGCCTCAGCAAGGCTGGATCGGCCGGGGCCGAGGCGGGCTTGGCTTGCCAATGGAGGGGCAATGGGCCAAAAAACCGGTAGCGCGACAATGCCGCAACCCGCCATCAATAACATCAAGATTCTCACGATTGCCCTGCTGACTCTTGGGTTGGATCAGTTGAGCAAGTGGATCGTGGTTCAAAAACTGCCGTTCAACGGGAAGCCGGTGGTGGTGGTGGACGGTTTTTTTGAACTAGTTCACTTTGGCAATACAGGCGCGGCGTGGAGCCTGTTCAGCGGGCAGAATTTCTGGCTGGCGATTTTCTCTCTGGCGGCATTGATTTTCCTGTGGGTATCCCGGCGGCATTTCGGGGCGGAGACGGCACTGGGCCAGGTGGCGCTGGGCCTGATCCTCGGCGGCGTGGTTGGCAACCTGATCGATCGCGTGGTGCATCATCACGTGGTCGATTTTCTCCAGTTTTACATCCCGTTCCCGTTTCCCGCCTTCAACGTGGCTGACAGTGGTATCTGCACCGGAGTGGGGCTTATGTTTGTGCAGTCGTTCCGAGCGCCGAAGCCGGGGGCGACTTGGGCCAAGAAGGGGAAGGTGCCGCCGGAAACGCATGCGCTGCCGGAGTCGGACGAGGAAAAGTCGGAGGTGTGAGCACGGCGTCGGTTTACCTTGCCGGCGCGACGGCGAGCGGCAAGTCGGCGTTGGCGATGCGCCTTGCTAAGCGCTTGGGCGGGGAGATTATCTCGGTGGACTCGATGCAGGTGTACCGCGGACTTGACATTGGCACGGCCAAGCCAAGCGCGGCGGATCAGGGGGAGGTGCGGCATTACTTGATCGACGTGGCTGGGCTGGATGAGCCGTTCGACGTCGCGCAGTTCGTCTGCTTGGCCAAGCGGGCGGAGGAGGAGGTGCGTTCGCGGGGTGCGCGGCCGATTTTTTGCGGCGGCACTGGACTCTATTTTCGTGCGCTGTTCGACGGACTGGGGGAGAGTCCGCCCGGCGACGAGTCGCTCCGGGCCGAACTGGAGGCCGCGCCGCTCGAGTCGCTGCTTGACGAGTTGGCGGCGAGGGATCCGGCTGCGTTTGAGTCGGTCGACCGGCAAAACCGGCGGCGGGTCGTCCGCGCCGTGGAGGTAATTCGTTTGACTGGCCGAACGTACTCGAGCCAGCGCACCGGCTGGGCTGGGCCGAGCCAAGCGCCGGAAAACTTGTTCTGCGTCACGCACGATCCGGGCGACTTGGCCAAGCGCATTCACTCGCGGGTGGATGCGATGTTCGAGCGGGGCTTGATCGCTGAGACGGAACGCTTGGCCAAGCGAGGCCTGCGTGACAACCGCCCCGCCCGCCAGGCGCTGGGCTACCGCCAGGCGCTGGAGCACCTGGACGGCGGGCCGGGAGTGGCCGAGACGGTGGAACTGGTGAAGTCCCGGACGCGGCAGTTTGCCAAGCGGCAGCGGACTTGGTTTCGCAACCAGATGGATTGCCAGTTACTTGAGTGGCCGACGGGGAAAGCGGAGGAAGCGTGTTGCGAGCGCCTATTGGGGATGCTCGGTTGAACGAGGCTTCCGGCGCGGGCGTTTGTCCCCGTCTTTTCCGTTGCGAAAACCGGGGTGTCCGCTAGGGCTGCCCTTGAAGCGTTCCCGCCCTCCGGGAGCGCGGAGGTATTTTTCAAATTTCGCGATCTGTTCCTCGGTGAGGTCGCCACGAAGAGTCTCTTTCAATTTCTCGGTGGAGGCGCGCATGCGGGGCCGCATCTCCTCCCAGTACGTTTTCACCTCCTCGCGGCTGGCCTTGAATGCGGACTCGACCTTGACCGCCTGGGCGTCAGTGAGTTGGAGGTCGCGCTGGATGCGTTTCATCAGCCAGTTCAATTGGCCCTCCATCCGCGAGCCGGGGCCGCGTGGGCCGTGTTCGCGGGGGACCGCGCGTGGTGGCTTGGACACGCCGTGATCTGCCACGAAGTTCCCGGTCACAAAGCCGGCGGCGAAGATGACCATGGCGGCCAGGATGGGTTTCCAAGCGTTCACCATGTGAGTTCCAGGTCGTCAAACGAGGCCAGCATCACTGACTCGAAGTCGGTGGCTTCGGATTGATCTACTGGCAGGTTGGCGGATGTTTCTGCTGGCTCCCCTGCGGAGAACAGCATCGCGAGCATCATCACGCCGAGGCAGGGGGCGGCGGCGCGCCAAAGCATTCGTGACCAGTGCGTCAGTGGGTCGGGCGTGAGCAGCTCTCGCAGGCGCGCCATGATGCGTTTCTCGAAGGCATACGGGACGCGCTCGTTGTCCGGTAGATTGCGTGCGATTCGCAGGAACTGCTCATCGGCAGAGCCAGTCTCAAGCGCGTGCTGTTCCTGCACCTGTGCCATCACCCGGGCCGCGAAGCCGCCCGGCACCCGTTCATCCGATTGAACGGTTTTCGCCAGTTTCAGGAACTTCTGCTCTGTCTTGTTGGCCTTCATCTGCCATTGTTTATTGACGTCATCCGGTTTCACGGGGTTACAACCTTTTCTCCTTCATGAGGAACCGCTCCACGGCCGCGCGCATTTCCTTGCGGGCACGGAACGCCTGCACCTTCACGAGCGACTCGGACCAGCCGGTGATCTCAGCGATTTCCCGAATCGAGCGTCCCTCGAGCTCCTGCAGCGTCAGGACGATCCTCGCCCGGTCGGAGACCTGGTCGAGCACCGTGTGCACCAGCTCGCGCGCCTCTTCCAGCTCCTCCGGATCGTCACCGGAGGGGATGTTGCCGAGGCGATCCTGCCAGTTTTCGTCGTCAAAAAGCATGTCGCTGATGGTGTGCTCCGGACGGTTGCGCCGCCGCCGCAGGGCGTCGTAGCAGGTGTTGACCGAGAGCCGCATGAACCAATGCTCGAATGGCGCTGTGCCCCGGTAGCTGCCGAGTTTCTGGAAGGTTTTGGTGAAGATCGTTTGCACGACGTCCTCCACATCCGATTCGTTGCGGAAATATTTTCGCGCCATGCCGAACACGCGCGGCTGGTAGCGGACAACCAACTCCTCGAAGCAGTGCACCTCGCCGCCGACCACGAGCCCGACCAGTTCCTCGTCGGTTCGCACATCGGTCTCGGGGGCCGTTTCGGTTGCCTGCATCGGAGTCCGCGGATCAATCCCGCTTGATCAGTAACACCCCCAGACTCCGTTGGTTGCCTAAAAGTTACAACCCACGCTTGGCCAAGTGCGCCGCTGCTTGCCAACCGGCCGGATTTGAGCAACAGTCCCGCCGCTTTTATGCCAAGCGAAAACGAGATTCTAGACGCCCTCAAGGCGGTTAAATACCCCGGCTACTCGCGGGACATTGTTTCCTTCGGCATCGTGAAGGACGTCGCTGTGGCCAACGGCGCGGTCAGCGTCGCTATTCACCTGACCAGTGCCAACGCCGAGGCAGCCGTGCAGATCAAGTCCGATTGCGAGGCGGCCATCAAGGCGGTCGAGGGCGTCCGCCTGGCTCACGTGCAGGTGCACCAACCGCCGGGAGGCCGCCAAGCGCAGCCTGGCGGCACCGCGCCTGGCCAAGCACCGCAAAAGGTGCCCGGGATCGCGCGCGTTATCGCCGTAGCCAGCGGCAAGGGCGGCGTGGGCAAGTCCACCGTCTCGGTCAACTTGGCCTGCGCCTTGGCCAAGCGCGGCGCGCGCATCGGCCTGCTTGACTGCGACATCTACGGGCCGAGCATCCCTTTGATGATGGGTGTCAACGAGCGTCCGTCGGTCACCGTGGGCAGCGAGGAAAAACTAGTACCGCTCGAGAGCCACGGCGTGAAGCTGATGAGCATGGGCTTTCTTCTGCAGGACGATCAGCCGATCATCTGGCGTGGGCCGATGATCATGAGGACCATTCAGCAGTTCGTCATGCAGGTGGACTGGGGCGAACTGGATTACCTGATCGTCGACTTGCCACCCGGGACCGGCGACGCGCAGCTCTCGCTTTGCCAGACCGTGCCGCTCGACGGTGGGGTGATCGTGACCACGCCGCAGGAGGCGTCGCTCGGCGTCGTCCGAAAGGGCATTGAGATGTTTCGCAAGGTCAACGTGCCGATCCTGGGCTTGGTTGAGAACATGAGCTACTTCACCGCGCCCGGCGGCGAGCGGGTCGAGATTTTCGGCCACGGCGGCGGGCAGGATGAGGCGACGCGTCAGGGAGCGCCGTTCCTCGGCGAAATGCCCCTCTTCACCGAGATTCGCAAGGGGGGTGACGACGGTGTGCCGGTGGTCCTGAGAGAGCCCGAATCTCCACCCGCTATCGTCTTTGGCCAGATCGCCCAACAATTGGAGGAACACCTGGTCGACACTCAGGGATGATTATTTAACCGAAATCGCCGACAAACCGGTTGACAAGCGGGGGGGATATAGTAAGTTGCCCGGCCTTTTCGCTGGTTCAGCGAACTTTTTTGAACGATGCCAAATATTAAGTCAGCCAAGCGTCGGATGCGTAGTGACGCGACCAAGCAGGCCCGCAACCGCTCTGTGAAGAGCACCATCAAGACCGCCGAGCGCCGTCTCAACGACGCTATCAAGGCAGGTAAAAAGGAGGCCACGCAGGCCGCGCTGAACGCCGCCTCGTCCGCGTTCGACAAGGCGGCCAAGCTCGGCGTCATCCACTCCGGCAAGGCTGACCGCAAGAAATCGCGTCTGGCCAATCGTGCTAACGTTGTTGCGTAAGCCAAGCGAATCCAACACAGATTTCCGAGGCCCCGCCAAGCGCGGGGCTTTTTTTGTGCTCATCGGGGGGTGGGGGAACGCTACTCGGTGCGGTAGCGCATGGTGACGACAGCGCGCACTTTTTTCTCGATGGTGGACGTGTCGTACTTGCCCCAGCTCGCGGTCTCGGTGGAGTTGGGTTGGGTGATCTGGAAGATGCCCTGCGAGGCGGAGATGATATTGGCCACGCGGTTGCCGCTACTCTTGGCCAGGCGCTCGGCCCGGAGCCGGGCGTTAGCGGCAGCCTGCTCGAGCAGGTTCAGTTTCAAGCCCTCGAGCTGTGTGTAGTAAAAACTGGGCGTGTGGGAGCGGAAGACGATGCCCTGCCTAATGAGTTGCGTCGACTCCTTGGCCAAGCGTTTGGCCAAGGCGACGTCGCCCGTCGTGATGGTGAGCGTCTGGGTTAATGTGTGGCTCTCAATCTCCGAGGTGGCGTGCCCCTTGGCATCCCGCTTGTAATGGGCGTTAGCGTTGATGGTGCCCTCCTCTATGGCGTCCCGTGGCACGCCCTGCTGCTGTAGAAACTCCAGAGTGGTGGTGAACTGCTGTTGAATCCGGTCGTAGCCGTCGGCGGGGTCATTCATCCGCACCGTGATTTGGCCTCGCCACGTGGCGAGGTCGGATGTGACCTCCTTTTCGGCGACGCCTTTGACCGAAACGCCGTCGGTGGCGGAGCGCATTTTTTCCAGCGCCCGGCCGCCAATGAGCGCCGATATGACGAGGCCCAGCGAGAGAATTGTCGCCAAGCCGTACCACGGTTGCCTGCCTACAGAAGCCATAGAATCCCCAGTTGCACTAATCCAATCACGAAACCGAGCACGGCGCCAACCCTTTCGATGAACCGGAACTCACGCCGCATGATGCCAAGCAGCATTTCCTCTAGCTTGTCGCTGGAAAAGGCCGCCACCTTCTCGCGGACCACCGCCTCGACATCCATGTTTTTCTCGAGGTGTCCGATGAACAGTTCGCCCAGTTCCGGCATGGCCCGGGCCAGGCACTCGACCAACTCATGCTTGATTTTGTCAACCATGTCCGACCCGAGAAACATTGAAGCTATCGGGATCGCATCCATCAGGTTGTTTTGCAAGAACTCATCCACCTTGGCTTCGATCACTTTAGTGACGTGCGCCACAAACTCCTCCCCCTGCAGATGCCTTCGTACATCCTCCATCGAGAATAACTCGCGAGCGACCAGTTGGCCGAGCTTCTCCGCCAACGCTTGCTGCCGCTTGGGAAACACGCCCTGAATTCGCAGACCAAAGATTCGCTTTTCTTCGCGCGGATGGAACAGCATGCGCACGGCGAGGTAGTTTGTGCCCCAGCCAATCACGGCCGCGATCACGGGCAGCAAGCACCAGGTCCATTTGAAAATCTGCGGATCGCCTTCAGGCATTCTTCTCCGGATGCGTTTCGCGCTTCGGCTTACGCCTCGGTTGCTCGCCAATGTGGGTGCTGTTGCGTTTACGGGCGAGCGTCACCTGCTTGTGGCGTTCGCGCAGGCGGGCGCGACGTTCATCGGTCAACTCATCCGTACACCGCGGACAACACACCCCCGGTTCGTACTGCGGTGACCGGGTGTCCGCCTCGGAGATTGGCCATCGACAGCCGAAACAAATCTTGAAGTCGCCCTGTTCAAGTCCATGCTTTACCGCCACCCGATGATCAAACACAAAGCAGTCGCCCTCCCAGGTGCTTTCAGCTTCCGGCACGCTCTCGAGATAGCTCAATATCCCGCCCCGGAGGTGGAACACTTCCTTGAAACCGTTCTTCAGCAGGTGCGCCGAGGCCTTTTCGCAGCGGACACCGCCGGTGCAGAACATCGCGATCTTGGAATGTTTCTCAGTATCTAGATTGTTTTTCACGTACGCCGGCCATTCGCCGAATGTCCCGGTCTTCGGATCGATCGCGCCTCTGAACGTCCCGACCTCAACCTCGTAGTCATTGCGAGTGTCGATCAATGTCACTTCCGGGTCGTTAATCAGCTCGTTCCAGTTCTCCGGCTCGACGTACTGGCCAACCGCCTCGTTCGGGTTCACGGATGGATCGCCCAGCGTAACAATCTCCGGCCGAAGGATGACGCGCATCCGGTGAAACGTTTTCCGATCTGTGTACGACAACCGGGTTGGCAGCTTGGTCAAGCGCTCATCGGTGCGCAGAAAATCGAGCGCCGACGTGATCCCATTGCTTGGCCCGGCGATAGTGCCGTTGATGCCTTCCGGAGCAAGGATGATGGTGCCAAGCACCGATCGGCTGTTGCAGAACTGCCTGATCGGAGCCTGCTTGGCCTCAAAATCCGGCAGATCGGCGAACAGATAAAATGTGGCGACGGTGTACTCCATTCCCATGGCCAAGCGGTCGGCATCGCTTGGCCGGGGAGGATGCAGAAAACCAAGGCCGGCAACAAGCCAATGTCACCGGATGAAAGGGTCGCTTGACAAGCGCTTGGCCAAGCGGAACGGTCACCGCGGATGAATCGGAGGCAGGCAAACATCCCTTGGAGGTTTCTTGGTGGACTATTTGGTGTCACACTCGTGCTGTACTTCGCCGGGTTTTACGGCATCGAGTACCTGCGCGAGCGCAAGGGGCCGTGGCAGGTCAATTTCGACGACGAAGCTGCCGGTGGCCCGACCATGACGATCCGCCAACCATCGCTTGGCATCGACGGCTTTCGCATCGTGTTCGAGGGCGTAAGCAAGGACGGGCTCGCCAGCGGCGAACTGACATTCGACGAACCTGGTCGCAATGCACAGCCGATGGACAAAACGCCCGAGAGCAGTCAGGAACTAAAACAGAAATCGTTTCGAGTACCATTCGGTGAATGCATCTACCAGGACCTGATGTTCCTGCCCGGCGTCGTGACAATGAACCTCCTTGGCCACGAGATCGAACTGATGCCTCGCACGCTCGTCGTCGATAAAAAAGAGGTGCCGTGGAGCACGACCGGCGCGCAGATCACCCTCCAGCCGCCGGCCAAAAAATAATCAACGGAGATGCTTCTTTAGGAATGCATCGGCGGCATCCACCGTCGGGATGAACCACTCGCGCATACCCCAAAACGGATGTGGTGCCTTGGGCATCTTGATGAATTCGTACGGGATTTTCAGTTCATCGAGCCTTGGCCAAATCGATGCGTATCGAAGTCCCGGTTTATCCAGTTCGCCGTCAATGAACAGCATCGGTGGCGTCCGCTTGCTGACATGCGTCGCCGGTGAGGCTTCCTGGTAAATGCCGGGCTTCTGGTTCGGCAGCGCGCCACCCATGAAGTCGATCACGGCATCGCTTCGGAGTGTGCCTGCTGCCTTCTCCAGTCGCTCAACGATGAACGGCTCGAGAAGGTTCATCGCCCCACACATCACCACCGCCGCCTGCACGTCGGAAGAGATGCTTTGGTGATCACCCTTCCCCTCGAAACGTTTCACCCCGTTGCTCGATGCCATGAACCCGGCGAGATGACCACCGGCCGAGCCACCCATGGCGGCAATACGCCCTTGGTCAATGTTGTATCGCTTGGCGTTTTTTCGCGTCCAGCGAATGGCCGCCTTGCAGTCGTGCACCGCCGCAGGGAAAGGTTTCTCACCACTCAAACGGTACTGCGGCACCACGCAAACATAGCCCCGCTGCGTCAATGCCTGTGCCAAGGCGGCAAACAATCCCGGCCGACCGTTCATCCATCCACCACCGTAAAACATCACGATTGCCGGGTGCGCTGCTTCGCCTTTTGAGGGGCGATAGAGGTCCAGTGTCAGGCGACGTTTTCGCCGCTCGTCCACGTGCGTGTACTGCAGGTGCGGTTCCTTAATAACCCTTTCATGCCTGTTGGGCATTACGCGGGTGTGATCGGGTTCCGTTGACGATTTATTCTGCGTAACCGCTTGGACGGCAAACAACGGCAGGAGTAGTACACAAAGTATGCGTCTCGACATGTAATCAATCGAGTTTTGCCAGCGCATCGGCGAAGGCCCTGCCGATCTGGCCGAGAATCTTGGCTGAACCGAGGTAATGGTATGCGGCGTTGGAGGTGCCGACCTCAAGGATTTTCAATTCTTCCTGAGAGAACAACTCGTCTGTGAAATCGCCGATGGCCTTGTCACGTTGCTCGCGGGTGAGCGATTGATCCTTCGCCAACTCGCGGCGCTTGGCGTTGATCTTGCCACGGCGATCGACCAGTTCGGAGAGCTGGCCATCCCAGTAGTTCTCGGTGAACACCGCCGTGACGTTGTCCTTGAACTCCGGCAGCTTGGACGGCGCAGCCATGGCCTTGCGGAATTCGCCGTGGATGCCCGAGTAGCGCATTTGGTCGGGACTGTACTTGGCAATCGGGCCGCCGGCACCCATCACTCCGATGACGAAGGGCAGCTTGGGCGCTTTCAAATTCTTACGCACATCGCGGATGAAGTGCGCGAGGTTTTTGCTGTACGCATCGTAACTGCCCGGTTGGCCGCGCGTGGGGTAGGTGCCACTATCAACCATGTCGTTCCATCCCTGAAACCACACGAACCCCGCCAGTTCATGGCCCGATTTAGCATCATACTTCGGGTACACGCGCTTGATATCGCCCAGTACTTTGCGGATGTGCCCCAACATCAGCCGGTAATAAACTCCTGTGCGCTCGTCTTTTTCCCTGCGCGCCTCGGCCAAGTCCTTGCCGCGTTTTTTTAAATTTTCGATCTGCTTCTCGTTGAATGTGTACGCCCCCGCGCTTGGAGGGCGAAAATCCGTGTTCAATGACTTGCCGCCCCAAGAGGTCTTGATCAACAGGATCGGCTTGCCCACATGCTTTTGCATGGTGATTCCGAACGTCAGCTCCGGACCGATCTTTGGCTCGCGTCCGCCGGCGCCGTAGCCGACGGTCAGCTTCCCTTCCTTCACGCCGGATTCCTCCGAGGTGTCGATTGACGAAATCCAAATCTGATCATGCACCTTCGCCGAGCTGTCCGCATTCTGAATCGCCTTCAACAATGGCGCGGTTTTCAGATCCATGCCCAGATGCGCCAGAGTCCGCACCGCCGCATGCCCCTGCATGTTGGATTGGCCGACCAGCAGGTAAACCTTCAGCGGCTTGGCGGAAGTGGGGGAGCAAAATGCAGCGAGAGTGATGACGGTTAGCAGTTGTTTCATGGTTTGGCAGAGCGATTCTTGGCGTGTTTGATAATGAAGTCCACCAGCTTTTGGCTTTGGAACCAACCGGCCCACATGTTGTGCCCTTGGCCCTTGACGACCTCGAGTATCATCGGCCCGCCCAACTTGTCGTAGCGCGACTTAATAATCGCGGAGTTCTTTTCCAGTGGCACAACGCGGTCCATGTCGCCGTGGATGTGAAAGATCGGCACCTTTGCCTTGGCCAAGGACGCGAGTCGATCAACGGGATTGTGCTTGGCCAAGCGGATTTTTAATTCCTCAGCGGTCAAACCATACGCCTCGCTGGCCTGTTGTAGCCCGGGATAGCTGACGATGTTGCACACCGGGTAGATGCCCGTGATGCACTGTACTTTGTCTGGATTTTCCGCGGCCCAGCTGTAGAGCATCAAGCCACCGCGACTCCGTGCCAGCAGACAAGCCTGCTTAGCCAAGCCGCGCTTCTCAACCAAGTGCTTGTGCAGCGCAGAATACGTCGACCGTCCGTTCGGACTGCCGTAGGACTCCCCCACATCCACGCCGGCGATGGCAATGCCTTCCTTGAGAAACCGCTCGAACATCCACTTCTCCGCTCCACCCGGCAGCTCGCGCAACGTCGGTGCATACCACACCCAAGGCATCGGCTTCTCATCCGTTGGCTTGGTATCGGGCTGAATCAGGAAAGCCGTGTGGCCTTCGATAGCAAACACTTCGCCGGGAAACGGAAGCTGCTTTTCCGGTTGGGCTGAATTGGCCAAACACGCAACGACAAACCAAATCGAAGCAGCTATGAGAGACGTGGAATGATCTGTTCTAGTCATCGAGCCAATTTTGCCAACTTGGCGGCGATATCCTTCAGGCTCTTGGGCCATTGGTCAATGACGATGCTTTTGGCGCCCGGAATCTTGGGTGTGGTGATGCCTTCGACCACGGCGACGGTCGGTTGGGCGTAGAGGAATTGGATTTTTTCCTGGCCGTAGGTTTGCGGCAGGCTCTGAGCATAGGTTTCCAACTCGGCGGCGTAGTCAGGCGGATTCTCGCCGATGTTGCTTTCGGAGGGGGCCCAGATGACGCCGGCTACGCCCATGGGGGTAAGTGGGCTGACATTCCAATTGTAGGCGTAGGTGGGGATGGTGTCCCGCGCAACGGCTTCTCCCTTGCCGGGTTCGGGAAATGCGGGGGCCTGCAAAGCGAAGGTGGTGGCATCCGCCCCTTGTTTGGCTGCTGCCCGAATAGCTTGGACAAAGGCTTTCACTTCCGCGACATGCTTGGCCGCCGCTTTTCGCGCCACTGAGGAATTGGGGTATTGAAGAAATAATTCATCCAGTCGAGTTTTGAACGCCGGATGGTCATTATCCCTTACGCCCTGAAATGAAGTCCACGAAAGCGGCGAGGCGAGTTGCCGGTTTCGGCCGCCATGGCCGGAGGACATCGTCACAAAGCCCTGCGGAACACCCGGCCGGTTGAGGGCCTTGGCAAATTCGTAGGCAAACATCGTCACTCCGGTGCTTTCCTTTCTAAAATCCGCCGGCGACCAGTAGGTGCGGTATCGGCCGCCACCTGTTTCGAAGCGGCGCTTTCGGGGCGTGGGGAAGGAACTGGCGGCAGTTCGTCTGCGGAATTCGCGGACCAACGGCATGGCATTGGGTATCAGTTGAAAACGGCGGTCATAAGCCCACTCGGAAGTTAGCTGCGTACTGCCCGTTATATACCAGACATCACCGATGAGAATATCCCGAACGGTCCGGTTAAAACCATGCGTGGATTTCACCTCGAGCGTGATCGGCTTGGCCGATGCCTTCCTCGGTGGAAAAGTCACTGACCACTGCTCCAGATTATTGGGCGCAACAGTTTGAGTCGTCCCGTCGAGGGCAACGGTGACCTTGAATCCCCGATTGGCGTGGCCCCACACACGAATCGGTTGCTCACGCTGCAATATGACTCCATCTCGATAATATTCGGCCACCTGAAGAATCGGATAATTAGGGTCGCTCCAACGGGCATATTTTGCCTTTTGGGCAGCTGCCTTCTGCAAATCGTCTTCTTCGAAAATGAACTCACCCTCAACGACAGCAAAGGGCGTCGCTGGCAGTCCGGCTTTGTTATATAGATTGGAGTTCTCGGGAACCGCATTGTAGGCGTACTGCACGCCGATGGGTGCGGGAACTTTATCGGACCGAACAACTACGGTATCACCGACAATCCTCGCATTTGCCGCATGCCATTTGTGGTCAACACCACACACCCTAAAATAGTTCAGCGCATCGTTCGGAGTAGGCTTGGCAGGTTCAACAAATTTGCCGGGCTCACGATAATCCTTGGCCATGCCTTTGTTGCCCACCATTAAGCCGCCAAAAAGGCTCTCTTTCTCAAAAGCAACAATGACCTCACTGCCATTTATCTTGTAACCGCTATATATCGGTCCGGTGTAAGCGATGTCCTTGCCGTAATCCTTGGCGAGCGCCCAACGAGCCATTCGCATGCCCGGATGCAACTTGTTAAAATAATGAATCCCCTGTGGCCGCGCGGAGTTGAGGTCGGACTGCACAACCATCCCGACGTTTGCACGGTTGTTTTGGAAGAATAGGTGTTGCACCTGGCGAATATCCGCAAAGCCGACATTGTTCGGATCGGGCGATCCGTAGCATTGCATTTGGGTGAAATAAAACGGCATGGCAGGCATGCTCCAGGCATCACGCCAACCCTTTACCAAGGCCTCCATTCGCGCAGCGTAAATCCGGCCATCAGCACTATTGCTCGTCCCTTGGCACCAAATCGCGCCGCGAATGGCATAGGGAATCACTGGAGCAATCTTCCCATTAAAAAATTGCGAGGGCCCACGCCACATCCCGGCGATGCCCGGCAGATTGGGCCGGGCCGGCACTTTTCCGCCCGCTTCGGCTGCATGCCCCGCCAAATCCTGCCACGCTTTGAGGTCGGCGTAATACTGATCGAAAGCCTTGCGGCCTTGATCTGTGAGTGGATCCGCATCGTGAATCAGGTCCTTGTCACCCTTCAGTTTCGGGTGCGCCTCAATCGCTTCGCGTTGGGTGAAAGCCTCAATGCGCGTATTACTGTGGGCACTGAGGAGGATACCGATGGGCACATTCAGTTCCTTGTAAAGTTCGTGAGCAAAGGCAAGAGATAAGGCTGAGAACCCACTTGCCCCACTGGCTTTTTTCCAGCCTTCCTCGGAAGTTGCCTTCTTCTGTGGATAGAGGGCGGACACGGTGTTGATGTTGATTTCGCGGATGGGAATGTCCTCCTTAGCCGAGGCAATGTCCCGAGCCAATTGATTGCACATGCTTTTACCAGCAACCCAAACCATGTTCGATTGTCCGGAGGAAAACCACACTTCGCCGACCAAGACGCCTTTAAGTGAGATCGATTTGCCGCGGTTGTTCTTTACTTCAAGACCCCGTTCTTCGCTTGAAGCCATCAGGGGATCGAGTTTTACCATCCAGTCACCGTTTTTGCCCGCCACGGTCGCCTTGGTCTGTCCGGCGAATTGAACGGTTACTTTACTGCCCGGCACGTCCCATCCCCAAACGGGCACGGATGTTTCCCGCTGAAGAATAGCGTTGTCGGTGAAGGGTGTAGCCAGTTCCAGTTGCTGATCGGCGGCAGACAGCCAGTCGGCTGCGGCAAAGCCCAGGATGAGAACGAGAATGCGATGCACTATTTGCCTGCCTTAAGCAGCTTCACCATGGCCTTACCCATCGCTTCACCGACGTTCATGTAGGTCTTGGCATTGCCGCCGTAGTGGGCATTGGAAGAGGAACCCATGCTGATCGGATTAGTGTAAACGACCGCAGCCTCCCCCTTGTGGGCATCGGCAAAGGCAAACATCCCGTCAATGATCATCTTTTCATTGCCGGTGGCGCTGTCCTTGTTGGTCTGGCCGAGAGTGGCAACCACCATCTTGGCCTTGGGGACATTGAATTCCTTGCGGAGAGCCTTGAAGAGTTGCACGAGATTTTTTCCATACATGGCCGAGTGAGCCGCATTGTAGCGGTCCTTATCTCCCTGCCACCAGAAGAAGCCGACTACTTCGAATTCCGGCAGCCCAGAAAGTTTTAATGAGCCAGGGTAGTATTTTTGTAGTTCGAACAACACTTTTTTGGCCCGGGCCACGTCACCCTCGTATTGCAGGCCGGCATGCCAATTGTGCTTGGGAGGTTCAGGCACCTCGCCCTTGGTCCAGCTCGGGTAACGAACCTCGTCGTTATAGGCCGGAGTAACCAGCGTAACCTTCTTTCCAGTTTTCCTGTCGGTTGTCTCGACTTCGTGACGCGGACTACCCGGAGGGAGCAGATCCCACCCAAGTGAACGATTGCCAATAGAGCTCTTGAGAATCAGGACCGGCTCATCCAGAGCATTACCCAAGTGATGGCCGATGCCAGTCTCAATACCAATTTTGCCTCCGGAAACGGTCAGCCAATCGTTGCGCCGGACTCCGCCCCGGCCGCCCGGTCCGCCGCTGCCCATCGTATGCACGTTGCGCACGTCTTGTCGCTTGGTCCAGTTGCCCGCATCATCCACCATGAACGGGTAGAGTTTTTCTTTCTGAACAGCGTGTTCGAGCGTGCCCTCCTTGTCGCCCTTCACTCGGCCCATTTCCAACGTGTTGGATTGTCCCATAATCAGAAACACCTTAACCGGCTTGGTCATGTCTGCCGGTTTGCCATCAGGATCCGGCAGCGATTGGGCCGTTTGGCCAAGCGGCGCAAAAAGCAGTGTCATTGCTAAAACATCAATCCAGGAAGTTACTCGTTCATTCATAGAGTCGTGGCGAATCCTTGGCACAACAAGCAACCAAAGTCCACCCGGTTCCGCTTGGCCAAGCGCTTGGCCATTTTCCTTGACGGATTTTTGCCGTTCAGGTAATCGTCCGCCGCCCGTAATCCTATCCCCTGTGATGAGAGGACTCCATGCCTGAAGTGCTAACTATGAATGATCTCTTCATAAGCTACGCGCATATTGACGACCTTCCCATTTCGGAGGATCAGAAGGGTTGGATCACGGAGTTTCATCGTATCCTGGAGAATCGCCTGGCCCAGTTGATGGGAGAAAAGCCGAAGATCTGGCGTGACCAAAAACTGTCCGGCAGCGATATTTTTGACGACCAGATCGTCGACCAGTTCCGCAACACCAAGCTCATGGTGTCGGTCTTGAGCCCCCGCTACATCAAGTCGGAATGGTGCAACAAGGAAATCACCGAGTTTTACCGGAATGCCGAGGAAAGTGGAGGTGTCGCCATTGCCGGCAAATCGCGCGTCTTGAAAGTGGTCAAGACGCCATACGATCCCGACCAGGTGCAACCGGAGTTGCGGCGTGTGTTTGGAAGTGTGCTTGGCTTTAACTTTTACGACTTCGACGATAGTTCCGGCAAAGTGGTCGAGTACAACGAGGCTTTCGGCAAGGAGGCTCGGCAGAATTATTTCAGCCGCATCTATGACTTGGCCTATGAGATTTGTGAAATCCTGAAAACAACCGACAGCGGGGATACGGATGAACCTACCATCGTCGCACCAAAAGAAGGTGCGAAGACGGTTTATCTTGCAACAGTAACTGCCGATCGTGCTGAGGAGCGTGAAAATATTGCCCGCGATCTTCGCGAACGCGGTCATGTGATTCTGCCCGATTGCCAACTGCCACTGAACGCTGTCGAGATTGAGTTAAAGGTGGGTGAGTTCATGGATCGAGCGGACGTTGCCATCCACCTACTTGGTGCCAGCTATGGAATGATCCCGGAGGCTGGAGACAAGTCAGTCATCGAAACGCAAATCAAGTTGTCCGCGGTTGAAACCGCGAAAAGGGGTATCGAACGTCTGGTCTGGCTGCCCAACGAACTCCAGACTACAGAGGAAAAACAGACCGACTTTGTCGAGCGCCTTCGGGTCGACCCCGCCACCTACCAGAAAACCGATTTCGTCGAGGGGACGTTCGAGATTTTCAAGGGTCTGGTCATTGACCATTTCATCGAGAAGAAAAGCCGTGTTGACACCCCCATGCAGGATGAATCGGGCGAAGGCCCACGGGTGGTGTACCTGATGGCGCCGCCGGACGATGAGGACAAGATCGAGGCTATTGAGGATTACCTGTTTGACCAAGGACTGGAGGTGGTCATCCCCGTGTTCACCGGAACTGAGGCCGAGATCTCCGAGGCGCATATGGAGAACCTACGCATCTGCGATTCGGTGTTGATTTACTTCGGCACGGCCACCCGGCAATGGGTGAACATGAAACTCAACAATATGATCAAGGCATCCGGCCAGGGCCGAACGCTGCCCATCCGGGAGAAAGTAATCCTCATAGCTCCGCCGGATTCCCGTCACAAGGAGCGGTACCGTTCGCACCTGGCTGAGATCATCCAAATCCCGGATGGCGATCTGGGCCCGCTGGATTCATTCATCACCAAGGTCAAGAGTAAGGATTAAAACATTATGTTCGAAGGCAATCCATTCCCAGGTCTCCGTCCATTTGAGTTCGACGAAAACTACCTGTTCTTCGGTCGCGAGGAGCAGGTGGCTCAGCTGCTGCAGCGACTGGGTAACACCCGTTTTCTGGCTGTCGTCGGTGCGTCCGGTAGCGGCAAGTCTTCACTTGTCCGGGCTGGTCTGCTCCCCGAGCTGCATGGCGGCACCATGACCAGCACCTCGATCGCTTGGGAACTTTCCATTATGCGGCCCGGTGGTGATCCGTTGACCAAGCTCGCCCAAGCGTTGGTTGAGTCGAATTTGTTCGGCGATGTCAGCGAGGAAAATATATTGCAGACCCGGGCCACGCTTAGTCGGAGCGGCCTTGGACTCATTGAGGCCTACCGTCAATCCGACATCGAGGAGGGTTCCAATCTTCTTTTGCTCGTCGACCAGTTTGAGGAGATCTTCCGATTCCGCCAAAGCGGGGAAAAGGCAGGGCAGGAAGCTTCCCATTTTATCCAGTTGTTGCTGGAGACCGCTCGCCAAACAGATATCCCCATCTTCATCATCCTCACCATGCGTTCTGATTTCTTGGGCGACTGTGCGGAGTTCAAAGGCTTGGCCGAGGCGGTCAACGAGGGCGAATATCTGATCCCCCGCCTCAATCGCAAGCAGCGCGCTCGTGCGATCGAGGGGCCGGTTAAGGTTGGCGGCGCAGAGATTTCCCCCCGCTTGAAACAGCAGTTGCTGAATGACATCGGGGATGATCCGGATCAATTGCCCATCCTGCAACACGCCCTCATGCGCATGTGGGCCTATTGGCAAACGAATTCTGAAAAAGGCAAGGTACTGGATCTTGAAGATTACGACGCCATTGGTCGAATGGCTGAAGCTTTATCACGCCATGCGGACGAGGTTTATGAAGAGTTGCCTGATGACGATCATCGGTTGCTCTGCATGAAGCTGTTCAAGGCGATCACCGAGAAACAGGCCAACGGTCGCGGTATACGCCGCCCCCTGCCGTTTGGGGAGATCGATGAAATCACCGGCCACCAACGCGACAAGATGCTGACTGTGATTGACGCCTATCGGCCGACTGGCCGGACATTCATCATGCCAGGTGAAAGCGTCAAGATACACGACAAGATCATTATCGATATTTCCCACGAAAGCCTCATGCGCGTTTGGCAGCGCCTAAAGAATTGGGTGAACGATGAGGCTGATTCCGCGCGAATTTACATTCGTCTGTGTGAGACGGCTCAACTCCACAACAGAGGGGAGGCCGGTTTCTATCGTGATCCTGATCTCAAGATTGCCTTGGCTTGGCGGGACAACAACAAGCCGAACGCCAACTGGGGAAGCCGTATCAATAATAGTTTTGAATTGGCCATGCGCTTCCTCGGCGACTCAAGGGAGGATTTTGAGGCGGAACAAAAAGCCAAGGAGCAGGCCCGAAAACGCGAATTGGAACAGGCCAAGGCCTTGGCTGAAGCAGAAAAAGAACGCGCCGAAATCCAAAGAAAATCAGCCAAGCGCAACAAAGTCTTCGCCGGCGTCCTCTTTCTTCTCGCCGTCTTCGCTGGCGTCATGGCCTACCAAGCAACCCAATCAGAGCAACGCGCTGTTTCTTCCGAAATTGCGGCTAAAAACTCTCTTAGCGATTCCAAATTGCAGGAAAGTGAAATATTAGTAGATTTGAATGAACCACAAAACGCAATAGCATTATTAACAAGCTCATATAATAAAAACCAAGATTATCCAATTCTTTTAGATAGAGTATTTTCAATCACTGATACTCAAAATATCGCAAATTATGAGGGAACAGTTATTGATTCTAAAGCTCATACACTTCTGGACCCTAGGGGGTTTATATATGAACCAATTTTGCATACAGTTGCATTACTGCATAAGGAAAAAGGTAAATCTTTTGTAAGCGTCTATGATTTACATTCGGAAAAGCAACTTTTTAGAACCCCAATTTTAGACATAGCAGAGTCAGTGAATTACACCCTAGACGGTAGGCACATTGTTGTTTCCGGAAAAGAAAAGCAAGGGAAATGGGATGGAGCTATAGTTTACGAGGTAAGAACAGGGAAAGAGATAAGAAGGATAGAAACAACCCCATCTCCTGCTCTTTTTGGAGCAATCTCAAATGATTTGAAAGATTTGCTTGTTGGAACAAGTAGGGGTGAAGTCTTTCACCTTAATGATGACGGTGAAAGGGATAATATATTAAAAGTTGATGGTGATATTTGGGAAGTGAGAATCCATCCTAAAATGAGAAAAGTTGCTATTGTTGAAAGCATCAACAAATCTTCCTATAAATTTCATTATAGCAATTTAGATAACAAAAAGACAAAGCTCTTATATTCATCTCCCGAAGAAGAAGTAAGTTATTGGAATCAGTGCCGCTTTTCCCAATCCGGGAATTATCTAATTTTACATGGTGGGGGTGATTTAATGGGGTCACTCGTCATTTATGATGGGAATACAGGGAATCAAATACTTAAAAATGAAAGCGATCACAAAGGTGCTGTATTTGAAGCAATGTTTAGCCCTGACGAAACATTAGTTGCCACTACTTCGCGGGATCGTTCACTCAGGCTTTGGAATCTAATCACATTGAGTAAATATGGTAAAGTAATGAGCCATAATACAGAAGTTTGGAGGGGGATGTTTAGCCCAGACCAAAGCAAGTATGTAGCTTTTGGCTCAAGCGCGGACTTAGCTGTTTGGGATATAGAATCCGGTCAACTAACACACAGTTTTATAAAACATGAAAAGCCTATAATAATGGCTGCTTTTTCTAAGGACGGCAAATATGTATACGCCGGATCTTCTAGTGGGGAAATTCATAAATGGAAAATAGATGAAAATTCTCGGCAGCCTATATTGTTTACGCATGACAGTCGAATTCTGAACTTTGTGGTAGATCAAAAAACTGGTCTAGTTGCCACTTCAGCTGAAGATGGACTACTTAAATTATGGAATCCAGACTCGCTAAAGCTAGAACGGGTTTTGACCGTTGAAAAAGATCCAATCTTAAATGGTAATGCTTGGTTTATGGCCCTAGATAGGGAAGCAGATTTTCTTGGTACATTTTTGAATAAAAGTCCATGGAATTCATTAAGTTTTAAATTATGGTCTTGGCCTGAACTGGATCTTATAAAACACTACGATCTCCCCCCGGACACAAGTTTAACTGCCTTTTCTAGTAATGGTAATCAATTTGCTTATTCAAATCTAGAGACATTTCGTTTGTCAATTTTTGATATTGATTCAGATGAAATTATTCACACTATTACAGATCATGGAGATCAAATATTTGGGATTAATTACAGTAGAGACGGGAAGTATTTAGCAACAGCATGCCTAGATGGATATGCCAGAGTTTACTCCACAGAAAATTTTAACATTGTTGGCGGCCCTTTTCCTTTTGGATTTAGTTATGGGGCTATGGTCGATTTTTCCATTGATAGTAAATATTTATTAGCAAGATCAAATTTAGGCAGAGATGCGAATAATGCAGTCATATGGGATTTAGCAACGTCTAAAGAAAAGTTTCGTTTCAAACACAATAGTGGCATCTTTAAACATTCATTTTCTTTTGATGGAAAGCGGGTTTACACTTGTAGCAAGGATAATTATGTAAAAATGTGGGCACTAAACGATGGGGAGTTGCTTGGTGTTTTTAAGCATTCTGAACATGTTTTGGAGGCGAAGGAGTTCCAAGGGAATTCAGAAAGAATATTTACAGTAGATGAACTTGGTAATGCTAGAATATGGGATACCAAAAGCCAAAAAATTATAGATGGACCATTTCGAGGACTACCAGTTGAAAGTTGGCTGATGAAGGGTGAATTAATACCCGGCAGTAATGATTTTGCAACTAGCTATGGTAATAATTCTATAGCTTATTGGCCATCTCCTGTTTCGCTTAACAAAGCAATCAAACCGGAAGGCAAAATGATTGAATTTTTTGAGAATTATGCAGGTGGGCAAATTGATAATAATTCCTCATTCAATTTAAAGGATAGACATTCATTATTTAAAACAAAATCACTTAGTTCTTTTAAAGTTAATGGAGAAGAGTTAAATCGGTGGATAAATTGGAAAGCAAATAATGCTGAGGAATCAATTACATATAAAGGCGACATTACTAGGCAAAAACTAACTGAATTTCTTTTATCTCAAAACACTATTGAAGCATTACAATTTGCTTTGATAATAAGCCCAATGAACAAAATTATTATGGCCCAGTTGGGCAAGCAATTAACTAAAAAAGCAGATGATTTAAATCTAAATGAAAGTATGCGAGATTTTTATCAAACAAGAGGACAATGGTATATTAAGTCTTCTGAATAGTTAATTTATAATAACAGAATTACTAATTGAATATTATCTTTAAGATTTCAGTTCAGATGGTTGATGGACTTTGGTGCTATGATGATCCCAATTTCGGGGTTAAAGAACAGCCGCTTGTATTTGGGATGGATTTGATTTTGGAAAAGATGATCGATCATGTTGATGGTTTAGGAGATCGGTTAAATCTTGTTTTTTCGTCCATCCCGTTTCCGGGCTCGGAGTTTTGTCTCGGGTTTGTTCGCGAGGAGACGGAGGGGTTTGTATATCGCTGGGAGGAAAAGAACCTACAAGGCTGGCTCAGTCCCTCCCTCCGGAATTATTTTCCTGAACCACCGCCGAAGATTTATCTGCAGCTTTTGCCGATTGAGTAGTTGATCTTGATTAAGAGCGTCAGACGGCTTTGAGCTTGGGGAGATCCTGTGAATCGACGAGGCCGATCGGTTCGCGTTTTGCGTTGACTACGATGAGGTCGTCGATATTCCGCTCGTTGAAAATGTGGATAGCGTCGGCTGCTAAGGCGTCTTCGCGCAGGCAAATCGGCTTGCGGGTCATGACCTTGGCCAAAGGCTCCTCCAGCACTGCGTCACCCTTGGCCAAGTGACGGCGGAGGTCTCCGTCGGTGAAGACACCTGCCAGTTTGCCACTTTTATTGACTACACTGATGCTGCCGGACTTGGCTTTTCCCATGACGAGCAGAGCGTCCTTAATGGTGGCCGTCTGATGGGCGACCGGATTGCGTGTTCCACTGCGCATGATGTCGGACACCTTGAGCAACAGTGCCCGTCCGATGGCACCGCTCGGGTGGCGCTTGGCAAATTCTGATTTTTTGAAACCGCGTGCGTCGAGCACGGCCATGGCGAGGGCGTCACCCATCACCAGTGAGGCGGTGGTGCTGGCGGTGGGGGCCATGTTGAAGGGGCATGCTTCCTTTGGCACTTTGACGTTGAGCACGACCTTGGCGTGTTGGCCCAGCGTGGAGCGCGGTGCGGCAGTCACGGCGACGATCTGCACGGCAAATCGCCTAATGGCAGGCAGCAGATTGATCAACTCGTCGGTCTCGCCGGAGTAGCTCAAGGCGAGCAGGATGTCGCCGTCGTTGAGGATGCCGAGGTCGCCGTGCATGGCGTCGACGGTGTCGAGAAGCACGGCGGGCGAGCCGGTGCTGGTGAAAGTGGCGGCGATCTTACGGCCGATGTTTCCTGACTTACCGACGCCAAGGACGACGATTTTTTGTCGCTTGGCCAAGGCGGCGACGATCAATTTCACCGCCTGATCGAATGACTTGGTCAGTCGTGAGCGGACCGCCTTGACTGCGGCCAGTTCGACATCGAACACTTCACGGGCTCGCTTTACGTGCGACATATAGCCAGGTCAGTCCCCGTTGGGGTAGGAGCCGAGAATCTTGACGAAGCGGCTGATGCGCTGGAGTTCCTCGATGGCGTTGGCCACTTTTTTGTCTTCGTAGTGGCCGTCGCAGTCGATGAAAAACAGGTATTCCCATGCCTTGCGCTTGCTTGGGCGAGATTCGATGCGGGTCATGTTGAGGCGGTATTTGCGGAACGGCCCCATCACCTCGTGCAGGGCGCCGACCTTGTCCTCGATGCCGATGACGAGGCTGGTGCGGTCGTTTTTCGTGGAGGGACCGCACTTGCGGCCGAGCACGAAAAACCGGGTGGCATTCGCGGCGCTGTCCTGGATGTTGTGGTCGACGATCTGGAGGTTGTAGCGCTCGGCGGCGAGCGACCCGGCGATGGCGGCGCCGGCCTTGTCCTCGGCGGCCTTCTCGGCAGCGCGGGTGGTGGAGGAGGCCTCGATGACCTCGACCGACGGCAGGTTTTGCTGCATCCAGACGCGGCATTGAGCCAGCGCCTGCGGGTGGGAGTAAAGCCGGCGCACTTTCGTTCGGCGGTTAGCACGAACGAGGCAGTGCTGGATCGGCATTACGATCTGCGCAACGATTTTAAGAGGACTATCGACGAACAGGTCGAGCGTGTGGGTGACCACCCCCTCAGTGGAATTTTCGATCGGCACCACGCCGTAGTCGGCCCGGTCCTTCTGTACCTCGTCGAAGACGTCCTTGATAGTTTTCTGTGGCGTATAGCGCAGGCTCGACCCGAACCGCCGGATGGCGGCCAGATGGGTATAGGTGGCTTCCGGACCGAGGTAGGCCACGGTGAGGGACTTTTCCAACGAGAGGGAGCAAGACATGATCTCGCGGTAGATTGACCTCATCGACTCATCGGGAATTGGGCCCTCGTTCAGCTTGGCCAAGCTTTCGAAGATCCGTCGCTCGCGGTGAGGCGCATAGATTTCCTGGCCAGCCTCGAGCTTGATTGCGCCGATGGCCAGCGCGTGTCCGGTGCGCTCGTTGAGCAGGCGCACCAGTTTCTTGTCGATGCCGTCGATGGCCTTGCGATGTTTCTCGAGGCTCATGAGCGGTTATTCGTCGTCGTCGTCGTCGTCTTCATCCTCCTCCGAATCTTCATCGTCCTGCTCATCGTCGTCCTCTGCGGCCTCGTTGTCGAGAGGCAGTTGCTCCTGTGAATCGTCGTCTGGCACGGTGGCGAGTTCGAGTTGGATGCGCCGCAGCTCTTCGGCGGCGGGGAGTTCCTCCAAGCCTTTTAGGCCGAAATGCTCGAGGAAGAACGTGGTGGTGCCGTAGAGACGCGGCCGGCCGGGGGCATCGGCTTCTCCGCGCACTTCGATCAGTTCGCGCTCGATCAGTGTTTGCACAACGCCGTCGACGGCAACGCCACGAATCTGCTCCATCTCCGAGCGGGTGATTGGCTGACGGTAGGCAATGATGGCCAGCGTCTCGAGCGCGGGGTTAGACAGCTTGGGCGGGCGTGGTTTGGCCCCGACGAGCACCTGGAGCCAAGGGGCGTACTCAGGCCGCGTGACGAATTGCCAGTTGCCACCGACGCAGGCGAGGCGGTAGCTGCGGTTGGCGTTGTCGTGCTCGAGGGCAAGTTCTTCGAGCGCTTTCTCGACGGCGCGCGCGGTTGCCTTGGCGAACGGTGCGGTCAATTCTGCGTCGTCCGGCAGTTTCTCTGGCGTGTCGCGGAGCAGCGCGCGCAGTTCACCGATGCTCATCGGCTTTTGGGCCGAGAAGACAATCGCCTCGATGATCTGTTTAAGTTCCACTGCGTTCAGGTTGGCATCGTTTCCGGTTGCATTTGTTCCGACTCGAGCTGTTGCATCTCCACCGGGGCGATGGCGATCTCGATTTCGCCGAACGCGGCCGCCTGCGTGGTCCGCAACTGCTTGAGGCGCACCAGCTCCAGCAGCGCGAGGAACGTGGCCACCACCTCGCCCCGACTGCATGCGCCGTCGAACAGCTCGCTGAACGTCAACCGATCCGCTTGGCCAAGCCGCCGCCGGATTACCACGATCTTCTCGCTGATGCTCCAGCGGTCGTCGACGATCTCGCTCCGCGCTGCCTCGCGCTTGGCCAAGCGCCAGAGCAGCTCGTTCACGGCCTCGACCAGATCGAAAATACCGGCCTCCAGCCGGTTGCCCATCGGAAGCGGCTCGATCGGGATGCTCCCGGGCCGCCGTGTGTAAACGTTTTGTCGCTCGAGTTCCAGCCTTTGGAGGTCTTCCGAGGCATCCTTAAACCGTCGGTACTCCACGAGCCGACGGATCAAGTCCCAGCGCGGATCCTCGGCGTCCTCCTCCCCGGGATCCTCCACCTGCTCGTCCGCCGGCAGCAGTTCGCGGCTTTTGATGTACATCAGCGTGGAGGCCATGACGATGAACTCGCCGGCCAGCTCGAGGTCAAGCCGCTGCATCAGTTCGACGTAGTCGATGAACTGTGTGGCCAGCTCGGTCATGTTCACCTCGTAAATGTCGACCTCCTGCTTTTTCACTAGAAAAAGGAGTAAATCCATCGGGCCTTCGAAGACCTTGAACTGTATCTTGAAGTGGGACATTCGCGGCGAACTGCGGGCTGTGCCGTCGGCGTACCGTAGTGGAGGCGGACGGCCCTTGGCAATCATCGTCTCCCTTGGTGGGCTTGCCGCCAGCGGTTCGAGTGGCTAATTTTGTCCGCATGAGAACTTGGTTGAAGCCGTTCGCAGCCCTGGCCCTCGCTGCTGTCCTGATCCCGCTTGGCCAGGCGCAGGAACTGGAGGCACAGGGCGCCACGCCGCTTGGTGAGGCCGGTGCGCAAAGGAAGGTGTACGTCGTGCCGGTGCGTGACGACATCATGCCGCCGATCCTCTACGTCATCCGGCGTGGTGTGAAGGAGGCGATGGCTGCTGAGGCCGACTGCCTCATCCTCGACATGGAGACCAACGGCGGTCGGGTGGATATCACCGAGGAGATTTTTGACATCGTCGGCAAGTTCAAGGGCGAGACAGTTACCTACGTTAATAAAGACGCTTACTCCGCCGGGGCGTTCATTGCCGTGGCCACGCAGAAAATTTACATGGCACCGCAGAGCGTCATCGGGGCCGCCGCACCGATCATGATGGGGCCGACCGGCGGCGTATCCGAGATGCCGTCCACGATGGAGGTGAAAATCAACTCTGCAATCCGTGCCAGGATCCGTACGCAGGCCGAGAAAAACGGCTATGCCGTCGACGTGATCGAGGCGATGGTGGACAAGAGCAAAAAGCTCGAGCGCGACGGGAAGATCATCTGCGAGGAGGGCGATATCCTCACCCTGACTAACCTGGAGGCCGAGGCTGGGTATGGCGAGGACAAGACTCCGCTGCTTTCCTCGGGTACGGTCGAGAGCATCGACGCGCTCATTGGCGAGTTGGGCTACGCCGGGGCGATACGGGTTGATGTCCAACCGCTCGGTGTGGAGCAGCTCGGCACATGGATCAACGCCATCAGCCCGCTGCTGCTGCTAATTGGGATCATCGGCCTGTACATCGAGTTCAAGACACCTGGTTTCGGCGTGTTCGGGGCGATCGGCATTGCGTCCCTTGTGGTGTACTTCTTCGGCGGCTACGTCTCCGGGCTGGCCGGCATCGAGTGGGTGGCTGTCTTCGTGCTGGGGGTGGTGCTGATGGCTGTGGAGTTGCTCTGGCTGCCGGGCACCCTTGTCGTCGGCGCGATCGGCGTGGTCTGCATGCTGATTGCTCTGGTGATGGGCATGACCGACATCTATCCGGATTTGCCGTGGTTCCCGGCCGGTGAGGGCGGGGGAGGCGAAGGCGTGCCGCAGGTCGAGGGCATCGACTTCGCGCTGCCGGATTTCTCCAAGCCGATCTTTGACCTGACGATCGCCTTTCTGCTGTCCATCCCGGTCATTTGGGCCTTGGGCAGATACCTGCCGCACACGGCCTTCTTCGCCAAGTTTGCCTCCGAGGCGGCCAGCGGGGTCGAGTCGGTGGCCGCTGTAGCCGCTGAGGTTGAGTCCCATCTGGGCCAGGTTGGCGAATCCACCACTCCCCTGAATCCCGGTGGCAAAGTGATGCTGGGCGACGACCTGTGTGACGTCGTGACACAGGGCGAGATGATCGCCGCTGGTGCGCAGGTGAAGGTCATTGGCCACCGCGGGAGCGACCTGCTCGTCGTTGAGGCCTGACCGCCTGTTCAAGCGGAAGACCGGATGAAAGGTGAGAGTGCCACCACGATCTATTTTGCCTACGGGTCGAACCTGTGTGCGGCGCAGATGGCCCGGCGCTGTCCCGGTGGCCAGGCGCTTGGCCAAGCGGCGTTGCACGACTGGCGATTCCTCATCAACACCCGGACTTATGCCACGATTGAGGCCAAGCTTGGCGCGGTGACTTACGGCGTGCTGTGGTCGCTGACGCCGGGGCATATTGCCGTGCTGGACGAGTACGAGGCGGTCGCCGAAGGGATGTACGACAAGGCCAGATTGATCGTGCAAAAGGACGGCGAGCCGGTCGAGGCGCTGGTGTACATCGATCCCATCTGCGCGCGGGGCCAACCGAGGCTGGACTACCTCCGAACAATCCTCGATGGCGCAGTCCACTTCGGCCTGCCGCCGGATTACATAGCAGATTTGAACCGGGATTGGGGCGGCTCGTAAGGATTATTTTTGGGATGCGGGTGTGGCGAAAAGTTTGACACGTTCGCCTTTCCGCAGCACTTCGATTTCGACCGGCTTGCCGACTTTCACGGCATCGAGCGCATAGGTGTAGTCGTAAATGTTGGTGATTTTCTTGCCGCCGAATTGGACGATGATGTCGCCTGCTTTCAATCCGGCTTTGTCCGCCGGGGCGCCGCCACGCACCCCGGAGAGAAGCACTCCCTCGATATCCTCCGAGGCGTAGTTGGGTATGGTGCCAAGATAGACGCGGATTGCATCACGGCTGCCGCCTTGGTCGGATTTCTCGACCTTCACGTAGTCCGGCCGCACGCCCCCCTTGGCCAGGTCGCTGACCATGCTCCCGGCAAATTTCGTGATACGATCGAGTCCCTCGAAATTGAGTGTGTTGGCGTCGTCGGCCGGCCGGTGATACTCCTCGTGGCTGCCGGTGAACCAGGCCAGCACGGGGATGCCTTTCGGGTAAAACGAGGTTGTGTCCGTCGGCAGATACGGATCCTGCTGCAGCGTGAGGTCGAATCCGGCGACGATATTCCGGCGCTCAATCATTTTTTTCCACGCGTTGGAGGAGCCGACACCCTGCAGCGTGAGCTTATTATCGCGGAGTCGGCCGACCATGTCGAAATTCAGGTAGGCCACGACGTTGCTGAGGTTTACCGTCGGTTTGGCGGCATAACGGTCGGAGCCGATCAGGCCAAGTTCTTCGCCGGACCAGAAGCTGAAAATCACGCCACGCTGAAACGCCTCCGGATGCGTCTCTCTCCGCTTGGCCAAGAGCGCAGCGATCTCGAGCAGCGTTGCCACGCCGGATGCGTTGTCGTCCGCGCCATTGTGCACCATGCCCTCCTCGCCTTTGATGCCGAACCCGCCGGTCTCGCCCCGGCCAAGGTGGTCGTAGTGCGCGCCGAGCATCACATACTCGGTCGACGCATTTTCCGCGGCCTGGCTGTTCGGGGGTATTAGCGCGACAAGGTTGCTGTCCTGTTGGCGAATGCGCTTCAGCGAGGTTTTGATTTTCAGGACGATGCCCGGCAGTGACAAGCCGTGGACGGCGTGCGGATTTTCTTTATCGAGCGATGACTGCAGTTGCTTCAGTGACTTGCCATAAAACTGCACAAGCGAGTTGCCGACCTCACCGCTGATCGAAATCACCGGAAGGCCCGTCCCGGCCATGCTGGCGTCGAAGCTCAGCTTGGCCAACGTGCCGGGGTTGGGGGAGTTTGGGCCGGTGACAACGAGCAGCGCCTTGGCCCCGTGGTTCCGCGCGATGAGTGCCTTGTAGCGGAGCCCGGCGTAACGGTTCAACTGCTGCCGGCGATCGACCGAGATGTCCTCCGGCACATAGCGCAGCACCATCACGATCTTGTCCTTCACATTCAGGTTGCCGTACGAGTCGTAGCCGACTCCCAGCTTCCCCGGTTTGGTCAGGCCGTAGCCGGCGAAGATGACCTCGCTTTCAATTTCGCCGTTGGCCGAGAAGGCCAGCGGCCGAAAATCGGTGCCCAACTCGAAGGCATGGTCGTCGCCGGTATGGCCCCGCAGGATCATCTTGTTTTCCGGTTTCAACAGTTCCACGCCGCCGGTGAACTCGAACAAGTGGTCGAAGTTATCCCGCTCGCAGCCAATCGGTTGAAGTCCGGCTTCGGACAGGCGTTGGCGGATGTAATCGGCTGCCTTGCGGATGCCCTCGCTGCCGGTGCGCCGGCCCTCCAGTTCGTCCGACGCGAGAAAGGTGACGTGCGCCTTCAGGTCGTCGGTCGAAACCTCTGGCGACAGGGCGGCTTGGCGGTCGGCACGTTCCGGCGCTTGGCCAAGCGCGGCCAACGCCCCGGCATGATTCCACCTCGCTAGGAAGAGCTGCGACTGCTTTTCCGCCGTGGCGTTGGAGGTCCAGCACAACTGCGTGCCGTTGGGTGAGAATACCGGCAGCCCGTCAAACCCGGCGCGCTCGGTGATGCGAACTGGTTCGCGTTGGCCAAGCGCGTCAACGAGGTACAACTCAAAGTTGGTGAAGCCGAGCTTGTTGCTGGCGAAGATGATGTAGTCGCCCGAGGGATGAAAATACGGCGCCCACGACATCGAATCGAAGTGGGTGATTTTTTGCACGTCCGAGCCGTCGAGTTTCATCGTGTGGATCTCCGCTACCGCACCGGACTTGTTGAACCGGCGCCAAACAATGCGCTGGCCGTCCGGCGAGAAAAACGGGCCGCCGTCGTAGCCGGGCGTACTGGTTAGTCGGGTCTGTCCCGAGCCGTCGGCGTTCATGATGTAAATTTCGCCAAAGTAAGACAGGTCGATCTCGCGCAGTTTTATTTCCTCCTTCGTCAAGTTGTCCGCGTAGGCGCTGCGTGTGGAACTGAAGACAATTTTTTTGCCGTTCGGCGAGTAACCGGCCTCGGCATCGTAGCCCCGGGCGGTCGTGAGTTGGCGGAGGTCGCTGCTGTCCGGGTTGGCGGTGAAGATGTCCATCGTCTCGTCGTAATCCCACGAGTACCGGCGTTGCTTGCCGGAGGCGCGGAAGTCGAGCTCCGCCTTCTGCTTGGCCTTGGCTTGCGGATCGTGATGCGTCGAGCCAAAGAGCACGCGCTTGCCGTCGGGGTGAAAAAACGCGCAGGTCGTTTTGCCGTGACCAGGTGAGACTCGGGCAGAGTCGCCGGTCTCAAAATCGAGCGTGTAAATCTGGTAGAACGGATTGCCGGTCTCGCGTTCGCTCTGAAAAATTAGCCTGGAGCCGTTGGCACTGAAATAACCCTCGCCACTGCGCCGCCCTTCAAAGGTCAATTGTCGCACGCGGGAGAGAAACGCCCTCTGACCGTCGGCAGCGTACGCGCCCGGCCAATCGGCGGCGAGCAGTACGGCGGCGAGCAGTACGACGGGTCGGATAAAAAAAAGGCCTTTCACGTCGCCGCTGGTTTTAGTTTCAATCGGGCTGTTTTTCAACTAAGAGCTTGGCCGTGCTCCGCATCGAGACGGTCGACAACCAGACACAACTCCGAGAGTTTGTCCGTTTACCGCTGCGCATATACGCCGGCGACTCGCCGTGGGTGCCACCGGTTTGGCGCGAGGAGATCAAGCGCCTTGATCGCGCACGCGGCCCATTTTTTGAGCACTCCGACGCGGCACTGTTTCTCGCGCGGGACGCCGCCGGCCAGCCGGTTGGGCGGATTGCCGCGATCCGGTTCAACCGTCATCTCGAGGTGTATGACGACGGCGTCGGTTTCTTCGGGTTCTTCGAGTGTGTCAATGATGAGGCGGTGGCCGAGCGCCTATTTGCAGCGGCGGCGGAGTGGTTGCGTGGGCAGGGGCTCCGGCGCATGCGGGGACCGGCGAGCTTCACCATCAATGAGGAGATCGGACTGTTGATCGAGAATTTCGACGACCCGGCGACACTGCTCACAACGTGGAACCCACCCTACTACCGGCGGCTTGTCGAGTCGGCCGGCTTGGCCAAGGCGGAGGATTTGCTGGCGCGCGAGGTGGCGTTTGCTGATGTTGATTTGCGCTACCTTGAGCGTCTGGCCAAGGCCGGCGCGCGCAATGGTCGGGTGGCCATTCGCCGCGCGAACCTGTCGCGGCTTGAGGAGGAGATCGACATCCTGATGAAGGTTTACGACGAGGCGTGGCGTGAGAACTGGGGTGCGGTACCGTTCAGCCACGACGAGTTTCTGAAGTTGGCCGGTGAACTCAAGCCGTTTCTGCTGCCTGAGTGTACATTAATTGCCGAGCACGATGGCGAGCCGGTGGGCATCTGCGTGGCGATGCCGGATATCAACGTTGCGGTTAAGGCATGCGGCGGCCGGCTCGGGCCGATTGGCCTTCTGCGCTTCACGCTTGCACGCCGACGCATCGACCGGATACGCGGCTTGGTGGCGGGTGTGCTGAAGGAGCACCGTAACAAGGGCATCGAGTCGGCATTTGGGTCGCGAATCGCCCATGCGCTGCTGTCGAGCCGCTACAGCCGAATCGAGTTCTCTTGGATGCTCGAGTCCAATTTCCGCGTACATCGTGTGCTGGAAAACTCGGGCGCAAAAGTGACCAAGCGTTGGCGCGTCTACGAGCGTGGACTCTGACTCCTAGCCCCCTGATGGACGACGTCTTTGTCGCAGTAGGGGCAGTGGTACAGACCTGTGGCCTGCTCGGTGGCGTCGAGCTTGAGGCTTTTGCCGCATTCGGCGCAGTCGACAACCTCCGGGATCGGCTCTGGGCGTTCGCCTTCGGGAACCAACTCGGGGTTGATTGAATGCAGAATCCCAATGGCGGCAGCCTTGGGATCGGCGGCACCGGTGATTGGGCGGCCTATAACCAGCGAGTTGGCTCCGGCTTGGATGGCCTCGGCCGGTGTCATGGTTCGTTTTTGGTCATTGGCCTTGCTTAACGCGGGGCGAATGCCGGGTGTGACCAGTTGAATCTCGTCGCCCAGCTCGGAGCGAAGCATTTCAATTTCCTGGGGCGAACAGACCAGCCCTTTCAGCCCAGCACCGGTGGCCAGCTTGGCCAATCGCAGCACCTGTTCCTGCGCGCTGCCCTCGGTGCCCAACTCGGCGAGGTCGCCGTCGTCCATGCTGGTCAGAACGGTGACGGCAAGGACGAGCAGTGGCTCGGCCCGGAGCATGGCGGCTTGCTCGTGGGCGGCGTTACCGGCGGCGGCAAGCATCGCGCTGCCGCCGGAGGCGTGGACGGTGGTCATCTGCACGCCGAGGTCGGTGGCGGCGATGATGGCCTTGGCCACGGTGTTGGGGATGTCGTGCAGTTTAAGGTCGAGAAACACCTTCGCGCCGGTGCCGCGCAGCTTGCGGACAACATCCGGTCCGCCGCTGATGAAAAGCTGCTTGCCGACCTTGAACGCGCCGACGACCGGGGCCAGTTCCTCCGCGATTTTAAACGCCTTCTGCGGGCTGGGCAGGTCGAGTGCGACGATGATCGGATTTTCCACGGCGGCAGTGTAGAGAGGCGTATCCTGTTTGTCAGGCGGTTTTGCCGGCGAGTGTTTGCTTGAGTTCCCCGACGTGGGACTTGATGCCGTCGACGAATGCCTTGAGCATCCCATCGAGTTCGCCCTGCCAAAGCACGCCGATCTTGAGCGCGGTAAAGCCGGGCAGAGGAAGGACGCGCACGCCCGGCACTCGCCGGGAGGCGGGCGGCTCGACGCCAAGCGCGATGCCGAAACCCTTGGTCGCGAGTAGCTCGGCGATGTCGAACGAGTTCACCTCCATCGAGGTGTGCCAATCCACGCCCAAATCGGCCAGGCCAGAGCGGAAGATTTTCGTCACCGGCTCATCTGGCGGGAGGCAGATGAGCGGCTCGGTTGGTTTTTTCGACTGAAACAGATCATCCGCCGACTGCATGGTGGACGACTGATGGGCCACCAGCACCAGGGGGATCTCGAGCAGCGCATGCGCCTCTATACCGGCCGGTGAATCCTTTTCGAGCACGGTTACTGCGACGTCGATTTCGCGTCCGAGCAGGGCGGCCTCCAGCGACGGTTGGTGGCCGGGCCGGAGCGACACGCGCAGGTCGGGTCTTTTTTTACGCACGGCTTCCATGATGGTCGGCATGTAGTCGCGCAGAATGATGTGCGACGCGCCAACTCGCACTCGCTGTGATGCCCCACCGCGCAGGTCGTCGGCCATCTTGTTCAGGTTGCTGAAAAGCGGCTCGATGAAGGCGTATAGCTTCCGGCCAGAGTCGGTCAGCTTGAACGGACGGCGGTGGAACAGGATCGTGTCGAGATCCTCCTCGAGCAGCGCGATTTGCGCGCTCACTGCCGGTTGCTGGATGCCGTACGGGATGTTGCGCACGGCGTTGCTGATGCCCTCATGCCGGGCGACGTAGTAAAACAGTTCGAGATGGTGAACATTCATCGGGAGAAAGGTCTGGCTGCAGCGCAGTCTGCCACTTGGCCAAGCGCGGGGCAATCCTGCCGCAGCATTGCAGATTTGTGTTTTCATCCGGCGAAAACCGGGGTAGTATTATCGCTGTGAATCCGGTTTTTTGCAGTCGGTTGGTTTTGGTGCTTGGCCTAGCTTGGGGCGTTAATGTTGCGCTTGGCCAAGGGGTGGATTTTGAGAGCCAGATCAAGCCGCTGTTGTCGGACCGATGCTTCGCCTGTCACGGGCCGGACGAAAACGCCCGTAAGGCCGATCTGCAGCTTTATTCCCGTGAGGGTGCGATGGAGGTCATCACACCGGGCCAGGCGCGGACGAGCGAACTTTTTCGGCGCATCACGGTGCTCGACCCGGATGACCTGATGCCGCCCCCGGACTCCAAGCTGAGTTTGTCCGGGGAGGAGAAGGAACTGATCCGGCGCTGGATTGCTGAGGGGGCCAAGTGGAAGGAACACTGGGCATTCGCGCCGGTAAACCGGCCGGTGTTTCCAAGGCCCAACCAGCCCGGCTGGGTCAGGAATGAAATCGATCAATTCACACTTGCGAAAATGGAGGCGGCCAAGGTCGCCCCGTCGCCCGAGGCCAAGCGTGAGAAGCTGATTCGCCGTTTGTCGTTTGACCTCACCGGGCTGCCGCCGTCGTTGGCCGAAATTGACCGGTTTGTGAACGACAACTCGCCCAACGCCTATGAGAAGGTGGTCGACCGGTTGCTCGGATATCCGCGCTTCGGAGAACACCTTGCGGTGCACTGGCTCGACCTCGCGCGCTACTCGGACACCTACGGCTACCAGGTCGACCGGAACCGCCATGTCTGGCCGTGGCGCGACTGGGTGATCCGCGCTTTCAATGACAACCTGCCGTACGACGATTTCCTCATGTGGCAACTGGCCGGCGACCTGTTGCCGAATCCGACCGATGACCAACGGCTGGCCACCACGTTCAACCGGCTGCATCCGCAGAAGGTCGAGGGTGGCAGTGTGCCGGAGGAGTTTCGCGTCGAGTATGTCGCCGACCGAAACCACACTTTTGGCACGGCGATGCTTGGCCTCTCGCTTGAGTGCGCCCGCTGCCACGAGCACAAAAACGACCCGATTTCGCAGAAGGAGTACTACCAGTTCTTTTCGTTTTTCAATACCATCGACGAGTCCGGCTTGTACTCCTACTTCACGCCGTCCGTCCCCACTCCGACGCTGCTGATGAGCAACGCCGACGCAAAACTACAGATCGATGCCGCGAAGAATGTGGCCGTAAACGAGGCAGCCGAACTTGCGAAAATCGGCCAAGAGAAGGAAGAGGCGTTTATCCAGTGGCTTAGTGAGCGATCGGCTGAGGTTACGCTCCTTGGGCAACTTGGCCACTACCCCTTTGATGAATACAAGGAAGGGAAACTACCAAACCTTCTCAGTGACTCCAACCAAGCGTCCAGCAGTTTGAAGAACAAAATCGTTCCAGGCAAAAACGGCAACGCCCTGCAGTTGACTGGCGACGACGGCGTAAACCTTGGCGTTGGCAACTTCAAGCGCACGCAGCCTTTTTCGGTCGCACTCTGGATGAACACGCCGCATCACAAGGAGCGCACAGTCGTCTATTCCCGGTCCAAGGCCTGGACTGATGCCGGCAGCCGCGGCTACCAGATGCTCCTCCGCGACGGCCACCTCAGTACATCGCTGATTCACTTTTGGCCCGGCAACGCGATCAACATTCGCACCACGGCCAAGCTTCCGAAAAACGAGTGGCACCATGTCACCGTCACCTACGACGGTTCCACGTGTGCCAGTGGCCTGGCGATTTACGTCGACGGCAAACTTGCCGAGACGGAGATTCACAAGGACAACCTATACAAGAACATCACCGGTGGCGGAAATGACCACATCGTCATCGGGCAACGGTTCCGAGACGTCGGTTTTGCCAGGGGGCTCGTCGATGATTTCCGTGTGTTCGAACGCGAACTGACCGGGGGCGAGGTGGCACAGCTTCACGACGGCGAGACCTTGGCCAAGCTCCTGGCCAAGCCGACGGATGCGCTTGGCCAAGCGGAACGCGACACGCTACGCGCCTACTATCTCGCTACCGCGAACGAGGCCTATGCCAAGCAGTTGGCCAAGCTCCGCACCGCCCGCGAAAAGGTCACCCAGTTGCTCGACAGCAAAACCGAGATCATGGTGATGGAGGAGATGAAGGTAAAACCGCGCTCGACCTTCGTGCTGAACCGAGGTGTGTACGACCAGCCCGGCGAGCGTGTCGGCCCGGAGACGCCAGCCATCCTTCCTCCTTTTCCCAAGGATGCGCCTCGCAACCGGCTTGGCCTCGCGCAATGGCTTACCGCCCCCGAGAACCCGCTGACCTCGCGCGTGGCGGTGAACCATTTCTGGCAGCTCTGCTTTGGTGAAGGCCTCGTGCGGACGCCGGAGGATTTCGGTAGCCAAGGCAAGCGCCCCTCGCACCCTGAGTTGCTCGATTGGCTCTCGGCCGACTTCATGGCCAACGGCTGGAACGTCAAGCGCCTGCTCAAGCAGTTTGTCATGTCTGCCACCTACCGGCAGTCCAGCCACACTCGGCCCTCGCTCGAGACCGCTGATCCGGAAAACCTACTGTTCGCTCGCGCGCCCCGCTACCGTCTCACCGCGGAGATGATCCGTGACAATGTTCTCAATGCCAGCGGATTGATCAGCACTCGCATGGGCGGCGGCGGCTCCAAGCCGTACGACCTCACCGAGTCGTTCAAGCCGATGGGCCACGACAAGGGCGAGGGTCTTTACCGGCGCAGCGTGTACACGTTCTGGAAACGCACCGGCCCGGCTCCGGTGATGATGGCGCTCGACGCCAGCAAGCGCGACGTCTGCAGGGCCAAGCGCGAGACTACCGCCACGCCGCTCCAGGCGCTGGTGCTGATGAATGGCCCGCAGTTCGTCGAGGCCGCGCGCAAGCTCGGCGAGGCTATGGTACGGGAGCACGGCGACAACATTCGCTCCATCGTACGCGAAACATTCCGCACGCTGACCAGCCGCGAGCCATCCGGGCGCGAGATCACGCTGCTGCAGCGACTGCACGACGAGCAGTTGGTCCACTTTGAAAAAAACGTCAAGGCTACCGATGCATTCCTTGGTACAGGAGCCAGCTCGGAGCCAAGCGGCTTGGCCAAGCCGCGTGTGGCCGCCGCCGGCGTGCTGGCCAAGGCGCTGATGAATTTCGATGAATCCGTGGTGAAACGATAACTTTTGAAGACATGAAAACGCCTTTGTGCACAGGGTTTGAATCTACCGTCGGCATGAGCCGGCGTAACTTCCTGAACTCGTTTGGTATGGGACTGGGCGGCATCGCGCTGGGCAGTCTGCTCAAGCCGGACGCGCTGCTCGGCGCGTCGGACGGCCGCGGGGTTCTCGGCGCCACGCACTTTGCGTCCAAGGCCAAGCGTGTGATTTATCTATTCCAAAGCGGCGGTCCGTCGCAACTCGACCTGTATGATCCCAAGCCGATGTTGATCGAGAAACACGGCATCGAGTTGCCGAACGAGATACGACAGGGCCAACGCCTGACCGCCATGTCCGGCAACCAAGCGTCACTGCCGCTGGCCGGATCGCCATTCAAATTCGAACCGCACGGCCAAAGTGGACTCGAGATCAGCGACGCCCTGCCCCACATCTCCGGCATTGCGGATGATCTCTGCCTGGTGCGCTCGATGCACACCGAGGCGATCAACCACGGCCCGGGGGTTACGCATATGCAGACCGGATCGCAATTTCCCGGGCGTCCAAGCATCGGCGCGTGGCTCAACTACGGGCTCGGCCGCGCCAACGACAATCTCCCGTCGTTCGTCGTTATGGTTACCAAAGGCAAGGGCGGCCAGCCGCTTGTATCGCGGCTTTGGGGGAGTGGCTTTTTACCGTCGGAAAACCAAGGCGTGCGATTCCGCTCCGGAGCCAACCCGGTGTTGCACCTGCAAAACCCAAGTGGCATTGATCGCAAAAGCCGCCGCATGATGCTCGATCGTCTCCGCGAACTGCATGAACTGCAGCTTGCCGGCAACCCGGACGCTGAGATCGAGTCGCGCATCGCCCAGTACGAGATGGCGTTTCGCATGCAGGCATCCATCCCGGAGGTCACCGACATCTCCGGTGAATCGGAGCAGGTGCTCAAGATGTACGGCGACGACGTGAAGAAGCCCGGCAGTTTTGCCGCCAACTGCCTACAGGCCCGGCGCTTGGCCGAGCGCGGTGTGCGTTTCATCCAGCTTTATCATCCTGGCTGGGATCAACATGGCGGCCTGCCAGGCGGCCTGCGTACCCAATGCCGCGAGACCGACCAGGCTTCCGCCGCGCTTGTCAAGGATCTCAAGCAACGCGGCCTGCTCGACGACACGCTCGTCATCTGGGGGGGCGAGTTTGGCCGCACCAACTACTGCCAGGGAACGCTTAGCAAAGACAACTTCGGGCGCGACCACCACGGGCGCTGTTTCTCGTTCTGGATGGCCGGTGGCGGTGCGAAGGGCGGCGTCGCCGTTGGCCGCACAGACGACTACGGATACAACATTGTCGAGAACAGCGTCCACGTGCACGATTTTCATGCAACATTATTGCATCTGCTGGGCATCGACCACGAACGGCTCACATTCAAGTATCAGGGCCGCTACTTCCGCCTGACAGACATCCATGGCAACGTGATCAAGACAGCGCTGGTCTAATCAATTTGCCAAGCCGGTTAGATTCAGAGGATCTTGAACCACGGCAGGCTACGACAGGAAATTGCTTTCACATCTGCTTGCTCAGCCATAACATGGTGAAGCGTTTGGCCCAGCGCGCCACAGATGACGATCCCGAATTATATCTCGATTTTTCGACTGCTGTTGGTACCGGTTTTTGTGATTTCGCTGCTCGACTACGCTGACACAGGCACGGTACTGAGCTGGTGGACGGCGGTAGGGGCATTCCTCGTAGCGGCGGTCAGCGACGGGATTGACGGCTATATAGCACGGCGTTTCCGGCAGCGCAGCGAGTTGGGTGCCTTTCTTGACCCGATGGCGGACAAGCTGCTGCTGGTATCCGGCTTGGTGATGCTGAGTTTTTCCAGCGACCACCTCCCGCAACTGCCGATCTGGATGATCGGGATGGTGTTCGGCCGCGACCTGTTCTTGCTGCTTGGTTTTTTTATCATCACGCATTGGTGCGGCAAAATGAAGATCCAGCCGCATTTCATCAGCAAATGCGCCACAGTGCTCCAAATGTTCGTGGTGGCTTGGGGGGTGTTGGGAGGAAAGAGCCAGTTTGGCTTAGAGTATGACTGGCTGTTTTGGTGGTGCCTCGCGGCGACGGTGTGCACCGGCTCCACGTTCCTGATCTATTTTCCGGCTGGAATGAAACAGCTAAAGGCTGTGCCGGCCAGTTCTCCGAGTGAGGACCAGTCTCGACGCCTGGTGGGGCTGGATTTCGAAGTCGACACCTCCACTCGAGCTGGGGATAAAAAAAAATCCGAGACAGATACGGACAACGGCGCGTAACTTCGCTCCTACTTTGGATGTACGGTATTGCTGTTTAATAATGAAGAGATTGATTGGATTACTGGGATTGGCTTGCAGTGCGGAATTGGCCGTGGCTGGGCCGGGTCATGGTGGGGGCAACGGGCACACGGGTGAACACGATACCGGTGGTCTGGAGTTTGCGCTGAAGCCGAAGGGGCTTGGCCAGGCGGGGCAGTTTCAGTTCCGTGTCGACGGCCCGGCGGTGAACTATTTCGTCCAGTTTCTCGGCGACGGTTTTCACGTGGAAAGTTCCACCGACCTGAAACAGTGGCGCGATGTTGATCTGCTGAAGTCGAACGGTGTGGAGACCGTGTTTGAGGATGGGGTTGACTCCACACGGAGTCGTTTTTACCGTGTGCGATACGAGGGGGGTACCTCGACCTGGGGGATTATCCGCGATCGCATCCTCGGGCTGAACTGCGCTGGCTGCCACAGCGAGGGCACGGCGTTTGCTCGACAATCAAACCTGCTTCTCACGCCGGATGTGGCCTACGAGCAACTCGTCAACCGCAAGCCGGCGAACACCTACGCTCTTGAGGAAGGGTTAGAACTCGTCGGTACTCAGGGCTTGGCCAGTCTCGGCAAAAGTTTTCTTTGGGAGAAAATCAACGCCGCAGAGCAACAACATTTTTACGACGACCACCCCGGCTACGGCTCGCTGATGCCGATTGGCACCGAGCCACTGACTAACGGCGAGCTGAAGTTTATCCTGCAATGGATTCTCGAGGGTGCGCCGGAGCATGGCACCGTGGCCAAGGTCACTGATCTGGGCAATCTGGAGAGGTACTTGCCACCACCGTTCACGCCGTTGGCCAAGCCGGACAGTGGCATCCAGTTGCACGTCGGGCCGTTTGAGGTGCCGGCCGATTTCGAGCGTGAGTTCTTCATGTACAAGAATTTGAACAACCCAAAACCGGTGTACGTGAACCGTGTCCAGATCGAGATGCGCCTGGGCAGTCATCATTTCATCGGCTACCTGCTGGATTCGTCTAGCCCGTTGTTCTCGCTGGTCAAGCAGTTGTTCGTGCCAGACAAAATCCGCGACCTGCATCTGTCTGATGGTGGCGACGACCCGCTCGTTCTGGCAACGATGGCGTTTCATGACTTTTTCACCGGCACACAGACGCCGCGACTGGACTACGAGTTTCCCGAGGGCGTAGCCCTCAAGCTTCCGGCGCGGACTGGCCTCGATCTAAACACGCATTACGTCAACCGCACCGGGGAGTCGTCAACCGGCGAGGTGTACATGAACCTGCACACCATCGACAAGTCGGCTGTGAAGCACGAGGCCAAGATTATCAACATGAACAACACCGATATTGAGCTGCCGCCCAACCAAGAAACCACGGTGACTGCCGACTTTCGCGCTGGCGAGACGATGAACATTTTCCAGCTATTCTCCCATTCACACGAGAAGTCGGTCGAGTTCCGCGTCGAGATCGCCGGCGGTAAGCGGGACGGGGAACTGCTTTACATCTCCTACGACTGGGAGCATCCGCCGGTGATGAAGTTCGATCCGCCGATTGTGGTGAGGCGCGGCGAAAAAATCCGACTGAAGACCACCTACAACAACTGGACCGATGAGACCGTGACCTTTGGCCTGCGCAGCACTGACGAAATGATGATCCTCTTTGGTGCCTATTTTTAGAGCCAAGCCGGCCAACCGGGCTGTTCCTCCCTCCAAAAAGCTTTTGTCGCGCCGCGGCTGCCGTTAGTTTCTCGTGTGTGAAGCATTCCTGTTTTTTTGTGGCGTTGACGGCGATTGGATTGGCCTCGCTTGGCCAAGCGGCAGCGGATGAGTTTGACGATGCGTTGGCGGCATTGCGTGCCGTTGGCGGAGAAGGGCAGGGTAACGCCGCCGCAGGCCAGGCGCTGCAGCGCCTGGCCAAGGGTGGGGCTGACACGTTGCCGAGGCTACTAGCCTCGATGGACGGGGCGAACCCGTTCGCGGCGAATTATCTGCGCGGTGCGGTCGAGGTGATTGTCGGCAACACTTTGGCCAAAGGCGGTCTGCTGCCGGTGGTGGAGCTTGGGGAATTTCTGCTCAATAAAAGCCACGACACCCGTTCGCGCGCGCTGGCATTCGAGTTGATAAGGCGCGTGGATGCCGAGGCGGCGGGGCAGCTTGTCCCTGGGTTGCTGGGTGATTCCAGCGTTGATCTCCGGCGCGAAGCCGTCGCCCGGCTGCTGAGCCAGGCGGAGGCTCGGGCGAAGGCTAGCAACAAACCGGCTGCGGTGTTGCTGTACAGGCAGGCCCTTGATGCCGCCCGGGACCTCGACCAGATTCAAGCTGTTGCCGTGGCGTTACGCGATCTTGGCCGCGAAGTCAACCTGACGCGCCACTTCGGCTTTCTCGTCGACTGGCAGTTGGCCGGGCCGTTTCACAACAAGGATCGCGCCGGGTTCGCCGTGGCGTTCGCGCCGGAGAATAACGCGGCCCTGTCGGCCTCGTACGACGGTCTGAACGGCAAGGTGACGTGGCAGCCTTACTCGACGCCCGACGAGTACGGTATGGTGGATTTCAACGAGCCGTACGGCGATCTCAAGGAGGTCACCGGCTACGCGCAGACGGAGTTCGTCTCCGCCACCGACCGGCCGGCACAACTGCGGCTTGGCTGCAAAAACGCGTGGAAAATTTGGCTCAACGGCGAGTTGGTTTTCGGGCGCGACGAGTACCACCGAGGTATGCGGATTGACCAGTACCAGCTGCCGGTGCAATTGAAAAAGGGTGGCAACACTATCCTCGTGAAAGCCTGTCAGAATGAGCAGGTGGAAGATTGGACGGTGCAATGGCAGTTCCAGTTGCGCGTGTGCGACGCCACCGGCACGGCGATTCATTCTGCAACAAAAAAGAACCCCGAAGTCGCCGCTAAGTAAACAGACAACCATGAAAAAACTTCTACTCACTCTCACTTTTGCCGCCTTGGCCAACGGCGCGGTGGCGGGCGATTGGCCAGGCTTTCGCGGCCCGATGGGCAACGGCATCTCGGACGAAGTTGGGCTGCCGGTCGCGCTCGATGCGAAGAAGCACATTGCTTGGCGGGTCGACCTGCCGGGCCGGGGGCTCTCAAGCCCGCTGGTCGTTGGTGATTGTGTTTTCGTGACGGCCAGCGGCGGAGCACGGCAGGATCGGTTGCAGATACTCTGCCTGAATTCTGCCGACGGTTCGGTGATTTGGCAGCGCCGGTTCTGGGCGATGGGCAGCACAATGTGCCACAAGAAAACCAGCATCGCCGCGCCCACGCCGGTGACGGACGGTGAGCGGTTATTCGCCCTGTTTTCCTCCAACGACCTGTTTTGCCTCGACCTTAACGGTAACCTTCAGTGGCTACGAGGCTTGACGGTCGATTACCCGAACGCCCGCAACAGCCTCGGCATGGCATCGTCGCTCGTGCTGGCTGACGGAGTGCTGGTCGTGCAGGTTGAGAACGACAGCGAGTCGTTCACGGCGGGGCTTATCAAGGAGAATGGCGTCAATTTGTGGAAACTTAATCGTCCAAAGTCGGCCAACTGGACGACAGCCACAGTGCACCTTGCCGAGTCTGGCCGGGAGTGGGTGTTGCTGCAGTCTGGTAAGGGCATCCATGCCGTCAACCCGAAGAGTGGCGAGGTTGCTTGGCATTATGACGACGGCGCGTCAACGATTCCGTCGAGCGCGCTCGCTGGCGGTGTGCTGTATGTGCCGTCCCACGGTGTGACGGCGCTCGAGTTGGCGGCTGATGGCGGGTCGTTCAGGCAGAAATGGCGCTCGTCGCGGCTGCGTCCAGGCACGGCCAGCCCGCTTGTGCATCGCGAACGGGTTTACAGCCTGAACAATGCCGGGGTGCTGACTTGCGGCGACACCGACAGCGGGAAGCGGCTCTGGCAACTCCGCCTCGATGGGCCGTTCGGCGGTTCGCCCGTTGTGGCTGACAACCACCTGTACGCTTTCAACGAGGAGGGCAGAGCCCAGGTGGTGGACCTGTCCGCGCCGGAGGGGCGTATCGCTGGCGAGATGGACCTGGGCGAGATGATCCAATGCTCGCCGGCGGTGTCGAATGGCGCTCTCTACGTCCGGAGCGACCGCCGCATTTGGAAGATTGCCCACAAGACGCAGCTTTGACGGTGAGCGGCGGCGGGGAGAATTCCGGATCAGTACAGAGTCTTCGGCGCGAGGTTGAGCAGCACCCCGATGACGCCGATGCCCGCTTGCAACTGGGCACCGCTTTGGCTGAGTCTGGGCAACTGGCGGAGGCGCTTGGCCATTTGCAGCGATCCGTTGAACTTGATCCGTCGCTGGTCCGAGGCCATATTCGGCTGGGCAATCTACTGCGCGAGTTGAGTCGGACCGGTGAGGCGGTCGAGGCGTACGGGTGCGCTCTCGAGTTGCGACCCGGCGACCCGTTCATCCTCTCCAACCTCGGCAACGCTTGGCTTGACTTGAGCGAGATCAGCCGGGCTATCGACTGCTACCGGGAGTCGCTCCGGATATATCCCGACGCGCCGACTACTCATAGCAACCTCATCTTTGCGATGCAGTACGACTCCGACACCAGCCGCGAGGAGATCGCCACTGCGCACCGCGATTGGGGCGGGCGTTTTGGCCAAGCGCTTGGCCAAGCGGAACTGCCGGACCGGCAGGCGTTCGACGGGCGGCGGCCAATGCGGGTCGGTTTTTTGTCAGCCGACTTCCGATATCATCCCGTTGGCAGGATGGCCTCGGCGCTGTGGCGTAACCTGGACCGGGATCGGGTGATGCCGGTTGTTTATGACAACTCAGCTGACGACTCGCCGGCCAAGCGCCGCTACCGTGAACAGGTGGCACAATGGCACAGCATCGCCGCGTTGCCGGATGCCGCTGTGACGGAGCGAATCCGCGCCGACCGCCTCGATGTTCTCATCGATCTCTCTGGGCATACTTCCGGGAATCGGCTGGCCGTGCTGGCCCAAAAACCGGCCCCGGTCCAGGCCACCTTGTTTGCTTACCCGAACACGACCGGGCTGTCGGCGGTGGATTGGAGGATCACCGATTCGGTGGCCGATCCGCCCGGGGCCGATCCGTGTTATGCCGAGCAACTGCTGCGTCTGCCGTCGGTGGCGTGGGTCTACGACGCGCCGGAGAAGAGCCCCGAACCGGTTGGCTCGCCGTGCCTTGGCGGCGAGCCATTCACGTTTGGTTGCCTGAACAATCCGGCCAAGATCAGTGCGGCGACCGTGGAAACCTGGAGTGCGATTCTGCGGGCATGCTCCGGGGCAAGGATTACGCTGCTGGTGCGCGATGACTCGGCGCACGAAGGGTTGCTGTTGGCTAAGTTCGAGCGGCACGGCATCGGTGCCGGGCAGTTGCTGTTTACAGCGAAGGGGCCAGAGCGTGATTACCTTGAGTCGCACAACCGCATCGACCTGATGCTGGATCCTTTTCCGTACAACGGTGGGGTCACGACGGGGGATTGCCTCTGGATGGGCACGCCGATATTGGCGCTGGAGGGCGACAGCTACGTGTCGCGGCAAGGTGTGAGCCTGTTGTCGAGCGTTGGCCTGCCGGAGCTAATCGCCGCCGACCGGGAGGAATTGGTGGCCAAGGCGGCGGGCTGGTGTGCAGTGCCGGAACACCTGGCCAAGCTGGGCGGAGATTTGCGGGGCAAGTTGCAGCGCTCCCCGCTGATGGATCACGCGGGGTATGCGCGGGAGTTGACGGAGGCGCTTGAGAGGATCGTCACGGCTTGACGGTGACCCAGTCGATGTCGTGTCGCTCGGCGTATTCGGAAAGCACCCGCTCGTTCTCGATCAGGATGGCCCGGACGATCGATGACTTGTCGGCATGACCGATGTGCGGCAGGTGATTCGGGATGAGGCCAAGCTGGTTGTGGGCGTAGACGAGCGCATAGGCAGCCTCGGCAACTGCCACCAGTGGCAGCGCGTCGTCGTCGCTCTCGACGTGATCCTCGACTACGCCTGCCAAAAACTCCAGTTGCTCGATGAGGTGGGGATATTCAGGTGCGTCAATCTGGGCGATCTCCAGCTTCAGTGCGGGGAGTTTTTTGTGGATTCCCTCCAGGATTTTAGGTGTGATTTGTTCCGCGCCGTGATGGAGGAATTTTGCAATCTCCGACATACCGCGAAGATGCGCCTGGCCAAGGCCAAACTCAAGATTGGATTGACGAATGGAAGCTGAATCAAAATCGGTCGTCCCCCGCTCAAGCCGTTGGCGACGATGGGGCATTCGCCTGAGCAAGGGGCTGGGTGTCGGTGTGTTGTTGTTGCTCTTGCTACGGGAGCTATTTTTCTCCGGGCCGTACCTGCCTTTAGCCAAGCCGTACGACGGAAAGATCCTCGATATGCATTGCCACGTCGCCGGCATCGGCGCGGGCGGCAGCGGCTGCTTTGTCTCGCAGGAATTGCGGAACAATTTCCGGTTTGGCATTTACCTGAAGGCGTTCGACGTGACCCTGGCCGAGGCCGAAGAGCAGGGGGATCAACTGCTGATGGAGCGCTTGGCCAAGGGGATCGGGGAGAGCCGGCGGGTCGGCGCGGCGATTGTCCTCGCGATGGACGGCGTGATCGATGCCGACGGCAAGCTTGACCGCGAGCGGACGGAGTTTTACATCCCGAATGAGTATGTCGCCGCCGAGACTGCGAAGCATCGGAACCTCCATTTCGGGGCAAGCATCAACCCCCACCGGCCCGACGCGCTTGAGCGCTTGCAATGGGCTAGCGACAACGACGCACTGCTGCTCAAGTGGCTGCCGTCGATTCAGTTCATCGATCCGGCAGACCCGGCGCATGAGCCGTTTTACCGGAAATTAGCCGAGTTGAAGCTGCCGCTGCTGACACACGCGGGTCAGGAGCGTTCGTTCACCCACGCGCGGGACGAACTGGCCGATCCGGTTCGGCTTCGGTTGCCTCTGTCGTTGGGGGTGACGGTGATCGTCGCCCACGTGGCGTCCACCGGCAAGAACGAGGGGCAGGAGGACATCGACCGGCTCATCGGGATGCTGGGCGAATATCCAAACCTGTACGCCGACATTTCGAGCATGACACAGGTTAATAAGCTGGGCTACTTGCGACAGGCGATCACTGAGAGACAACTTGAGGGGCGGCTGTTGTACGGCTCGGATTTTCCGCTCATCAACACCGCGGCGGTGACGGCTTGGGCGTTTCCGATGAACCTGACCCGTAAACAGATGCAGTCGATCGACGCGATTGACAACCCGTGGGATCGTGACGTGGCGTTGAAGGAGGCGTTGGGTGCCCCGGCGGCGGTCATGGGCGGCCCGGCGAAATTTTTCGGCGTGCCGCTTGGGCAAGCGGGCGCAGATTAACGGCCGATCTGACTCTCGAGATAGCGCACCGCCTGGCGGACATCCGTCTGCTGCTCCATCCGGTCGCGCACCAACCGGCAGGCGTGCAGCACGGTGCCGTGGTCACGCCCGCCAAACGCTTCGCCGATGGAGTTGAGCGACTTGCCAGTCATCTCCCGGGCCAGATACATGGCGATCTGGCGCGGGAAGGCGATGTTTTCTGGCCGCCGCCGACTGGTCATGTCAGCCAGTCGGATGTCGTAATGCTCCGCCACGCGTTTCTGGATGTTCTCGATCGAGACCACCGTGCGTCCCTCTTCGTGCAGGACATCCTTGAGCAGGCCCTCGACGGCGTTGGGAGTGACCGGCTTGCCGGTCAGCGATTGGTAGGAGGATACCCGGATCAGTGCACCCTCAAGCCGGCGGATGTTGGTGCGAATCCGCTTGGCCAAGAAGTCAACCACTTCATCCGGTACTTCCACGCCAAGGGAGATTCCCTTTTTGCGCAGGATGGCCAGGCGCGTCTCGAAATCGGGCGGCTGCATGTCGGTGACAAGGCCCCACTCGAACCGCGAGACCAGGCGATGCTCAAGGTTCTTGATTTCATTGGCAGGCCGGTCGCAGGTCATTACGATCTGCTTGTGAGCCTCATGCAGCGCGTTGAAGGTATGAAAAAACTCCTCCTGAATGCGCTCCTTGCCGGAGAGAAACTGGATGTCGTCGATCAGCAGGACATCGGTTTTGCGGTAGGTGCGCCGGAACTTGGTCAACTCGTTGTTTTGGATTGCGTCGATGTACTTGTTCGTGAATTTCTCCGAAGAAAGATAGGATACCTTCAACCTCGGGTTTTCCTTCAGCACATTGTGGCCGATGGCGTGCAGCAGGTGTGTCTTGCCGAGGCCCACTCCGCCGTAAAGGAACAGCGGATTGTACGATCGACCCGGTGACTGGGCCACAGCCAGCGCCGCCGCATGTGCAAAGTTGTTATTGTCGCCGACAACAAAGGTGGAAAAGGTGTTTTTTGGGTTGAACGGCTTTTCTGTGGAAGCACGTTGTTTGGTTGATGCCCCCCGTTTGGCGGGTTGTGCCTGGGGCTCGGCTGCTTTGCTGTCGGTGTCCGTTGTCTGGGCGGGAGTCTCGTCCGTGATCGTTTCGTTTACCTCCAGTTGAATATTTAGTTTTTTTCCAGTGATGTGGGCCAAAACATCCTGAAGCAGTTCCAGGTAATTATCCTTTAACCACACCGCGCAAAACTCGTTCGGAACAATGAGGACGGCTGCTTCCTCGTTGATTGAGCCGGGTCGGATGGGGTCAAACCACAGATTGAAGAGATCTGCGTTCACCATGGTGCGCAAGGTGTCGCTTGCTTGCAGCCATGTTTTTTCAAAGTTGTCGGTCATCTGGGCGTCTGGTGGCGGGTTGTTTTTCAGCTTTTATTCACTCGCTACCATCGCGTTCTTGAGATTGTACCCTTACGTTTGGCATTTGTTTGCTTGTCAGGGGATAAATTATGCCAAGTAGATTCTCCTGCTCGGCTTCATAAAACGGTGGAAAAAAAATCATAAGTTTATGTTCACCAGTTGGTTAAGTCGTATCAACCGGCAGATTGCTTGTTTTGGCTGAGTTCTGTTTTGTGACGCGGGTTGATCGCCAAAGGCGGCGGTCAATGTACATGCACCTCTGGATTGAATCCAGCGGAAGCTATTAACTCTTGTCCACACCTTGTTCACAGTCTGGTTTTTTCAGTTAAACGTCACTCACTCACTCACTCAACCGGTTATTATTTTGAGCGCCGTCGCGCCCCAAGCCCGAGTTTCGCTCATCACTCTTTATGGTTGAAAAAGGAAAAGCGGGCGGATAGCGCTTGAATGCCTCTATACCGCTTCGGCCCCCGTCTCTCCGGTTCGAATTCGGGTCACTTCCTCGACCGAACTGACAAAGATTTTGCCATCGCCAATCTTGTCCGTCTTTGCGCTCTTGATGATGGCGTCGATCGCGTCCTGCGCGCGTTCGTCGTCCAACACGATCTCGAGCTTTATTTTGGGGAGAAAATCGACAGTGTATTCGCTACCCCGGTAAATTTCCGTGTGGCCCTTCTGGCGGCCAAACCCCTTCACCTCGGTCACGGTCATCCCTTCAATGCCAACGGCGGCGAGCGCCTCCTTGACGTCCTCAAGTTTGAAGGGCTTGATGATTGCATCGACTTTTTTCATGGGTTGCGGATATGTTTATTGGTTGCAGTCCGGAAACCGTAAGCGCTGCCGCGATTCCTGACAATCGCATTTTTTTTTTTTTTTGAATGTCATCGATGAAACAGGCTTGACAGGAAAAAGAAACTGCCACCGGCGGGTCTGCTGGATTCACTCTCCAAACAACTGGTCGAACGTGTTTTTGGCTTCCTCGTCTCGCTTGTTCACACTGCCTCTTCCGCTCCAGTTGCGCAGCGCGAAGTCGAAGTATTCGCAAAAGTTGGATCGTTTTTTTTCCGTCACCGGCTCGGCCCGGCGCTCGCGGCACTCGTACGCGACACCGAGGTCGTGGTGGACGCAGTTGAGGCAGATGCGCAAATCCTCGTTGCAGCCGTCGCAGTTCTCGCTGCGGCCGGGTTGGCCGTCGAGTTTCCACTCCCTGCCGCAGTTGTGGCAATGCCGGTTCATCGCGTCGGTTACTTGTCGGCTGCTTGGCCAAGCGCTTGGCTGGAAGTTGTAGCGGCATCCGCTGCTTGGCCAAGCACCTCGCGGACCAAGTCGGCGGTGTTGGCCCCGGTGAGGCCGTACTTTTCGCGCAGGTAACCAACCGAGGAGGCGTGCTCGATGAATTCGTCCGGCCAGCCGATGCGCACGACAGGCGTCGTGATGCCTGTATCGGCCAGGTGATCACGCACGATGCTGCCGTAGCCGCCTCGGAGCACGTGATCCTCGATGGTGACGACCACCTCAGCGGCCTGCGCGAAAAACTCGGTGGTGCCGGTGTCGATTGGCTTCGTGAAGCGGGGGTTGATGATCGCGGCGTCGATGTCGTCCGCGTCCAGTTCAGCGATAGCCTTGTCGGCGATGGCGCGCATTGGGCCAAGCACAAAGAAGGCGACCTTCGGTCGGCCGTTGCTGGAAAAGTTTTGCAGCACCTCGGCCTTGCCGACTTCGATCAGCGTCGACTGTTCCTTCACAGCGACGCCCTCCCCGTAACCGCGCGGGTAGCGGATGAAGGCTGGGCGGTCCTGGTGCGTTGCGGTGAACATCATGTCGGCCAGTTCATCCTCATTGGCGGGTGCCATGCAGATAATGTCAGGCACACAGTTGAGGAAGGCGATGTCGAACAATCCGTGGTGTGTCGGCCCGTCGTTAGCCGAGAGCCCAGCGCGATCCATGCAAAAGGTCACCGGTAGGTTTTGCAGTGCGACGTCATGAATGATCATGTCGTACGCGCGCTGGAGGAAGGTGGAGTAAATCGCGCACACCGGCCGATGGCCCATCGTTGCCATGCCGGCGGCGAACAACACTGCGTGTTCTTCCGCGATGCCGACGTCGTAGTAGCGGTCCGGCATGGCTTTCTCCAGCACACCGAGGCCAGTGCCGCTGGGCATTGCGGCGGTGATGCCGACGACCGATGAGTCTTTCTGGCAGAGCTTAACCATTGTTTGCCCAAAGACATCTTGATATTTCGAGGGGGTGCCGGACTTGGTGGGCAGGCTCTCGCCGGTGTCTGGGTTGAACGGGCCGGTGCCGTGGAATTTCTCGGGATGCTCCAGTGCGGCGGTAAAGCCCTTACCCTTCTGAGTGATGACGTGAATGACGATCGGCTGGTCGCAACTCTTGGCAAACTCAAGCGTCTCGACCAGCAGCGGCAGGTCGTGCCCGTCGATCGGCCCGAGATAGCGAACACCGAACTCCTCGAACACCAGGCTGCTGCCAAAGCCGCCGCGGCCGTCGGGGTCCAGTGCCTCGTCGTTGTGTTTCAGCACCGCCTGGGTGACGGTGCCCTTGAGGGCCTCCTGCCCCTTTAGGCCGAGTCGCAGTGCAAGCTTTCCTGTGGGCACCTTGGCCAAAAAGGCCTGTAAATCACGGGTAATCCGGTTGTAGCCTGGGTTGGTAATCAGCTTGTTCAGGTAGGTGGAGATTGCGCCGACGTTCTTTGCAATCGACCATTCGTTATCGTTGAGAATGCCGATGAACTTATTCGTCGTGTGGGCGATGTTGTTAAGCGCCTCGAACGAGATGCCGTTAGTTAGCGCTGCGTCGCCGAACACGCAAACCACATTCTCGTCGCCGTCGCGCTGGTCGCGTGCGGCCGCCATGCCGAGCGCCGCCGATAGCGCCGTGCCGGCGTGGCCGGCGCCATAGCAGTCGTGCTCGCTCTCGGTGCGCAGTGCGAAGCCGTTGAGCCCGTCGGTGGTGCGGATGGTGCGGAACCGCTCCTTCCGACCGGTGAGCAGCTTGTGCACGTACGACTGGTGGCTGACGTCCCAGACAAACTTATCCTTCGGGGTCTCGAACACTCGGTGCATCGCCAATGTCAATTCCACCACGCCCAGGTTCGGTCCGAGATGGCCGCCGTGCTTGGCCAAGCCGTGGATCAATTCCTCGCGCAACTCCTCCGCCAGTTTCTCGAGTTGCTTAACCGTCAATTTTTTGACGTGAGCCGGGTGGTCGACCATGTCGAGGTAGCGGTTGGGGGTTTCGACTGTTGCCATTTTAGAGTTCAACGGAGTCGTCGTCGACGAGTTCATCCTCGCCGGCGGCGTTGGGCTGCAGCTTTTGAATCTTCAACTCGGCGTCCTCGAGCTTGGCTTGGCAGTCCTTGGCCAAGCGCGTGCCCTCCTCGTAGCGCTCGAGTAGTTTTTCCAGCGGCAGATTATCGCCCTCCATCTCCTCGACGATGGACTCTAGTTTCTTCAACCCTTCCTCGAACGGCACCTCATTGGTCGCTTTGTTCGTCTTTTTCGCAGCCACGCAGGCGGCAGCCTAATGCAGCTTGGCTAAGCGGACAAGCGGTTTGGCCAGGCGCTCAGGCGAGGACGTTTTGTACCACCTGGCCGTGGATGTCGGTCAGGCGGTAGTGACGGCCCTGATACTTGAAGGTCAATTGCTCGTGGTCGATGCCGAGCAGGTGCAGGATCGTGGCCTGAAAGTCGTGCACATGAACCGGGTCGCGGGTGACATTGTAGGCGAAATCGTCCGTCTCGCCGTGGATGTAGCCTGGCTTCACGCCGGCACCAGCCATCCAGACCGTGAAGGCGCGGCCGTGGTGGTCGCGGCCGTACTTGGGCGCGTCCACTTTGCCTTGCACATACGGTGTGCGGCCGAATTCGCCGGCCCAGATCACCAATGTGTCATCCAGCAGGCCACGCGCCCGTAAATCCTGGATGAGCGCTCCCGAGGCTAGGTCGGTGTCGTCGCACTGCATGCGGAGTTGTTGCGACAGGCTCCCGTGCGTGTCCCAGCCGACGTGGAACAACTGGATGAAGCGCACACCGCGCTCTGCTAGCCGTCGCGCGAGAATGCAGTTCGCCGCGTAGGTGCCGGGTGTGCGAGAGTGCTTGCCGTACAGTTCAAAGATGTAATCCGGCTCGTCGCTCAGATCGGTCAGTTCCGGGACGCTCATTTGCATGCGGTATGCCATCTCGTACTGGGCGATGCGTGTGGTGATCTCCGGGTCGCCGACCTCGCGGAATTTCATTTCGTTGAGTCGGGCCAGGTCGTCCAGTTGGCCGCGCCGCACAGCGCGACTGACGCCCTTAGGGTTGGACAGGTAGAGCACCGGCTCGCCGGCGGTTCGGAACTTCACCCCCTGCAGCCGCGACGGCAGGAAGCCGGAGCCGTAGTAGTAGTCGAACAACAACTGCCCGCAGGTGCCGTGCTGGTCGCGCGACATCATCACCACGTAGCCGGGCAATTCTTCCGACTCGCTGCCAAGCCCGTAGTTGAGCCAGGCGCCCATGCTCGGCCGGCCGGGGATCTGGCTGCCGGTCATGAACAATGTCATCCCAGGCGAGTGATTGATCGCCTCAGTGTGCATCGACTTGATGAAACAAATCTCGTCCGCTACTGCACCGATGCCCGGCAGCAACTCGCTGAGCCAGGCGCCGCTCTGCCCATGCGGGCTGAACTTGAACTCCGTTGGCTGGATTGCCAGCTTCTGGCTGGCGGTCATCGTCGTCAGCCTCTGGCCCATGCGGACGGACGGTGGCAGTTCTTTGCCGCGCCACGACTTCAGCCCCGGCTTGTAGTCAAATAGGTCGGTGTGGGAAGGCGCGCCCGATTGGGTGAGGTAGATGATCCGCTTGGCCTTGGCCGCAAATTGCGGAAAGCCCGCCAAGCCACCGCCCGCCGCTTGACCAAGCCCCCGGCCCAGCAGCGAGCCCAGGGCCGCCGCGCCGATACCGGTGGCCCCGCGCCCGAGGAATTCGCGCCGAGTCAGCGCCAACCGGTTCTTCGCTAGCAAATCCATCCTTGAACGAGGCCGAAACTACACCGGCTGCTTGGCCAAGGGCAAGCGGTGGGAGTATCGATTGAGTCGATGATGGCATTGATTTTATCAATTGGCGTAAAATTGTTGCAGGAGGTAGGCTGCGCCCCGCCAACCAGACGATGGACAACGCAAACCCAATCAACAGCCGGTCAGTGGGATCGCTCCGTGGTTTCTGGAGCCTCTTCGCCACTCAGTTTCAGGGCGCGTTCAGCGACAAT
>JASMKO010000117.1 GCA_030749225.1 Verrucomicrobiota bacterium
ATAGAAATTTAACAGAAACAGAATTTAATACAATATATGAATTTTTAAGATGTAAATTTAAAAATCATTCACTATTAATCATTTCCGATGATGTAGGTTGTAAACATTACAAAACTTATACAGACAAATGGAACTATGAAATTTTGTTTTCTAAGGATTACTCACCCGATTTTTTGGGTGATGCAAATTTACTTTTAAGAAGTGAATTTTACTTTGCGTTGAGAGGCGGGGGCATTAGCTCATTTGCCATATATTCAAATATACCCTATATGATAATTTGCCCTATTATCCACGATATAAGTTGGAAGCCAGGACAATATGTACCGTGGCAAACAAAACAACAGGTATTAATCGAAGCAACAATTTTGATGCCAGAAATATTTAATTTAACAGATCAATTAATAAAAAATATGGGCGTGAAGCCCATCAAACACATATAAGTGAAGTTAACTAATTAATTGAAAAGTAACACTCTAAATTGGCCTTAATGCATTAAGATGAAAGAATAACACATTCAAATTGTGAAATTTTCAAGAAAGACAATATGCTGGATGGTAAAAGGGATTATAGGCAATATGTTAAAGTAATCATGGTAATGACATTAAATGTATTTATAAGCATATGTCTAATGCAGAATTAACAGAATACCCATCAACCATTTCTGAATATGCCAAAAACTGGTAGTACTAGGACGTATAATGAAGACGCAATAAATTTACTACTTTAAACAAATAAACACGCTAAAAAAAGAAGGACATGAGAGTTTGGATAACTCGATCAAAAGAAATCCTGAACATTGCTACCACTTGGAGTTGTGGCATGGTGGGTTTCACCTTAAAATACTCGGCCCGAGGTCGAAGAATGCGGGTAGGTAATTAAAGTTATAAAAAGTAATAAAATTTAATTATGTTTAGTCATGAGGTAAATTCAAAAATTGGCCTGACTGGGCAAATATTAATACATACTAATGTGGTTCTCAATTATTTCATTAATAATAGTAACAAGATCAGAGAGTGTGTGGATGAACTTTGTATTGGGGTAAGTTCCTGTTTTTACAAAAAATTGTCTCAGTCAGTCAATTTAGATCATTACGCATTAAAAATTGTGATAATAGAACCTGATATATATATTGAGGGCGAAAAAAATTATGACTATTCATACTCATTGTTAAATAAATGCTCTACATATATGTGGAGATGCACATTATCGAATAATATAGATGATATAGCGAATTACTTTAAAACAATTTATCATGCAATATATTACGAAAATTCTTCAATCTACAATATAGTTCAAAAAGGTTATGATGTTGAAAGATGCAGTTTCACAGAGTTGTGGCTTTGGAGAAGTGATACAAATTATTGCTTTAACGGAATAACAATGGCAAATAACAAGCGTGAGCTTGTAAAGCCAAAAATTTTAGATACCGAGCAACATAAGAAATCATATAATTTAAAGTACACTACAAATAATATTTTTAATAATACGGTATATTGTGTCATGGGTATGCATCGATCAGGAATTTCTAAAATCACTGAAAAATTAGGGATGGCAGGAATCGAAATGGGTGATCGTTTAATAGGTGCTGATACTGACAAGTTAGTGCATAATTTTAGAGGTCGCTGCGAGAATTTTGATGAAATTTCCATCAACAACAAGATATTGTCACAAAATAGTAATTATGATCAAAATTTAAACTGGATGTATGGAAATCTTAAAAAAATTCGAAATAAAGAAAAAAACAATGACAATATCATTAATTTTGTAAGGCAGTTAGATTCAAATAATTCTTGGGCGTTGGCAGATCCGAGACTAGTGCTGACTTTTCCGTATTGGTATGAGCAAATTAAAAATATTAAAATAGTTGTAATAATAAGATGCCCTTTGTCCGTAGCCAATTCATTGCATATTCGAGATGGATTGCTTTTATCAGAAGGTATTAATTTATGGATTAAGTATTATAAAATATTAATTCATATAATTGAATCTTATTCCATAGATTATTTATTTGTAGACTATGACCTTATCACAATTAAAGAAAAAGAAATAGATTGCAAAATATCTCATTTTCTGAATTTGCCGCATAAAAATATAACATGTAATTATAGTATAAATCAGAAAACATATATAAATAATGACTTATTAAAACCATATTGTAATTCATTTAAACAAAAAGAAATCGAGGAAATATACAAATATTTTAGTGACGATAAGGTGGTTTTGAATGTAAATGTACAAAAAATAATTTTAATCAAAGTAACAGATCATAAACATTTTGGCGTAAAAATAGTCCAGAAAGAAAATAATCATTCGATAAAATCTAAATTATTAAAAATAAAATATGATGAGTTAAGAGATTATATAAAAGAAAATAGTATTGATCAGGTTTTGTTTTTATTTAATGACTCAGATAAATTGGAAGAATTAATTGTTGAAAATATAAAATATAAAAGCAATAATATCTATGAATACAAAGATGTGAAGTTAAGGTTGAAGGAAAGGATAATTAATGAAACGCAGATAAAGTATAGCACAGAATATGGTTTAAGTTTGCAGGAATCTTTAATTAGGCTTGCCATCCAACTCCCTGCGAGTTTTTATGTAAAACAAGATATAGTGCATCCTAGGTTGATGTTATTTTTTAAGCATACAATAGAATCATATGGGTTAAGCATCCAGACTATTAACATTGATTCAAAAATTGAAAATGGGTCAAATCTATTAAGTAAAATTGATGAATATAATTATAGCCTACGATATCTTTTAATCACAAATAATTACCCCATTTCACACGACACCATCGAATCATTGTTAAGTCAGGCAGATTATAATCAATATGTAACTTGTGCCGACCTGAAAAAGAACTTGGTGAAGCACTTGAAATTTATCGAAACTGAAGAATATGATCTTCTTATATTAGAGTATATTCATAGTACTTTTATTAAACATATTTTAAGTGAGAAAAATTTTTATAAAAAATTTCTAGGCGATAAAATATATATATTTTTAAGTCGATTGCACTTTCAAAAATGTTTGTCGGATGATGAGGAAGTGAAAAAAATAAACAAAAATTATGAAGAATTGACAAATCTAATAAAAACAAATGAAAATAAAGATGTTGTAATTATGGGTTGCGGAAAATCTTTATTGGATATAGATGATAATAAATTACTGACATTTTGCAAAGACAAGGTAGTAATAGGAGTAAGCCAATCATTTTTAAGATTTATGCCTGACATCATTATATCTTCATACATAACAACCGTTATTATGGCAAAAGAGAAAATAAAGAATAGCAAAACAAAAATTATACATTGTAAAAAATTAATCACAGATTCAGGTATTGAAAATACATTGGCAGTGCAAAGATGTTTGTATGATGGAGAACTAAATAAAACTTTGGATATTATTCCAATTCTAAAAACCCAGAACAATATTGCGTTAATGGCGAGTTCATTAGCAATAATATTTAATCCAAAAAAAATTTATTATTTAGGTGTAGATCTCGATGAACAACCACATTTTTATGAATTAGATGATTATTATTATAATGCACAATGTGCACTAGAACAAAGTCCAAGATTTAAAGCTAATTCAAATTTAGCAGGAATAGACCATGAATATGATAATTATTTTGTCAGGATCAATTTAATGACTCATTTATATGAGTCAAAACAAAAAACAACAGAAGAAAACAGTATCCCTAAAAGGCATAATACCAAAACTCCGTTTATAGTTAATGGAGTGCTAGAAGCTTTTAATAATATATATAAAAAATATTACGACGATAACAAGATCGAATATTACGTGTTAACTAAAAATTCTAGATTAAGTGAAATAGGTTTTAATTATCATGAATTATGAGCGCCTTTGAATTATCAATAATCACGCCTGTATGCAATAATATTATTGATACAAAGCAGTATTTGCAGCAAATAAAATACTATAACAAAACAAATTATGAGCTAATTATAATAAATAACGGATCAGAAAAAGAAACAACTGAACTGTTAAATACGCTCACTGAAGAAAAAAATATAAAAGTCATATCAAATAAAAAAAATATGGGCTTCGGGTATGCAAATAACCAGGGGATAAATATTGCAGATTCCGAATATATCTGTTTTATGAACAATGATGTTCTGCTGTATCCAGGTTGGGACAAGGACTTGATCAAGCCGTTTACAAAATATGCAGACGTTGGCGCTACAGGCCCAGTCACAAATCATTGTACCGGTATTCAACAAGTTGATTATGGGTTAGATGAAATTAGTTGCACCGCTTATCGGGAAACAGCCGAAAAAAGAAGTAAAATACCAGCAGAAAATTATCGCGAAACCTTTAGGGTCATAGGATTTTGCCTAATGACCGAAACCAAGTTAATGAAAAAGATCAAAGGGTTTGATGAAGCATTTAATATTGGAAATTTTGAAGATGATGATTTATGCTTGCGGATTCTACTCAGTAAAAGAAAAATACTTATTTGTGAAAACGTTTTTATTTACCATTTTGGAAGTAAGTCCTTCATGGAAAATAATATTAATCACTCAAAGAGTCTAAGTCATAATTCAAGGTTGCTTGCAAAAAAATGGGGTGTAAAACTTACAGAAAATCGAGATTATAAATTCAATTTAAAACTGCTCAATGAGGAGAATATAATAAATGAAAATTATTTGAGTAATATAGACGGTGTTACGGATGCATTTAATAATATACCTAAATGTGCTACAATTGGTAATTTAAAGAAACTCAAAGAATTGAGTTCGAGTCATGAGGTGGAGGGTGAGTATCATATGCTACTTAATTTAAGGCCATTTCACCCCGAGGCGACACTTCAAATAATTAACTTTTACCTTGAAAATAATGACTTAGATAAAGCGGCACTGTTAGCTTCCAGACTTATCAATTTAACCCCGTTTTGGCCGTTGGCAAAAGACTTGGTTGCATCTTTCGATCAAAGAAAATTGAAAGATAATAAGAGTGATGAGAGTCAGCATAAAAGAATATCAGTTTGTATTATAACAAAGAACGAGGAGCCAAATATTGCCAGGTGCCTAGATTCTGTCCGTGATGTTGTTGATCAAATTGTTGTTGTGGATACCGGTTCAAATGACAACACAATAACAATTGCTGAATCTTATGGTGCTGAGGTATATGGGCATGAATGGAAAGAGGATTTCTCTGAGGCAAAAAATAAGACTTTAGAATATGCTCGTGGAGATTGGGTGTTATTTCTGGATGCAGATGAGGAACTTGCACCGGGTGCATTAGAGACATTAAAAGAAGACATGGCAAAACCCAATATTGTAGGTTATCGATTGCCGCTTGAAAATGTAGGATCCCAATTGCACGGATGTAATTATGTTCCCCGGTTAGTCCGCAACGCTCCAGGGTTGCATTTTATTGGCAAGATACATGAAACAATCCATGCTTCCGTTTTAGTTGTGATGCGGCAATGGAACATGGAGGAAACCATTGGAAAGACAAAGATTCTTCATCATGGATATAATCCCGCAGAATTAAAAAGGAAGAACAAAATTAAACGAAATCTTGCGCTTTATGAGGATGCATTGGACGAGTTACCGGGTGAACCTTCCATCATGATGAATTATGCCCATGACTTGAATCATGACGGCCAAGATGGGAGGGCACACCAAATCTACAGAGAAATCCTGAATATTTTTGAGCAACACAAAAAAGAGCACATAACGCCTGAAGTGCGTGAGCAGTTTATACACAACTATGGTGTGTTCTTGGCTCAGCATCAGAAGATGAAGGAGTTGAGCGAAGTGATGGCATCCAGGACGGCTCAGGAGACCGGGCCGGTCGCCAATGTACATTACATGGCCGGGTTGGGATTAATGAATTGTAACAAGTTTCAGGAGGCCATTCCTGAGCTGGAGGCATCCATAGAGAAAGCTTACGATGACACGCTGGCGCCGAGTGTCCCGGATGTCCGTACCTGGAAACCGAAACATCTCTTGGCCAACTGCCATGCGTCTATTGGCAATGAACTGCAGGCCATACGGCTTTGGGAAGAGGTGATTGAGGAGTGCGATACCTCAACAGATCCATTTCATGACTATGCTCGGTTTTTGTCAACCTTGGAACGAAACAAGGTAGCTTTGGAGGTTCTCTTGAAGGGATTAAAGGTTGAAGGGGACACTCAAAAGATTTGGGAATTAGGTTGTGGTGTCGTCAACAAGGATCCCGAACTTGCCGAAATGTCACTTGAGTGGACCGAGGAGGCATTGCAGCACCATCCTGATTCCGATGTCACTAATGTGCGGCGCGGGGAATCGCTAATGAAGAATGGCCGATTTGCTGAAGCGACGGAGTATTTCAGCCGCCTCTCTGGCAGGGGGGAAAAAACTGCAACTGCGGCACAATTGGTTTGCAAACAATTAAGCGACCGAGTGGACGAACATGATTTGGAGATCGCACGGGATTATGAGAAAGAGGTGGCTGCCTGGATTGACATCCTGGACAAAGCGCCTTGTGAGTTTGACCGTGAACTGGCAGAGAAGTTGATTGTTTAAACCTCTTCATTTCAACATTGTTGTTGGCGCAAGAAATTGCGCTTTTTTTGTGGCTTGGTGGATTGTGGGGCTTGGCCAAGCGCCTGGGTGTGTTTAGGTTGTCGCTTTCCGATTTCGGCCAAGTACTTGGCTAGGCAGCGGTTAATGAAGATTTCAAAAATAGAGGCGTTTTTACTTTCCTGTCCATTGCCGAAGCCGTTGGTGCTGCCTTTTTATGGTGGTGTGCGCACGGTATTGAAGCGGGATGCTATGTATATTCGTGTCACGGCCGACAACGAGTTAGTTGGCTTTGCACCAGGGCCAGCGCACGAACGTGCGGAGCGGGAGATTCGTGAGATCATTTCTCCGTTTTTTGAAGGGCGTGAACCAAGGGCTTGGCCAAGTTTTGATTTTCAGGGCGACTTGGAACTGACCAAAACTTATCGCGCAGTGGAGATCGCAGTGATGGACTTGATGGCTCGGTATGAGGGCTGTCCGTTGAGCGAGATCGCCGGCGGGGCCAAGCGGGACCGGATCAAGCTCTATGGCAGCGCGGGGATGTACATGGAGCCGGAACGATTTGCGGAGGAGGCAGCAGCAATTGCCGGGATAGGGTTTCCTGCATACAAGATGAGGCCGGCTCGTGGACCAGAGGCCGACTTGGAGACGGTTCGGCAGATGCGGGCTGCAGTGGGGCCTGATGTTGGCCTGATGATTGATGCGCATTCGTGGTGGCGCATGGGCGACAAGACGTATTCGTCCGAGACAATTTTGGATTTGGCCAACTCGATGGCGGAGTTTGCACCGAGTTGGCTCGAGGAGCCGCTGCCACCGGAGGATCATGAGGCGTATGTCCGATTGAAAAATGAGGCCAAGTTCCCAATCGCAACGGGAGAACATGAACCGGACGAGGCCGGCTTCATGGATTTGTTCGACAAGGGCTGCGCGGATTTCATCCAGATGGACGTTTGCTGTCAGGGCGGCTTTGCGATGGGGCAGCGAATTTTTGAAAAGGTACGCCAGCACAACCTGCGGTTTGCGTTCCACAGTTGGGGGACGAATCTTGAGGTGCTCGCTGCGGCGCATCTGGGGGTTTGTTGGGAAGAGGACGTTGTGGAGTGGCTGGAGTTTCCATGTTACTCAAACGATGGACGACCGGGCATGTATCCGTTCGCGGCGTCGGATGAAATTTTGAAGGAACCCCTGGCGATTGAGGGCGGCTATCTTGTGATGCCGGATGGACCGGGGCTAGGCATCGACGTCGACGAGAGTATCGTCGAAAAATATCCGTTCATTTCTGGGCCGTGGTCTTATTTCAAGATCGATTCCCCACCGGAGACGGTTGCGGTGACGGGCGATCACAGTGTGAAATGGGTCGAGGGCGATCCGCCAAGCTAGACGAAAAATGGACCCGCTGATTGTACTCTTGATCGGGATGGCTGTTGTGGTTGGTGGCGTCCTTTGGCTGCGGCTGCATGCATTTGTGGCATTGATCGGCGGGGCACTGGCGGTGGGGGTATTGGCCACCCCGGAGAGGATTGAACAGTCGGTACTGCAGGACTCACGCATTCAAAAAGAGATGCTTAAACAGGCGGCCAATCGCTTCGGAGAAAACGATCCGAACCTCGCATATTTGGGCCAGATGCTGCAAGAAACCGAAGCAAAACACACAGCATCGCAGTCGGTGATATCCCGTGTGACAACCGCGTTCGGCAAGGCGTGCGGCAACCTGGGCATCCTGATTGCGATGGCGGCGATCATCGGGAAGTGCCTGTTGGAAAGCGGCGGCGCTGAGCGGATCGTTCGTTCGGCGCTGGGTTGGTTGGGTGAGAAACGAGCGCCGCTGGCTTTCACGGGCAGCGGATTCCTGCTCGGGACGCCGGTGTTTTTCGACACGGTTTTTTATTTGATGATTCCGCTTGGCAAGGCGCTTGCGATGCGGTTTCGCGAAAACTACGGGCTGTACATCATGACGATTGTGGCCGGCGCAACGATGGCGCATTCGCTCGTGCCGCCCACGCCCGGGCCGCTGTTTGTGGCGGCTCGGTTGAATGTCGACATTGGCACGATGATCTGGATGGGGATGGTGGTGGGAAGCGTGGCGTGCGCGACCGGTTATGTCTATGCCTTGTGGATGAACGGGAACAGCAAGTGGCAAGTGCCGCTGCGGGACTCCGCTGATTCGCCTTTGGCTAAGCTTGAGGAGATTGCCAAGCGCGACGACAAATCGCTGCCGCTGCTTGGCCTATCGTTGCTTCCAGTGCTGCTGCCGATTGTGTTGATTGCCGGCAACTCGATCCTGAAGGAGGCGGATGTTGTGCTGCCACTTGGCCTGAGTGGTGTCCTTGGCCTGCTCGGCGACAAAAACGTGGCTTTGATCCTTGCCGCGGTCATCGCGCTTGGCCTGCTCGCCTTGCAGAAACGCGGCGACAAGCAGGCGTTGGCCGATTCGGTGCAGGCGGCGCTGGCCAGTGGTGGCGTGGTAATCCTGATCACGGCGGCCGGGGCGTCGTTCGGTACGGTGCTGCAGCAGACGAACATCGCGGGACGGATTGGTGAATTGGCTGAGGATTTCAATATCACCGGGCTTTTGGTTTTGCCGATGGCATTTTTTGTGACGGCAATAGTGCGCACAGCACAAGGCTCAGCCACGGTTTCCATGATCACGACTGTGGGGATATTCGCCGGGATGGCGGAGGGGCTGCCGTTCCATCCGGTTTACCTCGCGATGGCGATTGGCTGCGGCTCGAAGCCGTTTCCATGGATGAACGACAGCGGCTTCTGGGTGATCAACCGCATGAGCGGGATGACCATTCAGGAGTCGATTAGAAACGTGTCGTGCATGATGACTGCGATGGCGATCGACGGCTTGGCTGCGGTGATGCTCCTTGCCTGGCTGTTCCCGATGAGCGGCTGATGCCTGGCCAATGGCTTAAACCGTCAGGTCCAAAAAATTCTGCATCATCGTGTGGCCGTGCTCGGTGAGGATGCTCTCGGGATGAAACTGCACGCCCCAGATCGGAAACTCCTTGTGGCGCAGTCCCATGATTTCTCCCTCCTCTGTTTCTGATGTGACCTTCAGGCAGTCCGGCAGCGTCTCGCGTTTGACAACGAGTGAGTGGTAGCGCGTGGCGATGTAAGGGGAGGGGATGCCCTTGAACAAATCCTTGCCATCGTGAGTGACGGGTGAGGTTTTGCCGTGCATCATTCGATAGTTCACCACGACCTCGCCGCCGTAGGCCTGTCCGATGCACTGATGCCCGAGGCAGACGCCCATGATCGGCAGTTTGCCGGCGAAGTGCTTGATGACATCGATCGACAGGCCGGCCTCGCGTGGGGTACAGGGGCCGGGGGACACGAGGATGCGATCCGGTTTGTCGGCCTCAATCTCCTCGATGGTGACCTCGTCGTTTCGGTGCACCAACACGTCCGCCTTCAACTCGCCCAGGTACTGGACCAGGTTGAAGGTAAATGAATCGTAGTTGTCGAGGACGAGCACCATCGGGGGGGCAAACTACAGTTCAGGGGCGGCTTGGCCAAGCAGCGTGTCAAAACTCGAACTTTACGTCGCCCAGGCGAGAGGCGATTTCGTTGATCACGCGATCCTCGTCGGCCTCGTCGCTGGCAGCGAAAGTGACGCTGAAACGGATCGCCGGCTCGGCGTCATCCCACGGCACGGTGGAGATGAGTTTCTCGCGGATCAACCAGTGGGAAAGGGCCTCGCCGTTTTCGAATTCAACCCGTTCGCCGTTGGCGTTCACAGCTGCCTTCGCCGCGCTCATGTAGAGGAAAAATGAGCCGCCGGACTTGTTGACCTGAAAGCCGGCGTTCTGCAGCACGACCACCAGCTTGTCCATGCGGCGGGAATACTTGGTCGCTATGGCTTCTGTGATCTCGGGATGATCGTAGCAGTACGCGGAGGCGTTTTGGATGGCGAGGAACTGGCCGGAGTCAGTGTTGTCCTTCACGTCGCCGTAGGCCTTGACGAGCAGTGGGTTGCCAACCACGAAGCCGCAGCGCCAGCCGGTCATGTTGAAATTTTTGCTGGTGGAATGAAGTTCGATACCGACATCCTTCGCGCCCGGGGTGGCGAGAAAACTGAGCGGCTGGTTGCTGTCGTAAACCAAACCGATGTAGGCGGCGTCGTGAATGACGATGAGGTCGTTCGCCTTGGCGAAATCAACCACCTTCGCAAAAAACTCCGGTGTGGCGCTGGCGCCGGTCGGGTTGTTCGGATAGTTGAGCACGAGCACCTTGGCTTTCTCAAGCACATCGGCCGGGATGCTGTCGAGATCCGGCAGGTAATTGTTCTGAGCAGTCAGGGCGAGGTTGTGCACCTGGCCGCCGTAGTACTTGGCATGCGTGCCGAAAACCGGGTAGCCAGGGGTGGTCATGATGACGTAGTCGCCCGGGTTGATGAATGCCGCTGGCAGGATGGAGAGTGCGGCCTTGCTGCCGATCGAATGAAGCACCTCGGTGTCGGGATCGATCCCGCTGACGCTACAGACTTTTTCGAGAAAGTTCGCGGCGGCAACCTTTAGCGCTTGGCCGCCGTTGTCGGAGTAGCCCCGGTTGCTCGGGTTCTGCGCCTCCTCATGGAGTTTGGCGACAACCTTAGGGAAGGCCATCTCGTCCGGTTCGCCAACGCCCATGTCGATGATCTCCGCACCGGGATTGGCATCGAGGGCTGCCTTTTTGGCGCGCTTAATCTTCTCAAATTTGTAGATGGCCGTGTCTTTTCCATAGTTGACACCTCCAATGCGTTCCGCGAACAGATTTTGAATATAGCTGTCGTACATGTTTTTATGTGGGAAAATTGCTCTTGGCCATACGATCACAAGCCGTGCAGAGCTTATTCGCGAAAAAAGATAGTGCAAGCCAGCGCATTTACAGCTAAGCAACAAGTGCACTTAAGTGACACGAAGCCAGTTTGTTAAGAATAAGATGTCGCAGTGAAAAAAACAAGGAGATGGGACATTTTGACCTAGTTTTGAGGTTTTGGGTTGTGTTGTGAATAAGTGTGCGTAGAATCGCGCCAGTTTGTCCCTATTGGGACGCTTGGATTTGAGCGCTAAAGAACAGCAGGCTTATGGTGAGGTCATTCGCATTTACGACCGAAGGCAAGTTGCACAGCAAGGATATCGAGTTGTTCCTGATGCCCACGCTGTTGGCAGACACCAAGCTGTTCCTGTGGGTAGATCTTGAGGATCCGACGCCACAGGAAACCGATTTCCTCCTTAAAAACGTTTTCCATTTTCATCCCCTGTCCATCGAAGACAGCGTGACGGAGAGTCCGTCCCCGAAGGTCGAGGAGTATCAGCCCAAGGAGAAGGACAAGTTTTCGCCGTACCTGTTCATGGTGATCCACGCGGTGGACTACAGCCGCAAGGACGGGGTGTTCGCGACGTCGGAGCTGAGTTTTTACCTGGGCAAGAATTTTCTGGTGACTTACCACCACAAGCCGCTGCGGCCGGTGGAGTTGGCGGCGGAGATGTGCTTGCGCAACACGGCGGACATCGCGACGGAGCCGGATCGTGTGGCTCACACGCTGCTGGACTTGATCGTGGAAAATTACAAGCCGGCCTTGGACGAGTTGGCGATGGAAGTGGCGGAGGTAGAGCAGCGGGCGCTCGCCGATCCCGGCAAGGAGACGCTCAATACGATCCTGCAGATCAAGAAGGAGGTGCTGCAGTTGCGCCAGATCATAGGCCCGCAGAAGGAGGTGTTGAGTCGGTTTGTGCGCGGCGAGTTCAAACTCGTCCGGTCGCACCTGATCCCGTACTACCGCGACGTGTACGACGGGCTGTACAACATCGGCGAGCTGGCGGCGCGCTACGCGGAGTCGTTGACAGGCGTACTGCAGGTGTACCTGAATATGTCGTCGAACAAGACCGGGGAGATCGTCAAGTTGCTGACGGTGTTCACGGTGATCACGACGCCGATGATGCTCGTTGGCACGTGGTATGGGATGAACTTTCGGAACATGCCGGAGATTGCGTCAGGCAAGACCGGCTATCTCGTTGCGTTGGCGGTGACCGCGGCTTCCACGCTGGGCACCATTGTTTATTTCAAAATCAAAAAGTGGCTCTGAGCTGCATGCCCTCGACCAAGTCCAGTTTTATCGAAAAGGTTCTTGGGCGCATCGATGCGCTCAATCCGGAGAACCTGCAGTCGTTTGTGGAGCGGCTGGTGCGTGACCGGTCGTTTCTCGAGACGTTGTTCGACACGATCGAGGACGGCGTGCTCGTCGCCGACCCAGAGGGGCGGGTCACGTATCTAAATGCTTCCGCGGGTCGACTGACCGGCTTTGACGAGGCGGAGGCGCTGGATCAGCCGGTGGAGCGGCTGTTGCCGGAGCTGGACTGGGCGTCGCTGCAGGCGGCGGATGACGAGGGTGGCCAGAGTGTCGTGCGGCGGGAGTTCGAGCTGGAGTATCCCAGAAAACGGTTCATCCGGCTTTACGCTGCGCCTATCGACGGCGAGGCCAAGGGCAGCACCGGCATGGCGCTGATCCTGCACGACGCGACTGAGGCGCGGGAGCAGACCCACGAGGCGATCGAGAGCGAGCGCATCCAGGCGCTGACGCTGCTCGCGGCCAGCGTAGCGCACGAGCTTGGCAATCCGCTGAACGCGCTGAGCATTCATTTGCAGTTGATGGAGCGGGAGATCCGCAAGCTTGGCCAACCGGCGGCGAGCATGGACGAGCGCTTGGCCAAGCGCGACGGCGACCCTGGCGAGGTGGGCGACATTGCGGCCAAGCTGGAGAAATACATCGGCGTGGCGAAGGGCGAGGTCAACCGGCTTGATTACATCGTGACGCAGTTCCTGCAGGCTATCCGCCCGAGCCGGCCCAAGTTCAAGAAAAGCTCCCTCACCGACACGATCGATGAGACGATCGAGTTGCTGCGCCCAGAGTTTGATAACCGCGGCCAGACGATCAAGCTGGAGTTTGCAAAGGCACTGCCGCTGGCCCTATTCGACGCCGCGCAGATCAAGCAGTCGCTGATCAACCTAATGAAAAACTCGATGCATGCGATGAGCACAGGCGGCGAGTTGACCGTCCGGACCGGCGAGGCCGGCGCTGGCGTCTGGGTGAGCCTGACCGACACCGGCGGTGGCATCCCGCAGGAACAGATCAAGCGGATCTTCGAGCCTTACTACACGACAAAAGAAAAAGGCTCCGGGCTTGGCCTGATGATCGTACAGCGGATCGTGCGCGATCACGACGGCAGGCTTGAACTGGTGAGCCACGGCGGCAAGGGAACGACCTTCCGCATCTGGCTGCCGATCGAGGAGCGGCGGCAGCGGCTGATTGAGACGGCCAGCAACGAGGCATGAACCCGAACCTGCTCATAGTGGACGACGAGAAGCCGACCCGCGACGGCCTGCGCGCCGCGCTGGAGGATCGGTATGAGGTGTACGTTGCGGAGGACGCCGTCTCGGCGGCTGGCTTGCTCGAGGCGGAGTCGTTCGAGGTTTTGCTGACCGATTTCCGGCTGCCGAATAACGAGGACGGCATGAAACTGATCGCCCGGGCCAAGTCCCTAGCCAAACCGCCAATCTGCATCTTGATGACCGCCTACGGCTCGGAGGAATTGGCAGTGGAGGCGCTCAAGCAGGGTGCCGACGACTACCTGGCCAAGGGTCGAATGCAGATCGACGAACTCGAGACACGCATCGCCCGGGCGCTCAAGCTGCGTACCTTGGAGAGTGAAAACAAGACACTCAAGCAGCAACTCGACAAAAAATTCGGGTTAGAAAACATTATCGGCGACTCAGAGCCAATGCAGAAGGTGATGGACATTGTCCGTCAGGTGGCGCCGTCGCGGGCGACCGTGCTGATTCAGGGCGAGAGCGGCACTGGCAAGGAGTTGTTGGCCAAGGCGATTCACCAGCTCAGCCCGCGCTCGGCCAAGCCGATGGTGACGGTGCATTGCGCGGCGTTGTCGCCGACGCTGCTCGAGAGCGAATTGTTCGGCCACGAGAAGGGGGCGTTCACCGGCGCGCACGAGCGACGCGTTGGGCGGTTCGAGCAGGCCGAGGGCGGGACGTTGTTCCTCGACGAGATCGGCGAGATTGACGAGACGACACAGGTCAAGCTGCTGCGGTTTCTTGGCGAGCGCACCTTCGAGCGGGTGGGCGGCAGCAAGACATTGTCGGCGGATGTGCGGGTGGTCGCGGCGACGAACAAAAACCTGAAGGAACTGGTGGATGGCAGCGAGTTTCGCGAGGACCTCTATTTTCGGCTGAGCGTGGTGGAGCTTTGGGCGCCGCCGCTGCGGGAGCGCGCGTCGGACATCCCGATGTTGGCGTTGAGCTTTCTGCGCGAGTTCGCCGAGGAGAATGTCAAGCCGGTGAGTGACTTTACCGCCGACGCGCTCGAGGCGATCGTCCGATACGCCTGGCCTGGGAACGTGCGGGAACTGCGTACGGCGGTGGAGCACGCGGTCGTTTTGGCGAAGGGCGACATGATCGAGTTGGCCGGCCTGCCGCAGTCGGTGCAGAGCCGCGGCGTGATCCAGCATGAAAAGCAACTGGCCCAGCCAGTCACTGGCCGGGGTGTGACGCTCGAGGAGGCGGAGAAGCAACTTATCATCCGCACGCTGAAGGAGTGCCGCGGCAACCGGACGTCGGCGGCCCGGAAAATCGGCATCAGCCGGCGGACGCTGCATCGCAAACTCAACCGCTACGGCCTAGACGGAATTTGAACGCGATGCGGCATGAGCGCATCCAAGGGTGACCGTGCGTCGGCGCAGAAACGGATGATCCGGGTTCAGGAAATCATACATAGCCTTGAGGAGGGCAAATGGGCCAAGCGCATTCGCGGCCTCGTGTTGCTGTTGCTACTTGGGAGTCTGGGGCTGGTATACAACCTGAACCTCACACAGAATTTCACGTCTCCTGAGGCGATGGATGCCGCGCAACTGGCCCGGAACATCGCGGAGGGGCGCGGTTACACCACGCGATTCATTCGGCCGTTGAGTGTCGACATAATGCGGCAGCACGGCTCGATTTCCGATGAGAACCCACGCAGTCATCTCCCTGACATCAGCAACCCGCCGCTGTACCCGCTGCTACTGGCCGGGTGGATGAAGGTGCTGCCGTTTAAGTTCGAAATCGATCTCCAAAAGGTAAACGAGTTCCAGCGATATCAACCGGAGTTTCTGATTTGGCTGTTCAACCAAGCGTTGTTTTTTGCGGCGTTGATTCAACTCTTTCGGCTGGGCGAAAGGCTGTTTGACCAACCGGTGGCCTGGTGCGCGGCGCTGCTCTTTTTAGGGACGGAGCTTTACTGGAAATTCAGCACCTCGGGGCTCCCGGTGATGTTGTTGCTGGTGCTGTTTCTGGCCTTGGTCAAGACGCTTGTGAGGTTGGAAGAGCAGGGGAATGACGGGACGCCGCAGAGCGGCGGCTGGTTTGCCGCGATGGCGCTTTGGGCCGGGGCACTGGCCGGTCTGGGCGGGTTGACCCGCTACGGCTTTGCCTGGGTGATCCTGCCGGTGCTGGTTTATCTCGGTTGTTTTTTGGGCCGGCACCGGGGCCGGACGGTGGCGATGGCGCTGCTGGGATTCTTGCTCGTGATGACGCCGTGGCTGGTGCGCAATGCGCAATTGAGTGGCAACCTTTTCGGCGCGACTGGTTTGGCCCTGTATGGGGAGACGTACTCTTTCCCGGGCGACACGCTCGAACGGACTTTGTTGCCAAGCGACACGCCGGTGGACGGCGAGGATGAAATCAAGGTTAAGGTAACCGATCGCGTTGGCTTGTGGGACATCGGCAACAAGCTGAAACGCAACCTCCGCGATCTGCTGGTGCACGAGTTGCCGCGGTTCTCCGGCGGCTGGTTCGCGGTGGTTTGCCTCGTTGGCCTGGTGATGCCGTTTCGGAGCCGGTTGCTCCGCCGGTTGCGAGTTTTTTTGTTGATGACACTCGTGCTGTTCGGGTTGGGCCAAGCGCTTGGCCGCACGCATCTCTCGTCACCCAACGGTACGCTCACGGAACTGCTGGCAAGGTCACTTGGCCAAGGCGCGCTTGTGACCCCTGTATCGGTCGTGAACGGCGAAAACCTTTTGGCCATCCTTGGGCCGGTCCTGTTTCTGTTCGGCGCAGGGCTGTTTTTTTCGATGCTGGATCAATGGAGAGTGAGCCTGCCGGAAATGCGCCTGGCCGCTTCTGCCGGCCTAGTCGTGGCCGCCTCGCTTCCAATGGGCATGAGTTTTTTTCTGCCGCACCCCGCCCCCGTGGCCGACCCGCTATACCATCCAGCGCGACTGCAATATCTTCGCTCCGTACCGGTTGAGCATGGCTCGCCCCAGATCAAGCAGGATGACTTGGTGATGAGTGACCTGCCTTGGGCCGTGGCGTGGTACGGCAATCAGGATTGCGTTTGGCTGACTCGCAACGTGCAGCCGGCTTTTTACACCTTCAACGACCGGTGGCCGGTAAGTGCCATTTATTTCACCGAGATCACCACTGAGCAGCAGTATACCCCCCGGATGGTGAATGCACCTGAGTCGAACTGGGAGCGGTTTATGTTAGCCATGCAGATCAGGGGGGATTTGCCTGATGGATTCCCTTTAAAGGCTGTGTCGAATATCTTCTCGCCGGGTCAATGGCTGTTTTTTACCGCCCCGGAAGAACAGCCGTAGGTGACTGTTATCAATGGGGTTGAGACGATAAAAAAAGTCGAAAAACTAATGCGATTGGGGTTGACAGCAGCGGTGGAGCAACGAAAATGCCCCTCCATTTAGCCCTGCTGACCTGCTGGGGCGATTGATTTGCGGATTTTTAGAGATAAAGACATGAACAAAAAAATTGTCACCTTGGGAATGGCCGCGATTGGGGTCACCGCAGCGCAGGCTGCCGATGCCGGTAAGGCTTGGGAAGTCACCGCTTCGTTGCGTGGATTCTACGACGACAACTACACTACCTCACCTGACGAAATTGCAGAGGAGAGCGGAGGGGTAGAGGTCAGTCCCGCTGTGAGCCTCACCATTGGAGAAGGGACGGACTTGGAGTTCAGCGCAAAGTACGCGTTCGGTCTCCGATACTACGAAGACCGTGACGACAGCGAGGACTATGGCCATGAATTGGGCATTAGTCTTAATAAAGCGTTTTCCGACACCTCGCTCTTGCAGTTGTCCAACGGTGTTGTGGTTGCCCAAGAGCCAGAATTACTAAACGGAGGCACTCCGCTGCGTACTGAAGGCGACAACGTACGCAACTCATTTTCAGCAGGCTACCGCCGCGTTCTTTCTGGGAGTATAGGGGTGGAGGTTGGTTATGGTAATTCCATTTTCGACTACGACGAAGATTACCATTCATCTCTGCTGGATCGCTCCTACAACGAAGTCAGTCTTGATGTGTTTTACGGCATGGTTCAGACGGAATACTTCGCAGGCTACCGGTTTTCATCGACGGACTTTGATGGGGACGATCTGCAGGTACCCGGTTTACTTTTCAAGCCGGATGCCCGGAACAATCATAGCCATTACGGTTATGTTGGGGCACGTCATCAATTGAACAAGAACCTCTCCGCCGATGCACGGGCGGGTGTTCAATATGCCGATTATTACGATTACGACGACATGCCCGGAATGATACCGGAGGACGAGACCAGTCCTTATGTCAGTGCGCGCATGGAATGGGTATATGCCGAGGGGAGCAAACTAGTGTCGGGAGTCAGCCTTGGACGCGGAGCCACGGATTTGCAGGCTGCTGACCAAGAAATCACTGCGGTTTATTCCCAGTTGATTCACAAGATTAGCGCCAGAGTCCATGGAACCTTGACCGCTCGCTTCCAGAACTCAGAGATTAGCGGTGGTGGTGAAAAAATGGACGGCGAAGAGGAGGATCTCCTCTTGTTGGGGGCCAGCCTGACTTACGCAATCGCAGACAATATCTGGGGTGAGGTATCCTACAACTATGACGAACTCGATTCTGACATACCGCACCGCAGTTTCGAGCGGAATTACGTTTCTGCCGGTGTTGGCACGAGTTTTTAATTAGCAAGAACTAAAACTTTTCACGGGAGGCCGGAAGTGTTTATCTGGCCTCCCTTTTTTTCTGGGTCGTAGAAAATGGATAAAATCCCTAGCACAGATCAGTCGTCCGACAAGCTTCACATTCTGGATTATTGGCGAATCATTCGCGTCCGGTTTGTCACCATTCTGCTCGTTTTTTTGCTGACGGCGGTGACGACAACCGTCGTGACGTTCCTTCTGCCGCCGACGTACATGAGCCTCTCCCGGATTTCCGTCGAGAAGGACTCCTCTGACATTGCCCCGTTGCTCGGTATGCAGTCCGGGCCGACAGCGTTTGATCCCTACTTCATCCAGACCGAGTTCGAGAAGATCCAGTCGCAGAAGGTTCTCGCGAAGGTCGTGGAGAATTGTGGGTTGGCTGAGAAATGGAAACCCGATGGCGGCGATTCATTAGGCTTTTTCAGGGCGAGGAAAAGACTGGAAAAATCGATTGATATTCGTCAGTACCGGAACACCAGCATCATTGAGCTACGGGCGTATGACCGGGACCCGGATTTGGCCCGGCAGATTGCCCAGTCTATTGCCAATGAGTACAAGGATCACAGGACGAATTTGCAGAAGGAAAGGGTGAAAGTAGGAGTCCTGGCCCTCAACAAGAGGATGGAGGAGATCAACGAGAAGATCACTGGCATGCAGGGCAAGGTGGACCGGTTGCGAACCGACCTTGGCATTTCCGATTCGGCTGGCGAGGAAAGCTACTCCATCATCGAGCCGGAAATCGTGCGGCGTTACGAGGCGGAGTTGATCACGGCCAAGGGAGTCCACACGACACAATCCACACTGCTTGAGGGGCTCAAGGCGCAGTCGGATGAGGAGTTGCGGGCTTCCATCCTGACCGCTCATCCGGATGCCCAGTTGGATGCCTTGATCCGCGAGTTGCATACTGGCCAGCAGACTTTGGCCAACCAAAGCATCGACTTGGGCGAACAGCACCCGAGGATCAAGGGGTTGAAGAAAGTGGTGTCCACGCTTGAGGGGCAGATCGATGACCGTATAAAGGGGGTGCTCGCGGGGCTGGAATTGAGGGTAAAATCGTCCAAGGCGCAGGTGGAGCAGTTACAGCTTGATGTCGCGGATGCAAAGCAGCGGGAATCCGACATGCGCGAAAAGGGACGGGAATACTTCGATGCCAAGCGGGAATTGTCCAACACCACGCGCATTCGGGACACGATCCTGTTCCGGATCATGCAGGAGGAGGTGGACCTGGAATTGCCCAAGTCTTCCACGGTGGAAATCATTGACGATGCCGATAAGCCTGAAAAGGCCGTGAAGCCGAACATTCCCTTGAACATCGCGCTGGGGATGGTGGTCGGCCTTATTTTGGGTGTGGGCCTGGCGTTCTTTATCGAGTATCTCGACACCAGCGTGAAGACGATTGACGACGTCGAGCGTGCGCTTGGTGCGGCCGTTCTCGGTGTCATTCCCCAAAATGTGGGCTCCCTTTTGGATGAAGGCGATGAGAGCCCCCACGCGGAGGCGTACCGTGTGCTGCGCACCAACATCCTGTTTGCTGGGCGCCAGAATGAGACTCAAACTACGTTCAGCGTGGTGAGTGGTGGTGCGGGCGAGGGGAAGACAACGACCATGTTCAATCTTGCAGTGGTCTTTGCTCAGCAGGGTGACCGGGTGTTGGTTGTGGACTCTGACCTGCGTCGGCCCTCGATGCATCGTTTCTTTGACGTGTCCAACAACACCGGGCTGACCAACTACCTGCTTGGACAGGTCTCCATCGATGAGGTCATCCAGACCTCGGAACTGCCGACGCTCCATTTCATCCCCAGCGGAAAGTTGCCCAGCAGTTCCATGGGGATTCTAAGTTCAGCAAAGATGAAGGAGTTTGTGGTTGAGATGAAGAACCGGTACGACTACGTGTTCTTGGATGCTCCGCCCATCATGGGGGTGAGCGATGCTTCGGTTCTCGCCAGCATGGTGGATATGTGCGTGTTGGTGGTGCAATACCGCAAATACCCGCAACTGATGACCCAGCGCGCAAAGGAAATGGTCACCAAGGTCGGTGGGGATCTCGTGGGCGTCGTGCTCAACAACATCAATATTTCTCAGGATTCCTATTACTACTATTACAGCGGCTACTACTACGATTACTACTACAAGAGCCGTGAGAAGGAGGAGCAATCGGCTGATGGGGCAGAGGATGGGAAGAAGGAACCCAAGTTGCTGGCCAAGGCCGAGGTTGGCGGGGAGGATGAAAAGCCCAAATATTAAGGGCATTAGAAGGATTTGGGTGATGGGTTGTTCTAAAATGGATTTGATAAGCTGTCTTATGAAAAGTGTTTGCAGTGGGTTGATGGTGGCAATCATGTTGGTGACCGGTGGTTGCGTAACCACTCCCACACAGCCAGTGAACCCGGGCGGCGGGAGGAGTGACGTTCCGGTATCCGTCAATTCTACGGACAGTCTCGAGCCCGGAAACCAAATCACTATTACCTTCAGCGGGTTGAGCACGATCCCGATACCGTATGCCTGCCGCATCCGTGAGGATGGCACCATAACCCCCCCGTACCTGAAACGCCCGGTCACCGCCGCTGGCAAAACCATTGGTGAACTGGAGCGCGAACTGGAGCAGGCATACGTGCCCGACATTTATAAAACTATCAATGTCACCATCAAGACCGCGGACCGTTTCTTTTATGTTGGAGGTGAGGTTCGGCAGCCCAGTCGCCAGATCTTCATCGGCCGAATCACGGTTACCCAGGCCATCCAGTCCGCGGGTGACTTCACCGACTTCGCCGACCAGAGGGAGGTCCGCGTAATCCGCGCTAATGGCAAGGTGGATCTTGTCGACTGCAAGGCGGCGCTGAATGATCCGTCAAAGGATCTGCCGGTGTACCCGGGCGATAACATCGTCGTGGAGCGACGGCTTTTTTGAAGATACGACTCGAACGGATTGATGGCATCACGACGGCGGGTGAGCCAGTTGAGTCCAGCCGTTTTCCTTTTGCGCTTGGCCAAGCGAAGGAGTGCGATCTGCGTATCGAGGCCAAGGGCGTATGGGACAAGCACTTGGTGCTCGACAATGAAGGTGAAAACGGGATCACCGCAACCCCGTGCCCGGATGCGATGGTGTTCGTCAATGGCGATTCCCACTCCAAAAAGTTTCGCATGAATCATGGCGACCTGTTGGAATTGGGGGCGGCCCAATTCCGTTTCTGGTTCGCGCCGCTTGGCCAAGCGGATCGTCGCGGTCTGGAGGGCTCGATCTGGACGGCACTGTTTCTGTTGGTCCTTGGCCAAGCAGGGGTGGTTGCCTGGCTTCTGTATTCAACCGGATAAACACTCAAATTTTTGGTTTCCAATGAGTTATGGGATTTTCATTAGCCGCAAATCGCGATGTATTCCGTCAAATAGAACCTGCCGATTGACAAGGCGGTTCTTTTGTGAAACATTTTTGAGCTGTCCTGCGTATGACGCGGGACTTTCTTCTTGGGGCATAAGGTGAAATGTACCTGCGTCCGATCGAGATAAACGGAATGGCAACAGCAAAAAGCAAAAAAACCGTAGCAAAGAAAAAAGCCACAAAAAAGGCATCGGCCAGCAAGGCCAAAAAACCCGCGCAATCCAAGGCGACTGGCGCGAAGAAAAAAACAGCCGCCAAAAAGGTAGCAAAACCAACGCCGAAAAAGCCGGTTAGTGGGCGTGCAAAACCAACCACGGCCAAGAAAACAGCCAAAAAGCCGGCCGCAAAAAAGAAGGCTCCGGTAAAGAAGACAGCCAAGAAAGCCGAGCCTAAAAAGGCAGCCAAGCCTGTGTCCAAGGCTCCCGCGAAGAAGGCCCCGGCAAAGGCAACTCCTTCCAAGAAAGCGGCAAAGAAACCCGTACCCAAGGAAGCCAAGGCGAAGGCTCAGGAAGCCCCGCAGCCTCTTGAGGCAGTTGACGATGCAGTCATGGAGGCTGCGCCTGTTCCAGAGCCAGACTTCTCCAAAGATGAGGAATTAAACCTGCCGGAGAAGATCAAAGAGTTGGTGCAGTTGGCGCAAGACCAGGGTCATTTGACCATCTCCGACATCAACGAGACCCTGCCCAAGGACCTGATCACCCCGGAGAAACTGGATGAGGTGTTCGCCAAGTTGAAGAGCCTCGAGGTGGAGATTGTTGAGCAACTGGACGCGGCGCCCCGGCAGAAACCAACGCAGTCGGAGAGCGAGGCCGAGAAAAGCCGGCTGGACATTCTCGATGATCCGGTACGCATGTATCTCAAGCAGATGGGGCAGGTGCCGCTGCTGACTCGCGAGCAGGAGGTCGAGATTTCCAAGCGCATTGAGGCGGCCGAAATGGAGGTCAAGCGCATCCTTTACGGCCTCGGATTCACTGCCAAGGAACACATCGCCCTCGCGGAGAAACTAACCGCCGACCCCCCGAAGGAGCGGTTTGACCGGGTCACGGTCGACAAAGTCATCGAGACTCGCGAGAAGCATATCAGGGCGCTGCACCGGTTGATCAAGAAGGTCAGGCAGGAGGACACCGAGGTGGACAAAAAATACACCGCCTGGCGTCGTGCGGCCAAGACCAAGGCGAAAAAAGCTGCTGAATCGTTCGAAAAACTGAACGAAAAGTTGCAGAAGAACTTCCCGAAGTTCCTCTTCAAGCAAAAGGTCATCGAGGAAATGGGGCTAGTCGCGGACAACATCCACGACAAGATGCAGCAGAATCTACGGGCTATCGAGCAGTTGCGGCAGGCCCCCAAGTCGTCCCAGACCGACATGATGCTACAGGGCGAGGAAGGCAAACTAACCGCCCTTGAGGCGTTTGTCCGTAAGCCGGCCGAGGATTACCTCACGACCTACGAGGAGTTGCAGCATTTCGCCCGCAAGGCCCACCAGGCCAAGAGCGAAATGATAGAAGCCAACCTGCGGCTCGTGATTTCCATTGCCAAGAAATACACCAACCGCGGCCTCTCTTTCCTCGACCTGATCCAAGAGGGCAACGTTGGCTTGATGAAGGCGGTGGAGAAGTTTGAGTACCGCCGCGGCTACAAGTTTTCCACCTACGCCACGTGGTGGATTCGGCAAGCGATCACCCGCTCGATTGCCGACCAGGCGCGCACGATCCGCATCCCGGTGCACATGATCGAGACGATCAATAAGCTGATGCGCGTTCAGAAGCAGCTTGTGCAGGAGTTTGGCCGCGAGGCCACCCCGGAGGAGATTGCCGACGAGATGGAACTGGCGGTCGACCGCGTACGGGCCATCATGAAAATGGCGCAACAGCCGATCTCGCTGCAGGCGCCCGTTGGCGATAGCGAGGACACCAGCTTTGGCGATTTCATCGAGGATAAGAGCGCCGAGAACCCGACCGACATGGCCAGCTACGGCATCCTAAAGGAACGGCTCGGAGATGTGCTGACTTCGTTGAGCGAGCGCGAACGAAAGGTTCTGGAACTCCGGTTTGGCCTGGCTGACGGCTACTCCCGCACTCTTGAGGAGGTGGGCAAACAGTTCAAGGTCACGCGCGAGCGTATCCGGCAGATTGAGGCCAAGGCACTGCGCAAGATGCGCCACCCGACGCGTATCCGGCAGCTCTCCGGCTTTCTCGAGCACGAGGAGTTTCACACCTCACAGGTTTAGCCTGCAAAAAGCCCTTCCACCCGGAGGGCTTTTTTGTTTCCACTTGGCCAAGCGCACATGGAGTCCGCACCAGACATTCCCCGAGCGGAGGAGTTGTTCGATCTCGGCCAAACGGATCATGTCAGCCTGTTCGGTTCGCTTGGCCAGGCGTGGGAGGTGCTTCCGCGTATTGGCGGCTATCTTCGCGACACCCTGCGGGTGGCGCAGCTTGGCCAAGTGCATGGCCAAGCGGTGATCGAGGGTGATGTGTTCGTCGGCGAAGGCACGGTGATTGAGGCCGGGGCGTTGATCCGCGGGCCGGCCTGGATCGGCTGCAACTGCCACATCGGCCACGGGTCGACACTGCGTGGCAATGTGATCATTGGTGACGACTGCGTGGTCGGCCACGCCGCCGAGTTGAAAAACATGGTGCTGTTCAACGGCTGCGAGGTGCCGCACTTCAACTACGTTGGCGACTCGGTACTGGGCCACTGCGTCCACCTCGGCGCCGGCGCGATGCTGTCCAACTACCGTCTGATCCGGGGCAACGTCAATGTTCGCACGGCCTCCGGGACGCTCGACAGCGGGTTAGCTAAGTTTGGTGCGTTGATTGGCGACCGGACCGAGATCGGCTGCAACGCGGTGCTCAACCCTGGCGCGATCATCGGCCGCGATTGCCTGCTTTACCCAAACGTCACCTTCACCGGAGTGCTGCCGGCCAGGCGTCTGGTCAAAAACAAAACGGAGCTGACGGTGGTCGAAAAGCGGGAGGCGACCGGGTGATCCGGTTCGTCGATGAAGAGCAGGGCATCGGGTTTGACCTGGTCGCCGAGACCGGGACTTTTTTTTCCGAGACCGGCCTATTGTCGCAGGCGAAAAATTTTGAGTTCCGGCCTGAGCAACAGGAGATGGCTGTCGCAGTGGCCAAGGCGCTGAAATGTGGCGAGCACCTGATCGTTGAGGCTGGCACTGGCGTCGGCAAAAGCCTGGCTTACCTTGTTCCGGCCATCCTGTATGCGGTTGGCCAAAACAAAAAGGCGGTGATCTCGACCCACACGATCAATCTGCAGGAGCAGCTGACCGAAAAGGATCTGCCGATGCTCCAGCAGGTGCTGCCGGTGGAGTTTTCCTTCACGATGCTCAAGGGGCGCGGCAACTACCTCTGCACCCGGCGACTGCAGCGCGCCCGGCAGCAGTCGGCAACGTTGCTGACCTCCTCCGAGATGGAGGAACTAAAGCGCATCACCGAGTGGGCCAAGGAGACCACAGATGGCAGCCTGTCCGACTTTGACATCACGCCTGACCCTAAAGTGTGGGATCTGGTCAACTCGGAGCGCGGGTTGTGCTCGACCAAGCTGTGCGGCCACGGCTCGGACATCGCCAAGCTGGGCCAGACGTGTTTTTACCAGCGTGCCCGCAGCCGGATTCTTTCCGCCGACGTGCTGGTGCTGAACCACTCGCTGTTTTTCAGCCTGCTCGGCGACGACGGCCGCGAGGACGACGCGCCCCGGGAGGAGGGGGGGGTGTTGTTCAAGAATGACTTCGTGATCCTCGACGAAGCGCACAATGTCGGGTCGGTTGCCTCGAAACACATGGGTGTTAGCGTCTCGAGTGGCCAGTTGCGCTTCAACCTGCAGCGGCTGTGGAATCCGAAAACCAACAAGGGGCTGCTTGGCCTCTTGCGCGAGGCGAAGGCGACCCGGATGGTCGAGGACGCCTCGGTGGCGATGGAGCAGTTCTTCGGCGAACTCGAGGTGGCGTGCGACGAGTTGAACGAGCAACAGGCCAAGGCCAGCAAGTTCGGCGGCAACAAAAACCGCGCTTGGAAGGAGTTGCGCGTGCGAAAATCGGGTCTGGTCGACGACACGCTGACGCTGCCGCTGCAGCGGGTGCGCGAGGCACTGGTGCAGGCCCGGGACGGTACGGATGACGCCGACACCGGGCAGGAATTGGCGGAGTTCAACCGGCGCGTCGGCGAGCTGCGTGACGGTCTGCTGTTGTTTCTCTCGCAGGTGTCGGACGAGCACGTTTACTGGGTTGAGAAGTCCGGCAAGGCCGGGACGATCCTGTCGCTAAACGCCGCACCGGTCGACGTGGCGGTGCATCTGCGGCGGCGGCTCTTTCGCTGCAGTTCGCCGGTGGTGTTGACGAGTGCCACCCTGGCATTGAGCGACTCGACCTCGGCCAACCGCAAAAACGGACTCGATTATTTCGCCGGCCAAATCGGCGCGGAACAGGTCAACTCGCTGCAGGTCGGCTCGCCTTTTGACTACGAGCGGCAGATGAAACTGTTTATTGCCGGCAAGATGCCCGACCCGCGCGAGCCGGAATTCCGCGATGCCTTGGCGGGGCAGCTCCGCCATTTTATCGAGATGAGCGAAGGACGTGCCTTTGTGCTGTTCACTAACTTCAAGCTGATGAGAGAGGTGGCGGAGGAAATCGGGGACTTCTGTATGGATCACGGCTGGGACTGTCTGGTGCAGGGCGCCGGCGTGCCGCGCTCAACCATGCTTGAGCGGTTCAAGCGCGACGAGCAGTCAGTGCTGTTTGGCACGGACAGTTTTTGGCAAGGCGTCGATGTGCCGGGCGACGCGCTGCGCAATGTTATCATCACCCGGCTGCCGTTTGCCGTGCCGGATCATCCGTTGGTCGAGGCAAAGATCGAGGCAATCGAGGCTCGCAGCGGTAATCCGTTCATGGAGTTTTCGCTGCCGGTGGCCGTGCTGAAATTCCGTCAGGGAGTCGGTCGGCTCATCCGTACCAAGAGCGACGAAGGCATCGTCGTGGTGCTCGATAGCCGCGTGTTGACGAAGCGCTACGGCCAAATCTTTATCGATTCCCTCCCCAAATGCCCAACCGAGATCGTCTGAATTTTCTGTTTGGCCCAATCGGGAATTGAACGTGCAAAGGGAGAGAGGCATTCTAAACCGCGATGAGAGCCAGCCGTCTAGGTTTCATTTTCCTGCTGTCAATTTCTGGCAACCTGAACGCGCAGTTTGACGACCCGTTTGGCGGCGGCCAGGCCGGTGGCGCCAAGCCGGCGACCGTGGCCAAGCTGCTGCTGTCCCACTCCGAAGCCAAGCCGGGAACGACGGTGACGGTCGGGCTGGAGTTGACGATGGCCGACGGCTGGCACACTTACTGGATCAACCCTGGTACGGCCGGCATCGCCACTAGCGTCGAGTGGACGCTTCCCAACGGCATCAGCGCCGGGCCGATCGATTGGTCGGTGCCGGAGAAATTCACCGCACTGGGCTCGATCGGCTATGGCTACCACGGCAAAACCATCTTGCTTGTGCCGCTCACCATCACCGCTGATGCTGCGCTTGGCCAAGCGACGATCTCCGGGAAGGTCAGTTGGCTCGAGTGTAAGGAGAGCTGCATTCCGCGCGACCAGCAGGTGAGTGCCATGCTGACGATCTCCGGGACGGACGCGCGTTCGCCGGACGCTGCCAAGCTCAATGCGACAAAAAAGAAACTGCCGAAAGTCGGTGCCAAGTTGACCATCAAGGCGGTGTGGGACGGCGAGGCCAAGGAGGATGAACGGATGCTGCTGATCGAGTTCGACGCTGGCCAGGCGGACAAAGATGCCGATTTTTTTGCGATGCCGTCCGAGGCGTTTGACGTCTCGCCGGAAAGCGAAGTGACTGCAATCGATGGCGGCCGTGTCCGCATCCGGAAAACGGTGTACAAATATGAGGGCGCTTGGCCAAGCGAGCTTGCTGGCTTGGTCGTTCGCCACCTGGAGGATCACGCCAAAAAGGAGGCATTTGAGGTTCGGTTTCCGGTCGATTCCATCGCATCCGGCGGCGCTGGAACGACGGCGGCACAACCCCCGGCTTCTGCTGGCCAGTCGCTCTGGCGTATGTTGCTGTATGCTTTTCTTGGCGGACTGATTTTGAATGTCATGCCATGCGTGCTGCCGGTGATATCTCTGAAGATTCTCGGCTTCGTCAATCAAAGCAGCGAATCGACAGCGCGCGTGCGGCTGCTCGGGATGCTTTACGGTGTGGGGGTGGTTGTGTCGTTCCTGGCGCTGGCCGGCGTGGTGATTGGCGTGAAGAGCGCGGGTGAATTGGCCAGTTGGGGCATGCAAATGTCCAATCCGCAGTTCGTCGTGCTACTGACCGTCCTAATCATGTTGGTGGCGTTGAATTTGTTCGGCCTGTTCGAGGTGACGCTGGGCTCGGTCGGTGCTGCGGCCGGCTCGGTGGCGAGTCGAGAGGGGGCGGGTGGCGCGTTTTTCAACGGCGTACTGGCCACTGTGCTGGCAACCCCCTGCACGGCGCCGTTCCTCGCTCCGGCGCTGGGTTTTGCCTTCACGCAAACCTCACCGCGACTCGTGCTGATGTTTGTTACCGTCGCGCTTGGCCTTGCGTTCCCGTACGTCGTGCTCAGTTGGAATCCGAAGTGGCTGCGTTTTCTGCCCAAGCCGGGATTGTGGATGGAGCGGTTCAAGGTGGCGATGGGTTTCCCGATGTTGGCCACGGGCATTTGGCTGTTCACGGTGAGCATCGAGTATTACGGCGGCCGGGTGTTGTGGTTCGGCATTTTCCTGACCGTGATTGCCATGGCGACCTGGGTGTTTGGCGAGTTTTTTCAGCGTGGCACCCGGCGGCGCGGCCTGGCGCTGGGGATCGCCGTGGCGCTGGCGCTGGGCGGGGTCGTGTTCGGCCTCGAGGGGCAAATGCAATGGCGGACGCCGGTTGATCCGTTACAGGCCAAGGCCGGCGTGGTGCAGGATTTTCCCGGCGGCATCCGCTGGTACCGCTGGTCACCGGAGGCGGTGGCGGAGGCGCGCGAGGCGGACCAACCGGTGCTCGTGGATTTCACGGCCAAGTGGTGCATCACCTGTATCGCCAACAAAAAAACGAGCCTCGACATTGAGTCGGTCCGCGCCGTGTTGGTAGAGAAAAATTTTAAGGTGTTCCGGGCCGACTACACGCGCCAGCCAGGTTACATTACCGAGGAGTTGCGTCGTTGGGGCAGGGCGGGCGTGCCGATGGTGCTGGTTTTTCCGCGCGACAAAACAACGCAACCGGAGATGCTGCCCGAGTTGCTGACTCCCGACATTGTCCTCACCGCTCTGAACAAAGCCTCCGGTTGAGCTGCTTGGCCAAGCGTTATTCGTCCAGGATGCCGAGGTCTTGGAGGAACGGCTTGAGCGAGCGGGGGCGCCCGAGGAATTTCCCGATCGACTCATTGACATCGCGCGAGTCGCCTACCTCGTAAATCTCCCGCCGCAGTCGCTGCCCGGCCTCCCGGTCAAAGTAACGCTCCGGCGCATTTTCAAAAACCGTGGCCATGTCGGCGGAGATTGAGTCGGCCCATGCGTAGCCGTAGTAGCCGGCGTCGTAGCCCATGAGATGACCAAAGTAGCCGACGAACGAGGTGTTCTCCTGTGGCTTGAGATAGACCGCCTCGGTGATCTGATTGGATAGCGCCACCGGTTCAACGATCCGGGCCTCCTCCTCCGTCAGCGAATGCAGGCTCAAGTCCACCAGCCCGTAAGAGAGCTGGCCACGGTAATGACGGGCGATGGTGGCTTTCTTCGCCTCCCTGAGTTTTGCCAGCACGGCTTCGGGGATTTTTTTGGACGGATCGCGATAGTCGGCGGCGAATGAATCGAGCACGGTCTTGTCCCAGATCCAGTTCTCAAGCATCTGAGACGGCGCCTCGACGAAGTCACGCGGGACGCTCGTGCCGGCGAATCGAGTGAACCGCGTTTGTGTGAGGATGCCATGCAGCGCGTGGCCAAACTCGTGGAAGAGCGTCTCGACGTTGTCGTGCGAGAGGAGCGACGGCTTATCCTTGCCGGGCGTGGGGAAATTGCAGATCAGCGCGACGGTGGGCCGCTGGTAGTTGCCGTTCGGCAGCTGTTTCCCGGAGATTAGCGGGAACATCGCGAAGTGGTTGTACTTTCCGTCGCGCGGGAACATGTCGAGATACAGGGCGCCGAGCGGGTGGCCGGTCGTGTCGTCGTAGACGAGATGCAGAGTCACCTGCTCGTTCCATTTGTACGGAGCGACGGCCTCCACGATCTTCAGGCCGAAGATGCGCTCGTACACGCGGAACATCCCGTGCAGCGTCTGTTCATAGGGGAAAAACACACGGAGCTGCTCAGCGTCGACCGAGTATTTTTCCCTCTTCAACAGGTTCATGTAGAAGAAGGCATCCCACATTTTCAGGGTGGCATTGGGGTCGCCGGTCTCGCGTCGTTTCAGCGCGTTGAACTGCTCAAGCTCGGCCTGCCATTTCGGCTCGAGGCCGCGCTTGAGGTTCATCAGGAACTCGCGCGCCGTTGTGCCGTCGCCGGCCATCTTGACCTCGCAGCGGTAGTCGGCCCATGTCTTGTAGCCGAGCTTGGCGGCGATGCGGGCGCGGAGTTGCAGGACGGTCTTTAGCAGCGGGATGTTTTTCTCCCGGGCCAGCCGCTTACGTTCGCCGGAGAAACGCTTGCGAGTGGCCTCCGGCTTGGCGCTGCGCATGACGTTGAGGTAGTGAAAGGTCACGTTGGCCTGCAGTGTGTATTCGTCGTCACCGGTCTTGACCTGCTCGAGGAAACTTTCCGGCAGCCCGTCGAGTTGGGCGGCGGTGAACTTCAACTCCTTCTTGGCGTTGGTGATGTTGGTTTGGAACTCTGTCGTTGCTGCGGAAAGTTCCTTGCGCAGCTTTTCAACTTCATCCCGTTCATCCTTCGGCAGGGGCAGGCCGGCCCGGTGGTAGTCGCGCAGCGTCTGCTCGAGAAGACGCTTGGCCTCGCCGTCCAATTTGGGCTTTGAGTCGGCGTAGGCCTGAACGACGCGGTACACATCCTCGCGGTAGTCGAGGCCGACAGCCCACTCGTCGAACCGCTTGATTGCCTCGGTGGCCTGGGCGCGGTGCTCGGCGTTTTCGCTGGTTTCCTTAAGCATATAGGTGCGGTTGGCTACCAGTGACAGGTCAAACGACAGATCGTCGAGCGCGCCGATCGTGTTGTCGAAGGTCGCCTCGTTTGGCTTGATTTTGCCGATGAAATCGAACCGGGCATTGGCATCGGCGATTGCGGCCTCGACGGCCTTGAGTGAGGTCTGCGGCGTGGTCTCGAATGGCGGAAGCGAGACCCGCATGCCGTTGCGCTTGGCCAAGCGCTCGAACTCCGCCCAGTCGGCGGAGAAGCTGGCTTTGGGGGAGGGGCTGGTTTTCGGGGTGGAGCAGGCGGCGACAACGCTGGCGAGAATGATCAGTGCGATGCGAAACGACATGGACACCAAGCTACCGATGGCCGGCGGCTTGGCCAAGCCGATTCACGGCATGACGATCCCGCCCGCTGCTTGTCCAGGCGGGGATCTGTCGATACGCCGCGCCTTGATCGCGACGTACGGGGGAATGTATTGGCTGCGGTGCCGGAACGTCCCCGGCTCGGCTGCGGGATCGCCGTGCCTTGGCTCGGCGAGATCCTCGATCACGAAGCCGCTGCGGCACAGGCCGCCGACCAGTTCCTCCCAGCGGTGCGCGAACTCGAGCGCGCCTTTCTCCCGATGCTCAAAGTCATCGTGCATCGGCGGCAACGGCCCCTTGTCGTAGTAGCCTTGGTTGACGGCGTAGCCGTTCGGAAACGGCGTTGGGGCGGCCTGCAGGTTGGCCGGCTGCTTGTGCTGGCTGAGGTACTGACCGCCGACGCGCAGCACGCGGGCGATCTCGTCGTAGACCTTGGCCAGGTTTGGCACGTAGCAGGTGCTGACCGGTTGGGTGACAAGGTCGAACGACGCGTTCGCGAGCATCGGGAGTTCGTCCATCGATGCCGGGATGGTCTGCAGGTCGAGACTGCGCTCCTCGGCAATGAGCCGATCCTGCTCGAGCATGGCCGGGCTGATGTCCACCACCGTGACTCTGGCTCCGGCGGCGGCGTAAAGCGGCGCTTGCAACCCGCCGCCGCCGGCGAGGCAGAGGACCTGCTTGCCATGGAGCCCGCCATCGATCCAGCCCCGGCCGTTGATGGCCTTCAGCGGGTCAGCGAACTCGTCGTCGCGGGCCGTGCGCGTATGCAGCAGACCCTTTCGGGCGCGTTCATCCCAGACGCGCCGATTGTGATCCTGTGTAAGTTCCACGCGGCCGTTTTAGCTCTGGTTAGGCGCTTGGCCAAGCGCGTTTGGGGATTTGCGTTTCCCATCGGCTGCATTTCTGTTACATCCACCGGCCATGTCTTTCAGTTCGCTGGGGCTTTCCGACAACATTCTCAAAGGTATTCGCGCGATGGGTTACGAGGACCCGACGCCAATCCAGCTTCGCGGTATCCCCCTTTTCCTCGAGGGACGCGACCTGATTGGCAGCGCGCAGACCGGCACCGGCAAGACGGCGGCGTTCGGTTTGCCGATCCTGACAAAACTCGGCAAGCCAGCGGATACGCCTCGCGCGCTCATCGTCGAGCCGACGCGCGAACTGGCTTCGCAGGTCGAGACGGCTTTCCGGGATTTTTCGCGGTATTCCGACCTGCGGACGACCGTACTGTACGGCGGCGTGAAGTATGGCAAGCAGACCGACGACCTGAAACGAGGCACCGACATTGTTGTCGCCACGCCGGGGCGGCTGCTCGACCATGTGTCGCAGAAAAATTTGACGCTGAAAAACATCCAATACCTCGTGCTCGACGAGGCTGACCGGATGCTCGACATGGGCTTCATGCCTGACGTGAAGAAGATCATCCAGAAATGCCCGGAGAAACGGCATACCTCACTCTTCTCCGCAACCATTCCGCCGATTATCGAGACGATCATCCAGTGGGCCATGAAAGACCCGCAGACAGTCGAGATCGGGATGCGCCGCTCCGTAGCCGACACTATTTCGCACTCGGTTTACCCGGTCGCGTTCGACCAGAAAAACGACCTCGTGCTGGCGCTGCTCGGAAAGGTGGACTTCGACTCGGTCATCGTTTTTTGCCGAACCAAGGTGGGTGCCGACAAGGTGGGGAGTCTGCTGAAACGCCAGAATCATTCCGTGGCAATCCTCCACTCGAACCGAACCCAGGCCGAGCGGGAACGGTCGCTCAAGGGCTTCCGGGATGGAAAATTCGAGGTGTTGGTCGCTACCGACATCGCCTCGCGCGGGCTGGACATTGCCAACGTCAGCCATGTCGTCAACTACGATGTCCCCCAGCATCCGGAGGATTACGTGCATCGCATCGGCCGGACGGGGCGGGCGGCTGCCACTGGGGATGCATTCACCATTATGGTCGCCGAGGATCGCCAGCACATGGAGGCAGTTGAGCGGTTCATTGGTAAAAAAATTAACCGCGAAAAAATGGACGGATTCGACTACAAATACACCTCGCTTTTCGATGACGGGAAACTTGGATCAACCCCCCGTTTTCGCGGTGGCTCCATTGGCCGGGGCTACTCCTTCGGCATGTCCACCCGAAAGGGCGGAGGCCGCCGTCGTCGCAGGTAAGGCCCCGCTTGGTCAAGCGTTTGGCTTAAATCCATCCCCGGAGTTTGTAGTAGAGCCACCCCACCTGCTCATGCAGGTAATAGTGAAGTTTTTCAAAACCGTGTGATGCAGGAACAATACCGTATATTCTGAAATCTGCCTCGAGCGAGCTAAGCCCTTCGAAATCTGATCCGACAGCAACCACCTTCAAACCGTTTTTTTTGAATAGGGCCTCTGCCCTTCTCATGTGGGAAGCGGAAGTCACTAGGATGATTTCCCCCCATCCATTTTTTCGCGCCAATATTTTTGTTTGATCGGCTTCGTCTTTGGTGTTGCTGGAGTAATCCAATACGTGAATGGGTGAATCGAACGGTTTCCAAGACTCAAGCCATTCAGCGATTAGTTGTCCATGCAATCCTGTTTCACCAGATGACGAGTATTTGCCGCCACCGATCACCAAAGCTTTGGCTTTTTTTAGTCGAACAAGTTCTGCAGCGGTAATTATTCTATCTGTAGCTTTGCTGAATTCAATTGAGTTAACGCCATAATTTGAAAATCCATGTGAACCACCCAATAAAATTACCGCATCGCATTCGGGCAGGGAGTTCAAATCCTGGACTGCATAAGGTTTTTCGAGAGTGGCGAGGAGGTAGGCGGGGAATTTTGTGCTGCCGATGAGGGTGATGAATAGGGCTAGAGCGCCGGTGAAAAGTGCCTGTCGCTTCTCTTTTTTCATCACGGCACGAGCGCAGGCAATAAGCAACACCAGCCAAATCATACTGACGGGATTCAAAAAGCGATCCAACATTTTTGACACAAAATACATCATTCGGCACGCATGGTTTGATGAATTGGATGCAGTTGCCCAGCACAAAACGCCGGATTGAGTTTTTCGGGCCAAGCACGCACCCTTCGCGCAGCATGAAAGGGAGGTTGTTTGCATTACTTACTGCCCTGTTGACAGGGGCTACGCTTGGCCAAGCGGCAAGCCAGTTGCCGTTGTCGATCGAGACATTGTCCGCCAAGGCAGACGGAGTGGTGCACGGCAGGATTATCCGGTTGTCCTGCCAGCGCGATGACCAAGGGCGCCTGTTCACAAAGGTTCGTTTGCAGGTTATCGAGCAGGTGAAGGGACGGCAGGGCGGCGAGATTCTCACGGTTGTGCAGGGCGGTGGCATGCTGGGGCGGCGGATCGCCCGTTCGCCTCTCCAACCAAGGTACAAAGTCGGTACGGAGGTGGTCGTGTTTGTGGTGTTCAACAGCCGGGGTGAGGCGGTGACCCTGGCACTGAATCAGGGCAAGTTCGACGTCGCCCGTCAGCCGGAAACCGGCTTGGCCACGGTGCGGAACCCGTTCCACGGCTTGGCCAAGCGGGACGATTTGCGCGCGGTGGTCAAGCGCGCGCTTGGCCAAGCGAAGCCTTTGACGCTCGCGGAGTTGAAGCGTCGGGTGAGGAGGACCGCGAAATGAGCCGCTGGCTCGCAACTGCTATTGCGCTTGGCTTGGTCCAGGCCGCCACGGCGTTCGTTCTGTTCAAGAACGACAATGGCCAGGCGTTGCGTTGGCGGCTAGATGACTTGGATCCCCTTGTTCACCCCAACGTGGTGAATCGCGACACGCGTGCCATCCGCTACTACCTGGCCCGGGATGCGTGGTCGACGAAGAATGCCGAGGCGGAGTTGAATGCCATCCGCGCCGCGGTTGGCCAATGGCAGTCGGTACCGGGGACGATCCTGAAATTCGAGGAGGGCGGCCTGGTGCCGCCCGGAGTGGACGTCGATGGTGAGGATAACACGAATGTCGTCTACTGGGTAAAACAGGCGGCCGCGAACGGCGCCGTGTTCGTCAACAACGAGCGCACCGAAATCAGCGGCGCGCTGGCGGTGACATTCCCGATGTATTTCGACGACCACACAATTGTTGAAGCGGACATGGTGTTCAATGGTGTCGACCACCGTTGGTTCGCCGATTATGAAAATGCGTTCTCCGCAGACAATTTTGTCGAGGCAGTTGCCTTGCACGAGTTTGGCCACTTCATCGGTTTGCAGCATTCGCCGCTGGGTGCGGCGACGATGTTTTCGCGAACCGGCGCTGGTGTTGGGCTGGCGGTCGGCTTGTTGCGGGACGAGGTCGCGGCCGCGCAGGCGCTGTACGGCGAGCCTGCCGCATTGGCCAAGCTCGGCTCGATCACCGGCAAGGTGACGATGGGACGCGGCCTCGTCTTTGGCGCGGTGGTGCTGGCTGAGGATGACCACGGCAACATCATTCAATCGACCGTCACCGAACACAACGGCCGGTATGAGTTGATTGCGCTCCCGGCGGCGGCTTATCGGCTTCGTGTGGCTCCGCTGCATTCGCCGGACACGCTGCCCCAGCCGCTGGTTCGGGACATTGACATCTCGAACGAGCATCAAGGTGCTGAGACGAATTTTCGGCCAACCGGCTACAAACAGGCGGTGGTTCGCCCCGGCAAATCGGCGACACTGGATTTTGCCGTCACCGAGGGCAGTGCACCATTTTACGTTTCGGCGGTGAGGCCGCCGACCAAAAACCAAAACCTGCTCGAGCTGGCGTTCGAGCCGTTCGCGCTTGAGCGCAAAGGCGAAAAACAAACAATCGGCGTTTACTCGCCAACGCTACCGACAAGCGGGGCGACGGTGCGGTTCACTGGCGATGGGGTGGTTTACGGAAAAACAATCTACGATCGGAACGCCTTCGACGGTTTTAACCTGATCTCCGTAGAAGTGACCGTGGCGAAGAACGCCGAGCCGGGTGTGCGAAGCCTGACCGTGAGAAAAGGGAACAACGAGGCGCAGCTCAACGGCTTCGTCGAGATTCTCTCAGGCGAGGAGGATTACAACTTCGACGGCCTGGATGACCGGTGGCAGCGGGAACAGTTCTCTGTGTTTTCGAGCGCCGAGGCTCACGCCGACGCGGACGCCGACGCGGACGGCTACACCAACCGCGAGGAACACACGACCGGCAATAACCCGACGGATGCCGGTTCGTTTCCGTTGCTCGAGATAGGCAGCATCACCGTCGATGAGCAGGGAACGACGATTCAATGGGGCAGCGTGCCCGGCAAGCGGTACCAGGTCTGGAGCAAGCCGGATGCCACCTTGGCCAAGTGGCAAAAAGTTGGCGCCCCGGTTACTGCCCGTCGGTCGTTCACCTTCTTCATCGACCCGAGCGAACGGGAGGTGTTGCAGTTCTACCGCGTAGAGGCGCTGCCGTGAGTTTGGTCAACATCATTTGAACAGGGATCTTCAGAATGGAGAGGATTGTTTTTCATTCTTTGCATACTGTTAATCCTTGTTAATTAAAAAACCGTTTTAGAAACCGGCCTGTGTGGGAGATTTTGGCCTTCGTGACTTGTTGAGGGGGACCTTGGGCGATGACTTGGCCGCCGGCCTGGCCGCCTTCAGGGCCGAGGTCGATGATCCAGTCAGCGGCGGCAATCAAGTCGAGGTTGTGCTCGATGACCAGCACCGTGTGGCCGCCTTCGACCAGGCGCTGCAGTACTTTGACCAGGCGCCGCACGTCGGCCATGTGTAGTCCGATAGTCGGCTCCTCGAGGAGGAACAGGTTCTTCTTGTTGTCGGCCTTGAGGCGGGTGCTGTCGCTCAAGCCGCTGAGTAGATGGGTGACGAGCTTGACGCGCTGGGCTTCGCCGCCGCTGAGCGTGGGGCTGGTCTGGCCGAGTTTGAGGTAGCCCAGGCCGGTGTCCTGCAGTGCCTTGAGTGCGCGGTGGATTTTTGGGATGGCTCCAAACAGATCGGCCGCTTCGTTGACGCTCAACTCAAGCACTCCAGCGATGGTTTTGCCGTTGTAAACGATGTCCAACACCTCCGGGCTGTATCGGCTGCCATCACAGGTGTCGCATGTCATGAAAGCGGGCGGCAGGAAATTCATCTCGAGCTTCACGATGCCGGCGCCTTTGCAATCGGGGCAGCGGCCCTGCGCGCTGTTAAACGAAAACCGTGCCGGGCTGAAGCCTCGCATTCTGGCTTCCGGCACCTGCGAGAACAGTTGCCGGATGGTGTCAAAAAAACCGACGTATGTCGCCGGCACCGAGCGCGGTGTGCGGCCGATCGGCGACTGGTCCACCTCGTGCACCGCCTTGATCTGCCCGATGACGTCGATTGTCTTTTTGCGCTTGGCCTTCAGGTCCGCCTGCACGGCGGGCAGAATGCAGTCGCGCACAAGAGTGCTTTTGCCTGAGCCGCTGACGCCGGTCACGACGGTGAACCGCCCCAGCGGCATGGCGACGGATATGTTCTTCAAGTTGTTTCGGTTTAACCCGCGGAAAATGAGCGACGGCGTTTTGTTTTTCAGGCTGGCCCCGCGCCGGGTCAGGGGAGGGGTGGTGGGGCGCGCTTGGTTAAGCGCTTGCCCGCGATCGTTTTGGCGGGCCAGTTCGATGCCGGTCAGCGACTGTTTGTTTCGCAAAATCTGCTTGAGCGAACCGGTGGCAACGACCTGGCCGCCCTCGACGCCTGCGCCTGGGCCGAGGTCGATGATGTGGTCGGCACGCGCCATCGTGTCGTCGTCGTGCTCGACCACGACGACTGAGTTGCCGCGCGAGCGGAGTTGTTCGAGCGCACCGAGCAACTGCTGGTTGTCGCGCGGGTGCAGGCCGATGGTTGGCTCGTCGAGCACGTACAGCACGCCGCTCAGGTTAGAGCCAAGCTGCGCGGCCAGGCGGATGCGCTGGGCCTCGCCGCCGCTCAGCGTGGTCACCGCGCGGCCAAGTTGCAAATAATCAAGGCCGACTTCACCCAGGAAATCCAGCCGCGAAGCGATCTCCGGCACAATGTCGCGTGCGATCTCTGCGCCGCGCCCGCGCCACTTGAGCGAGGCGAACAGCCCGCCCGCCGCCCCAACGCTGGCCTGGGCGAAGGCGTCAATCGTCGGCTCATCGGGAAAGTCGCGCTTGGCCAAGCGCGGCAGAGGCAGCCGGACGGCGCGGGCGAGGGGAGCGAGCCGCGCGCCATCGCAGTCCGTGCACAACTCACGGTTCTCCTCCTGCCAGCCGAACCAGGTTTCCTCAACTGCCTCCTGCGAGTCGCCGCGGTCGATGTCCGGGATATAAAATGTCTCGCCGAAGCCGCGGCAGGTTGGGCACCAGCCGCGGGCGGAGTTGTAGCTGAAATCCTTCGGATCCAGTGGTGCGAATGATCGGCCGCAGCCGCCGCACGAATTGGCGGTCGAATGGACGCTCTCGCCGCCGGAGTCGTCGATGGCGAAGAGTGTGCCTTGGCCAACGGCGAGACATTCGGCGACCAGCGCGGCTACATTTTTTGAGCCGCGCTTCCTGAGCCGGCCGATGACTGCCTCGACATCGTGCTCGCTGTAGCGATCGAGCCGAAGCGGCTTGGCGGTCGGGTGAAATCGGCCGTCTGCGCGAACCTGTTCATAGCCGTGCCGTGCGGCCCATTCGCCAACGTCGGTGTGAAAGCCTTTCCGGTTACGTACACGTGGGGCGAGCAGGAGGAGGTCGCCGCGCTTTTTGGCCTCCTTTTTCAGGCTGCTGACGAGGGCGTCATGGGTCTGCGGCTGCACCGGCAGTTCGCAGGTGGGGCAATGGATGACGCCGAGCTTCGTGTAAAGCAGGCGGATGAAATGGTAAATTTCGGTGACGGTAGCGACGGTGCTCTTGCCGCCGCCGCGCGAGATGCGCTGCTCGATGCTGACGGTGGGCGGCAGGCCATGGACGGCGTCGACGTCGGGCCGGGGCATCTGCTCGACGAACTGTCGTGCGTAGGCGTTGAGCGAGTCGAGGAAGCGGCGCTGGCCCTCGGAGAAAAGAATATCGAACGCGAGTGTGCTTTTGCCGGAGCCGCTGACGCCGGTGACGACGACAAGCTGGTTGCGCGGGATGCGGATGGATAGGTTGCGGAGGTTGTGTTCGCGTGCGCCCTCGACGGTGATCCAGCGGGAGTCCGCCTGCCTGTTGCCCCGCGCGGCCACGGCTCACATGCGATCGGTTGTCTCGAGGCCAAGCGTCTCGAGGCCTGTCTGGAGTACCTGCCCGGTGAGATTGCAGAGGGCGAGGCGTTGTGTTCGCGTGTCGCCCCCGGCCTGGAGCACAGGGCAATTCTCGTAAAAGGAACCGAAGTGACCGGCCAGTTCATAGAGGTAGTTGCAAAGATAGTTCGGGCGGCACTCCTCAATGACCAACTCGAGCACGAGGCCGAAGCGCAACAGGTGCTTGGCCAAAGTCAGTTCCTCCGCTTGGTCAAGCGCAAACGCCTTGGGCCTGGTCAACGATTCGTCGCCGAGCTTGCGGAAGATGCTGCGGATGCGCGTGAAGGCGTACAACAGGTACGGCGCGGTATTGCCGACGAGCGCGAGCATGGTGTCCCAGTTGAACACGTAATCGCTCTGGCGGTTGCCGGAGAGGTCAGCGTACTTGATCGCGCCAAGGCCGACGACGCGGGCGATCTCGTTCCTCTCCTCTTCGGGTAGATCAGGATTCTTTTTGCTCACGGTATCGAAAGCGCGCTGCTCGGCCTCGTCGAGCAGACCGGCGAGACGGATGATCTCGCCGCTGCGTGTCTTGAAAGGCCGTCCGTCCTCGCCAAGGATCGCGCCGAACCAGACGTGGTTGAATTTCATGCCGTGGTTCGGCTTCCAGCGGTCGTACAGTGCAAATAGTTGCTGGAAATGGAGCTGCTGCCGGCCGTCGGTGACGTAGATGACCTCGCTTGGTTGCCATGTGTTTTGCCGGTGCTCGAGTGTGGCCAGGTCGGTGGTTGTGTAGTTGGCCGCGCCGTCGCTTTTCCGGACGATGGCCGGGTGTTTCTTGAGCGACTTGTGGTCGTTGAAAAAGACGACCTGTGCCCCCTCGCTTTCCTCGGCGATGCCTTGCGCGATGAGTTCGTCGACCACGCCCTTGAGGCGGTCGTTGTAAAAACTCTCGCCCAGCGTCTCGTCGAAGTTAACCCTTAGCCGGCTGTAAATCTCATCGAATTGGTGTCGCGACAGGTCGATCATTTCGTGCCAAATGGCGAGGTTTTCGGCATCGCCGTCCTGCAGCTTGACGAGTTCGTTCCGGGCGCGGGCGAGGACGGCTTCATCCCCGTCTGAGGCGGCGTTGACGAGCTTGTAGAGGCGCTCCATCTCGGCGAGGGCGTCCTGGCCAAGTGCCTCCTTGTCGAGGTGCTCCTTCCAGCCGACGAGCAGTTTGCCGAATTGTGTGCCCCAGTCGCCGATGTGGTTGTCAGTGACGACCTTGTGGCCGAGCAACCGGAAAACCTTGGCTAGGGCGTATCCGAGGATGGTTGAGCGAATGTGGCCAACGTGCATCGGCTTGGCCACGTTGGGTGAGGAGTAGTCGATGACGACCGTCCGCGGTTCGGCGTCCGTGTGGTAAAAAAGGTGCTCGCCCCTAGCCGCGCCGGCAAGGGAATCGGAGAGGGCCATGGCCTTGAGCCGAAAATTCAGAAAACCCGGCCCGGCGATCTCGATCGGTTCGCAGTATTCGGTAACATCCAGTTGTTCAACGACCTGCGCGGCAAACTCGCGCGGGTTGAGTTGGTTGCGCTTGGCCAAGCCGATGAGGGCATTAGTCTGGTAGTCACCGAACTTCGGCTCGGGGCAGGGGCGGACGAGGATGTTCGAGACGTCGGCCTCGGGCATGAGCGCATTGACGACTTGCTGCAGTTTTTCCTGTAGTACAAGATGGATCACGTTTCGTGTCGCTTGGCCAAGCGCGGGGCGGACGGCTTGGTTGAATGAAAAAAGGCGGGACTCAGATCTCCTGTGCGCCGCGGATAATCTGGTACATTTCGGCTGCGTCCTCGGCCTCCTCGAGTGACTTGCGAAATTCCTTCTTGTGCAGCACCTTCGCGATTTTGGCCAGCGTGTGGAGGTGTTTTTGGAACTGGCCCTGCGGCACGAGGAACAGCATCACGAGGTTGACCGGTTGGTTGTCGAGCGCATCGAAGTCGACCCCGCTTCGGCTGCGGCCGAAGGCGCCGGTGACATTGTCGATCATGTCAGTCGAGGCGTGCGGGATGCCAATCCCGAAGCCGATGCCAGTGCTCATCGAGGTCTCACGCTTCTTGACGACGGAAACGATCGCCTCGCGATGGTCGGAGTCGACCTGTCCGTTGGCCACAAGCAGGTCGATCAGTTCCTCGATCGCCTCCCAGCGGTCAGAGGCTTTCAAGTCAGTGACAACCTGTTCCTTGGTGAGAAAATCAGCCAACTCCATGATATGCGCCCGACACCGTGATCCGGCCGGGATTTGCTACCCGTTTTGTGGGCGGCTTACAAGCGCGAACTTCATTGCCAAACTGCTCGCCGGGGGACATACTGTCGCCGCCCAAGTGATGACGACGATCAGGCATTTTGTGATCGCATCGGTCGGTTTGGCGGTATTGGCCAGTATCGCCTTGGCCGAGGCCCCGGCCAAGCTGCCGTCGGTGGATGTCATTCTCGAGCGGAACATCAAGGCGCTGGGCGGCGAGAAGGCGATGCGCAAGCTCGAGAACCGTGAGGCCCGGGGCAAAATCCGGTTGGAGGCCTTCGGCGCGGAGATACCGGTTGTTCTGCGGCATGCGGCCCCGAACAAGGAAGCGATGGAATTAACTATCGAGGGACTGGGGACGGTCCGCGATGTGTTCGCCGGCAAAAAGGGCTGGACTGAAACCCCGGATGGAAGAGTCATCGAAAAGAACGAGCGCGAACTGGTCAACAAGAAAATAGACGCGGACTTTTACGCCTACCTAAATTTCAAAAAAAACTATCCCAAGATCGAACTGCAGGGGGTGGAGGAGGTTGGCGGCAAGAAAATGTTTGCTGTCAAGATGACTCCGCAGAAGGGGGACGCGGACACGTTTTACTTTGATGCCGCCACTGGGCTGGTTACCGGGATAGCCTCCGCTGCCGAGATGCAGGGGAGGGAGGTGAAAACCCGGGTGTTTTTTCGGGGCTATAAGACGGTGGACGGCGTGCGGATCCCGCACACGCTGGAACTGAAGGAGCCGTCGTTCGCGGCGTTTACGATCCGGATCAAGACGGTGATGCACAACGTCAATGATACGGCCGATTGGTTCAGGAAAACCAAGTGAGCGAGCGGGAGCAGATTGTCTCACAAATCGTGGCCGAGGGGCTGGTGGCGATTGTGCGTGTGCCCCGGCCCGAACTGGCGCTGCCGTTGGCCAAGGCGCTCGTCACGGGCGGCATTCGTGCGGTGGAGTTGACGATGAGCATCCCCAACGCACTTGAGGCGATCCGCACGGTTAACCGCGAACTTGGCGACGACATCTTGTTGGGCATCGGCACGGTGACTGACGACGACACCTGCCGCGCAGCGATCGACGCCGGGGCAAGGTACGTCATCAGCCCGATCAACCGCCCGTCGCTCGTGGCGGCGGCACACGCGCTGGATCGGCCGGTGATGCTGGGCGCCTACACGCCGACTGAGGCGCAGGCGGCGCACGAGTCCGGCTCGGATTTCGTCAAGATTTTCCCGGCAGACACATTGGGGCCAAGCTACATCAAGGCGCTGCTCGCGCCGTTGCCGCACCTGAGAATCATCCCTACTGGCGGGGTGAACCTCGACACCATGGAGGCGTTCCTCGCCGCTGGATCGGTGGCATTGGGCGTCGGCTCGGCTCTGTTGAAAAAGGAACTCATCACCGAAGAAAACTGGGGCGAACTGGAGCGATTGGCCAAGCGGTTCGCCGACAAGCTGGCTGAATTGAAAGACAGCTCGGGACATTGATGAGCTGAGGCAAATTGGCTTTACGACACGAGAGCCGTTTGATACCCAACACGCGTGACGGAGACGCCCAACATTGGGTTCATTGGTGCTGGCCGAATGGCAACCGCATTGGCCAAGGGCTTTGTTAATACCGGCTTGGTCTCGCCTGACAACTTGATTGCCAGTGATCCGGTTTCGGCTGGGCGCGAGGCGTTTGGCCAAGCGCTTGGTTGCGGAACGACTGACTCGAACGCGGAAGTCCTGGACAAGGCCAAGGTCATCGTGCTGGCGTTTAAGCCGCATCAACTCAACGAGGCGACCGAGTTGGTGCGCGATCAGTTTGACAAATCCCATCTCGTGATTTCCATTTTGGCCGGCGTGACACTGGCCAAGCTTGACTTGGCGTGCGGTGGCCAGGCGCGAGTGGTGCGTGTGATGCCCAACACGCCGGCGCTGGTCGGCGAGGGTGCCTGCGGTTACGCGCTTGGCCAAGCGGCGACGGCGGACGACGGCGCGCTGGTCAAGCGGCTGCTCTCTGCCGTTGGCATGGCATATGAGGTAAAGGAGCAGTTGATCGACGCCGTGACCGGCCTGAGCGGAAGCGGCCCAGCGTACGGCTACACGATCATTGAGGCGCTGAGCGATGGCGGCGTCGCGGCCGGCTTGCCGAGGGACATCGCGACCCAGCTGGCCGCGCAGACCATGCTCGGTGCGGCGCGGATGGTGCTTGAGACCGGCCAGCATCCTGGCGAATTGAAGGACATGGTTTGCAGTCCGGGCGGCACGACGATTGAGGGTGTTCACGAGTTGGAGGAGGGCGGCGTGCGTAGCGCGCTCATCAACGCGGTGCGTGCGTCGACGGAGCGGGCGGTCGAGCTGGGACAGGAGTAGACACCGATGGCGTACCCCCCACCAACCGAGAAGCAGGCCCGAATCCTCTGGACCTCGGTGACGACGCTGGCAGCGGGGGTGTTACTGGCGATGGCGGCCCTGCTGACTCTGGGCGTTGCCTGGGTGGTCAACACGCTTTCCTCGGTCTTGATCCCGCTGGCGATCGCCGGGGTCATCGCCTACCTGCTAGACCCGATTGTCGATTGGTTCCAACGGAAACGCGGCTTCAAGCGCCAGAACGCGATCATCCTGGTGTTTTGTATCGCAGTGCTGCTTGTGGGGGTCATGGTGGCCTCGGTGGTGCCGTCGTTAATTACGCAGGTTGGCAAGCTCACCACCGAGTTCCCCAAGAAGGCCAAGAATTTTCAGGAAAACGTGAGTTCGATTGTCAACCCGGCCAACACCTCGACCAACGCGCCGGCCAACCCGGGCTGGTTCGAGGCGCCGCGGGAGTGGATGAAGGATGTCGGCGTGACCAACGAAAAGGCACGGGAGTTCACGGTCAACGTCGTGGGAAAAATATCAGCCTGGGCGCTGGAGCAGTTGAAGAAAGTGATGTCGCTGTTTGGTTTCCTGGCCGGCCTAGCCCTGGTGCCGGTGTATGTGTTTTACTTTTTGCTTGAGAAGAGGGGCATCAAGCGGAACTGGACCGACTACCTGCCGGTGCGGGAGTCGCAGGTCAAGGAGGAGATCGTGTTTGTGCTGCGCTCCATCAACGACTGCCTGATCGTGTTTTTCCGGGGGCAGGTGCTGGTGGCGATGTGCGTTGGGGCGCTTCTGACCGTCGGGTTCCTGGTGATCGGCCTGGAATACGCCGTCCTGCTCGGCGTCATGGCCGGGGTGCTGGGCATCATCCCGTATCTCGGTGTGGCGTTAAGCATCATCCCTGCGTTCGTGCTGGCGATGATCCAGTTCGTGCCGGATGACGGTTGGCTGAAGCCGATTCTCGTCTTGGTTTGGTTTGCTTCCGTGCAGGCGATGGAGGGGCTTTTAATCTCGCCGAAAATCATCGGTGACCGGGTGGGGCTGCATCCTCTAACGATCATTGTCGCCGTGATGGTGGGCACCACTCTTCTGGGGGGCATTATGGGCGGCGTGCTGGCCATTCCGTTGACAGCTGCGCTACGGACGCTAATGTTCCGGTACGTTTGGAAGGACCGCGTGCATGCGAGCGAAATGCCTGCATCATCGTGAGCGACGAAACCCCACAACATGACACGCCTCCCAGCGGTGAGCGGTTGCATATTTATTTTCTGCCCAACCTGATGACAGCAGGCAACCTGTTGTGTGGGTTTCTCGCGCTGACATTCATCGTGCAGGTGGTTCCCGGTTTGGAGGCTGCCTGCTGCGCATCTTCGTTGTGCTACTGCTCCGCGATTTTCAGTGTTGCAGACATTGATAATATCAAGAATGCCCTTTGGCTGATTTTGGGAGCGTTTGTGTTCGACGGACTGGATGGGAGGATCGCGCGATTGGTTGGCAAAGAAAGCCCGTTTGGGCTTCAGTTTGATTCGCTGGCAGATATTATTTCGTTTGGAGCCGCCCCTGCGTTTCTGGTGCAGAGGGTGATCCTGCACGACTTTAACGTTGAAATTGAGAGGCTTGGCCTGGTAGTGGCATCGGTCTATTTGCTGTGTGGAGCACTACGGTTGGCTCGCTACAATTGTCTCTCGGTAATGCCCGACTCAGGGAACAGTCGGGAATTCCTCGGATTCCCGATTCCGGCTTCTGCGGCTATGGTGGCATCATTGACGATGTTTCTGCTCTGGTTGGAGGAGAAAAATTTACCCACCAGTTCGTGGCGTTGGGTATTGCTGGCGGTGCTGGTGTTTCTCTCGGTGATGATGGTCAGCGAGGTCAAGTACCCGTCGTTCAAAAAACTGGATTTTCGGTCGCGCCGACCTTTTACAAAGTTTGTTACCGCTGCGGTGGTGGTAGCCTGTTTTGTTTTTTTATGGAAATACCTCGTGCCGATCGTTCTACCCCTTATTTTCACGTCGTATCTGGTTTACGGTTTCGTGCGGCCGCGATTGTCGCGAAAACTGAGGAAGGAAATTGAGGAGGATTTTGACGACGAGTAGTCCCCAAGGCCGCATTCATGACCCCTGCTGACTATGCGCTGGCCATCGGCGCGGGGGCGCTGACCGGGTTCGTCTGCGCGGTGCCGGTCGGCCCTATCAATGTCGCCATCATGGAGGAGGGCATCCACAGTGGCCGGACACGGGCGTTGATCATCGCGGTGGGCGCGCTGCTAATGGAGATAATTTATTGCGTCATTGCCTTCGGCGGGTTTGCGAATCTGTTCGACGATCCAACCCTTCGGGCAACGGTGGAGTTGATCAGTTTTCTGGCAGTGACCTTCTTCGGGATCCGCTACCTAATGGCAGACACTGTGACAGTGCAGGGCAAGCGCGCCCGGAAGATCGAGCAGAGGCTGCATCCGCACACCATATTCTGGACAGGCTTCGTCCGCGTGCTGGTGAACCCCAACGTGCTCCTGTTCTGGATCATGATATCCGCCGTGCTGCTGGCCAACGGCACTTTGCAGCCGGCTTGGCAAAGCCGCATGTCTTGTGCTGCGGGTGCTGGCCTAGGCATTGCCGTTTGGTTCCTGCTGCTCGTCTTTGGCAGTGCCCGCGTGCGGAACCGCTTCTCCGACAAGACTCTCGTCCGATTCTCCCACGTCTCCGGCCTGTTGCTCCTGCTGCTCTCCGTCGTGATCGCTGTTCGCTTGATTAGCACCATCGCTCAGGAGGGCGGTTGACCCCCGCTAGGCCAAGCGCTTGACCAAATAAAAAGACCAGCGAGATATTCGCCGGTCTTGCAGTGTAAAAGGTGTCGTGCGGTCCTTAGCCGATCGCCTTCTTGGTGGTCTTGATAATGACCGCCGCGATCTTGTACGGGTCGCCGTTGGACGCCGGTCGCCGATCCTCCAGCCGGCCCTTCCAGTCGTTCTGGATAGTGGCCACCGGGATGCGGATCGATGCGCCGCGGTCGAACTCGCCATAGCTGAACTTGTCGATCGACTGCGTCTCGTGCAGGCCGGTGAGGCGCTGGTTATTGTCGGCACCGTAAACGTCGATGTGCTCTGCGATGTTGTTACCAAACTCCTCGCAAATTTTGGTCATGAGATCCTTGCCGCCTTGGTCCCGCATGGCTCCGGAGGAGAAGTTGGCGTGCATGCCAGAACCGTTCCAGTCGCCCTTGACCGGTTTCGGGTGCCAGTTGACCCCAACCCCATAACGTTCGCCGATCCGCTCTAGAAGATAGCGGGCCACCCAGATCTCGTCGCCAGCGCGGCCGGCGCCCTTGGCGAAAATTTGGAACTCCCACTGTCCCATCATCACCTCGGCGTTGATGCCCTCGACGTTGAGTCCAGCGTCTAGGCAGACCTGAAGGTGCTCGTCAACGATGTCGCGGCCGATCGCATTGGCGGCGCCTACGGAGGTATAGTATGGGCCCTGCGGCCCGGGAAAGCCGTTCTTCGGGAAGCCAAGGGGAAGGTTCGTGTCAACGTCCCACAAGGCATACTCCTGCTCAAAGCCGAACCAGAAATCGTCATCGTCATCGTCGATGGTTGCCCGGCCGTTGGATTCGTGCGGAGTTCCGTCGGCGTTCATGACTTCAGCCATTACCAGCCAGTTGTCGGTGCCGACTTTGTCCGGATCAGGAAAAAGGGCAACGGGTTTGAGGAGACAGTCGGATGCGTTGCCTTCGGCCTGCTCCGTGGAGGAGCCATCAAAGGCCCAAACGGGGCAGTCTTCCAATGTTCCACCAAAGTCGGTCTCGACTTTGGTCTTGCTTCGCAGGCTTTGGGTCGGTTTGTAGCCGTCCAGCCAGATGTATTCTAATTTTGCTTTACTCATGATTATTAAAAAAAAACGCCAAGCCGCCTGAAACCTCACCAAGCGACAAAACAAGGGCCTCTTAAAGGCCCCGCCCCATTAAGGGTGCTTATAGCTTGGACTATCAAGTCTTTTCTGTTTTGTAGGCTGAAGTCCGTCGCAGGCGATTCGGGATGCAATAACGATGCCAAATTCTACGAAGGCTTTCCCAATTAACTGCCTGTACGAAAACCAAGTACTTTTTTCTTTAGTTTCGAATTCAATGATATATTTAATCTGATATTATATAATATAAATTGTCTTTTTTTGCATTTTAAATACTGTTTAATTTTGCACTGTCGGCTCAAAAAAAAACATTATGCACATAATTAGTCATCAAAATTTACGTATTTTGATATTAGATGAAATTTTTTGACCGAAAACATTAATGATTACTGAAGGTTTTTTATGCCTAAAAACGGAATAAAAATTGCTGCAAAAAATTGGTGAGCAATGAGTTAACTTGACCATATAAACTGTGGGATTGTTGCCCTCCTCATCGTAAACAAAATAAAATAACCAAAAAACAAAACTGAGCTGTAAATGAAACGAATCGCTTGCATCGCATCGTTATTGGCAGGCTTCTGCCTGATCCCTTCAACCGCCATGGCGCAAGCTGCCGATGGCCCAACACTAAACGCCGCTGATACGGCTTGGATATTAACGGCTACTGCATTGGTGCTATTTATGACAATCCCAGGATTGTCTCTATTTTATGCCGGGCTTGTAGCTCGCAAAAACGTCTTATCGGTCCTGATGAACTGTTTTATCATTACCGCTGTTATGTCGGTCGTATGGGTGATTTGCGGTTACTCAATAGCATTCGGCGATGCAAGTCCACTTTGGGGAGGTTTGGGTCATTTGTTTGCAAGTGGGATTACGACTTCAGGTATGAGTGATGGCGGATTGCCGGACTATCTCTTTTTCGCTTTCCAAATGACGTTCTTCATCATTACTCCTGCTCTCATGGTGGGTGCGTTTGTGGAGCGTATGAAGTTTTCCGCAGTTATTCTTTTTACGATATTGTGGTCTATATTGGTTTACGCTCCCGTATGCCACTGGGTGTGGGGTGGGAATGGGTTTATGCTTGAATGGGGAACAAAAGATTTAGCTGGTGGAATTGTGGTCCACTTGACTGCTGGCGTCGGTGCGTTAGTGGCCTGTATTATGGTTGGTCCTCGTAAAGGCTACGGTAGTGCCCAGTTACAGCCGCATAACTTGCCTATGTGCGTCACTGGTACTGGCATGCTTTGGGTCGGCTGGTTCGGTTTCAACGCTGGTAGTGGTTTGGCTGCCAATGGTGATGCGGCCCAGACGTTAGTTGTGACGCATTTGTCCGCAGCCACGGCCACGATCGTCTGGTCATTGTGTGAGAAGATGAAGCATGGAAAGGCGAGTGTCCTTGGGGCTGTGACAGGCGCCATTGCGGGTTTAGCGGCGATTACTCCTGCTTCTGGGGATGTCGGACCGATTGGAGGGTTGGCTATTGGTGCCGCTTCAGGATTAATTTGTTGGTTTGCCTCTACAACGGTGAAATCTAGGTTCGGTTATGACGATTCTCTCGATGTGGTGGGCGTCCATGGCGTTGGCGGATTGGTGGGAACCTTGATGGTGGCTTTTTTTGCAGCAAGTGTACTCGGTGGCAAAAGTGGTGCTGACTATTCGAGTGGATCACAGTTTTTGATTCAGCTTCAGTCTTCCGTGATTACGATTGTATATACCTTGATTGTAACAGCAGTGATTCTTTTTGTTGTGAAAGCCATTTGTGGTGGAAGTTTGAGGGTTTCGGACAGCGAGGAAGAGGAAGGTTTGGACCTCACTGCCCATGGTGAATCAGGATACAACTAAGGTTACATTAGACTATTCCAAGTAAGATTGAACTTGCTTGATTAGTTTACGGCGTAGACAAAAGTCTGCGCCGTTTTCTTTTCGGCTAAGCAAAGATGAATTCAAAAAAACGACAAACCATAGTCACACTCGATTTGGAGGGTGTGCTGGTGCCGGAGATCTGGATCGCTTTTGCCGAGAAGACCGGCATTGAGCGGCTCAAGCTGACCACGCGTGACATCCCGGACTACGATGAACTCATGGGCGGCCGCCTGGCCATTCTCGCCGAGAACGGCCTTAAACTCGCGGACATCCAGGAGGTGATCGGCGCGCTCGTGCCGCTGGAGGGAGCCAGGGCGTTTCTCGACGAGCTACGCTCAATCACGCAGGTGGTCATCCTGTCGGACACATTCGAGGAGTTTGCCTCCCCGCTGATGCGGCAACTGGGCTGGCCGGCCTTGTTGTGCCACCGACTCGAGATCGACGGCGAGGGACGGGTGGCCCACTATCGGCTGCGGCAGCCGGATCAGAAGCGTCGGGCCGTGGCGGCTTTCCGGGGACTGAATTACAGGGTGATCGCAGCCGGCGACTCATACAACGACACCACGATGCTCGGCGAGGCCGATACCGGATTCCTGTTTCGGGCTCCGGAAAATGTACGGGCTGAGTTTCCGCAGTTCAAATCGGCCACGGAGTACGACGGGTTGATGGCTCTGATCCGGCGCGAGTTGGAGACATGAGCCTGGTCAAGTTTATACTTGGAATGACCTCGGTAGTGAAGCAGATAAAATAATCTGCATTAGAACAGATAATCGGTTGACACGTCCAAAAAGATTGCTAATTTCGCCCGCGCCGCTCCCGTTTCATGGGGGCGATTGGGGCGGCATCATTCAACTTTCTTGATGAGCGAGACGACCGTTTCGGAGGCCAACAATGGGAGCGATTCCCAGCCCTCCTCTATTTCGGAGGTGACGATCCGCCTTGCGGGCAATTCCCAGGACGGCATTCAGTCCATCGGCGGGTTTTTGGCCCGCTTGGCCGGGCGGAGTGAGCGGGAGGTCATGACCATGATGACGATACCGTCGACCATATCGGGTGGGGCGTCCATTTTCCAGGTGCGCCTAGGCTCCGGCGAGGTGCTCAGCCCCGGTGATAAGGCTGATGTGTTGTTCGCATTTTACCAGCACTCCTACGACAATCACGTCAACAACCTGGCCAAGGAGGGCATCTTGGTCTACGACAGTGACCATGTGGAGCCGCACGAGGAATGGCTGACCAAGTACCGGCACATTGGCATCGCCATCTCCAGCCTGACCATCGAGGCGATAGGCGGCACGGCCCGGGACAAGGGCAAGAATATTTATGCGCTTGGCTTGATCGGCCGGATGTTCAGCCTCAACACGGAGAAACTCGAGCGGCTTATCAACGAGCGGTTCAGCGGCAAGGGCGAAAGCGTCGTAAAGACAGCGATGGATGCATTCCAGGCGGGTTATCGTTACCACTCCGACGACCTTTCCAACCTGTTCAGCCTGGCCCGGGGCGGGGCGGAGCGCTCGAACCAGGTTGTGATGTCCGGCAACGAGGCGATCGGCTACGGGCTGATCGCTGCCGGGGTTCGTTTTGGCGCCGGCTACCCGATTACGCCGTGGACCGATATCATGGAACTGCTTCGGCGTGAGCTACCTAAGTACGGCGGCTCGTTCATCCAGTGTGAGGATGAGATCGCCTCGGTCTCGATGGCGATCGGCGGGAGCTACGGAGGGCGAGTGGCGGTCACCGGTTCAAGTGGCCCGGGTATTTCACTGAAAACCGAGGCCATCGGCTGGGCGGTCATGGCGGAGATGCCATTAGTGGTGATCGACATTCAGCGCGGTGGCCCCTCCACCGGGTTGCCGACCGACGTCGAGCAGTCAGACCTCAACATCGCCTGTTACGGCGGCCACGGCGACTCGCCCCGCGTGGTGCTGGCCGCCTCCGACGTGGAAGACTGTTTTTATACCGCCATCGAGGCGGTGAATATCGCCCGTAAATACAGCGTACCCGTTTTTGTGCTGAGCGATCAGGCCATAGCCACCCGCATTGAGGCGTTCAACGAGCCGGATCTGAACACGATTTGCAATGACATCAAACTGGACCTGAGCCCCGTACCATCTCACAAGCCGTACGACTTGTCGTCCGGGGACGGACTCAGCCGACACCGCGCTCCCGGCACACGGATCGAGGATGGCCGTTACCCCGTGGTGACTGGCCTGGAACATGATGAGTCGGGGCATCCCAGCGGTGATGCTGTGAACCATATCTCCATGACCAAAAAACGCCGCAACAAGCTCAAGACACTTGCCGACGAGTTGCCTGCCCCGGAAATATTCGGGCCGGAATCCGGCGATGTGTTGTTAGTGGGCTGGGGGTCGACCAGGGGGCCGCTCCTCGAGGCGGTGGAGCAACTCAGCAACGGGGGCTACACCTTGTCTACAATGCACATGAAGCACATCAACCCGCTGCCGACCGGCTTGGAGGACATTCTCCCTCGGTTCAAGTCGGTCTATATCGTCGAGATGAACGATGGCGGCGTTTACGGTTACGGCCAGTTGGCCGGCATACTCCGCGCCCGGTACGCCGATGCGCGCATCAAGGGCATCAACAAGACCGCTGCTCGGCGCTGGAAAGTTTCGGAGATCATCGAGCGCGTTAAGGCGCGTTTAGAAGAGGAAGCTGCGGTCTGATACATTTTTAACAACATGAGTGACAGCGCGACATTGGAGCAGCCCACGCAGGACGCCGGGGACCGTCAACCAGTGACTAAAAAAGAGATCACCGCCGACCACCCGACCTGGTGCCCAGGCTGCGGTGATTTCTCCGTACTCTCCATCTACTACAAACTGATCCAGAAGCGGAACATCCCCCACGAGAACGTGACCACCGTAGCCGGCATTGGCTGCTCCAGTCGGTTCCCGTACTTTGTGCAGGCGCACGGTGTGCACTACATCCACGGCCGCGCGTTGTCGTTTGCCAGCGGCCTGTCGCTTTCGCGGCCTGACCTGCACGTGTTTACCTTCGGCGGCGACGGCGACGCCTTTTCAATCGGCGGCAACCATTTCGTCCATACTGCTCGGAAGAACGTCAAGATGACCTATGTGGTCATGGATAATTGCGTTTACGGGCTGACCAAGAAGCAAACCTCGCCGACATCGCCGCTCGGTTTCAGGAGCAAGACCGACGGTTGGGGAGCGCTTGACCGGCCGATCAATCCAATGAAGCTCGCGATCTCGGCCGGTGCTACTTTCGTTGCACGCACCACGCATACCAACCCGAAGCACCTACTCGAGATGATGGATGCCGCGATGGATCATGACGGCTTCAGTTTCATCGAGTGTCTGAGCGAGTGCACCGAGTTTTACCCGGGTGCCTTTGATGCTTCCAATCCCCGGAAGGGGGGCGAGTTCAACCTTGTGCCGGAGGATCACGACCTCACCGACGAGGCGGCGGCGTACGCCTTGGCCAGCGAGGATTTCCCGGGCCGATTCGGTATTTTCTATCAGGTGGATCGGCCGACGAAGAACGCCCTGGAGGCCGGCGTCATCGAGGCCGCCCAGGACAAGTTCGAGGGCAAGTCGTCCTCCGACATTCTGCAGGCCACCTTCAACAGGATCAAGTAGTCCCCTTGGCCAAGCGCCGGCGGTTTAATTGCCGCCCACCATTTCCCAGCTGGCGTTGACCAGCGCCTTGTGGCCACCGATGAGTGAGTGGACGTTCGTGTAGCCCATCCGCCCGGCTATTTCCGCTGTGAGTACTGAGCGGAAGCCACCGCCGCAATACATGATCACTTCCGCGCCCTTGTCCGTCACCGCCGACTCGATGTGGCGTTCGAGGATTCCCTTGCTTAAGTGAAAAGCGCCCGCCGCGTGGCCAGCCAGCCATTCCTTGTCCTCGCGCACGTCCATCAGGATGGTGTCTGGGTTGCTGGCCAGGCATTCGCGGGCTTGGGTCAGGTTGATCTCGCTGACCCGCGCGCGGGCCTCATCGACCACCGCCAAAAAACCGGGGGAATGTTGCATGTGCGGCAGGATGCGTCCGAGCTTGGCCAAGGTCAATCACAGGGCGGCCGCGTGGCCAAGCTTGCCCTCGGCTGCGGCTCACCCCGATACTGGCGGGCCGAGGATGGAGATCGAACTCATCACCATCGGCACCGAGTTGTTGCTTGGCCAGGTACTCGACACCCACAAGCAGTGGCTTGGCCAGCGTCTGGCCGATCGTGGCCGACTGCTTTCGCGGCAGCTCACCGTGCCGGACAACGGCCCAGCGATTTGCGGGGCAGTGCAGGTCGCGCTCGGACGCGCCCGGCTTGTGATTACCACAGGCGGTCTTGGTCCGACCGACGACGACCTGACAAGACAGCTTTTGGCCGATCTAATGGGCCGGCCGCTTCGCAGGGACGCATCGGTCGCGGCACAAATTGAGGGCTTCTTCAAGCATCGCAACCGGCCTATGCCGGAGTCGGTGTTGGTGCAGGCACAGGTGCCGGAAGGTGCGGTGGTGTTCCCGAACCGGCACGGCACTGCGCCCGGACTGGCCATCGAGGTGTCGCCCAACCCGTTCAGGACCGGAGGAGAACTGGCGTGGCTGATTCTGCTGCCCGGGCCGCCGCGCGAACTGCGCCCGATGTTCGATGAGCAGGTACTGCCGTTCCTCGAAAAGAAGTGGCCGTTGCAGCACGATTTCCATTGCCGGATACTGCGCAGCCTGGGCATCGGCGAATCGATGGTGGAGGAGACGCTTAACGGGCTGCTCCAGCCGCTGGTGGAGCGTGGGCTTGAACTGGGTTATTGCGCACGAATTGGGCAGGTCGACATTCGGTTGAGTGGCAGCGGCCCAAACGTGCCCGCTCTTATCGAGGAGGCGGAGGTGGTGATCCGGGCGGCGATCGGCAAACACATCTACGGCACGGGCGATGAGACGATCGCGCAGGCGGTGGTCGGGCGGTTGATCGCCACGGGTGAAACATTGGCTGTCGCGGAATCGTGCACCGGCGGGTTGCTCGGGCACCACATCACCAATGTGTCCGGGGCGTCCGCCGTGTTCGCCGGCGGTGTGCTGTCCTACAGCAACGCGATGAAACAGCAACTGCTAGGGGTGAATCCGTTCACGCTATCGCAGCACGGCGCGGTGAGTAAACCAGTGGTGCTCGAGATGGCCGGGGGAGCCCTTGTGGCGAGTGGAGCCGATCATGCTCTTTCCGTCACCGGCATCGCTGGGCCGGACGGTGGCACGCTCGAGAAGCCGGTTGGCACCGTCTGGCTTGGCTTGGCCTCAAGGGGGCGGCGTCCAGTGGCGGTTCGGAAGTTCAACCCCTTCGGCCGGGAGGCTTTCAAGCACGCCACGGTGCATCAAGCGCTGGATCTGCTGCGGCGTCAACTGCAGAGAAACAGCTGCAGAAATTAGGGGCTATTGGGCACCGTTATCGCCGATGGCTTCCACCGGGCATCCTTCCATGGCCTCCTTGCACTGTTCCTCCTCCTCCTCGTTTTCCGGTTGCTTGGTGACGAAGGAGTAGCCCCCGTCTTCGTTCCGGATGAAGCAGGTCGGGGCGGTCTCACGGCAGAGATCACAGTCGATGCACTGATCATCTACAAAAAATTTACCGGCAACGTTGTCTTCGTATTTGTCCTCTATTTCAGCCATGTCGAAATCAATTTCGCGTCGGGGTATTTACACGCTGCGACAGACGGTTTCAAGGGAACTTTGTCGTTGTTGGCAAAAAATTATTTCGCCGGAGACATGGCATGCAACTTGGCGGTGACGGCGGCAAACGATTCAATCGCCCGGTCAATTTCCGCCTCTGTGGTGTCGCGGCCGATACCCCATAGAGATGTGCCCCTGGCCAGGTCAGCGTCGCGCCCGATCGCGCGCAGGGCGGGTGGCAGTTGCATCGACCGAGTCGTGCACGCCGCCCCGGCGGCGATGGCGACGCCGCGCACATCGAGCAACAGCGCCTGGGCTTCGCCCTCGACACCCTCGGTGCTGAGGCTGAGTTGGTGCGGCAGCCGCCCGTTACCCGGTTCGGGGCCGTTCAAGTGAACCCCGTCGACTGCCTGGCGAATCCCCTCGAGCAGCCGCACTTGCAGATTGGCTGCATGGGCCGCCGCTTGGTTAAGCGTGGTCCCGGCTTGTTTCGCGGCCACGCCGGCCCCGACGATGGCGGCCACGTTTTCCGTCCCGGCGCGGCATTCACTCTCCTGCATACCTCCGTGGATGAGATTTTCGACACCGATGCGGCGTTTTCGGTATAGCACGCCCGCGCCTTTTGGGCCGCCAAACCGGTGCGGCGACAGGACCAGCAGATCGGCGCTCAGTTGTCCGATGTCGATCGGCAGCCAGCCGCCGCTAGCGGTGGCATCGACAAACAACGGGATGCCGCGCGCGCCGGTCAGTTCGGCCACCTCGGCGACCGGTTGAATGGTGCCTAGGTCGTGGCTCGCATGGTGCAGGCAGACAAGGACGGTATCATCAGTCATCGCTTGGCCAAGTGCACCGGGATCGATCCTGCCTTGGCCATCGACGCCAACCTGCGTGCTGCTGAAGCCGTGGCTTTCGAGCCAGGTTATCGAGCCGAGGACAGCCGGATGCTCGATCGGGGTGGTAACAATGTGGTTCCCGAACCGCCGCTTGGCCAGGGCGGCGCCCTTGACCGCATGGTTGATCGCCTCCGTGCCGCTGGAAGTGAAAATAATCTCCTCAGATTCGGCGGCATTCACCAGTTTGGCCAAGCGCGCCCGGGCCTTGTCGATTGCGTCGCGCGCCTCGAAGCCGTGCCGGTGCAGCGCCGCAGGTGCGCCGAACTGCGCCTTTAGCCAGGGCTGCATGGCGTCGACCACTGCCGGCAGCGGCGGGGTGGTGGTGAGGTGGTCGAGGTAAATCATCTTGGCCCGGCGGGCGCTTGGCCGGTGGTAGCGGTTATTTTTCGCGCGTCTCGTAGGTTCGACTGTGCCCGTTTCCTGGGATGCTGATGGTGTACTTCCGGCCGTCAGGGGCGACAGACATGTGGATGTGGTGCGCGTTGCAGTCGCGGGTGAGGTTGGCGATGAATTCGTCCGCTGTGTTGTTCTCAACGTCGGCACGCAGGTTTTTGTGGAGTTGATACATCGCGCTGACCCCGGCGCCCTTGACGGCCGCGAAGGAGGCGGGGCCGCAGCCCTTGGTCACGCCGTTGTTCATCACCGAGACGGTTGGCGCAAGGCTCCGGACGAACACGGCGTTGTTGCTGTAGTCCAGCCCGTGATGGTTCACCTGGTAAACGTCCACGTTGCCGACGCGATTGTGCGGTGTGACTAGGCGCGCCTCTGTGTTTTGAGTGAGGTCGCCACCGTCCCAAAACCGGAAGCCGCCCAGTTCGACCACCACGGCGATGCTGTTGGCGTTGTCGGTCGTGTCTTCCTTGATCAACTTGACCTGGTCGGTGAGCGGATTGCGCGGTGTACCCTTGGGTGCATCAACGAATTTCTGCATTGCCGCCATGCATCGCACGCGCACCTCGGGCTGGCTGGGCACCTGCTTGAGCGGCAGCTCTGTGTCGGGCTGGATGACGTGGCGCTTGCTGACGCTCATGTTCCTGTAAGGCTTGATGCGGAGCAAAAAACTGGAATTGGCTCGGCCGTCCGGATCGCGTTCCGGGATGCCGTTGTCCCACACGTTTTTGATTGGCATTTTTTGGGACAATTCCGCCGCACCGCCGAAGTGGTCGATGTGAAAATGCGTCACGATAAGATGGTCGATCTGCTTCACGCCGGCGACTTCGGTGGCTGCCTTGTGGATGCGCCCGGGATCGCGGCCGCCCGGCATGCCGGTGTCGATGAGGATCGACTCGCCGGCAGGCGTCACGATCAGCGTGCCGCCGCCGCCTTCGACGTCCACCCAGTAAACGTCGAGTGTCTGGGAATCCTTGGCGGTCGCCGGGCCGGCGACGGTTAATGCCAAGACTGTTGAAATGCTTTGGATAAACTGTCTGGTTTTCATTGGAAACAAGGACGTCGCCGAATGGTGACCGAAGGGCGGGGCGGAGGCAAACCCGTTGTTGCGCTTGGTTGGGCATGAAAGGACAAAAGTTGCCCCGCCCACGATTTCTCGCAGGCGGGGCTGTTGAGCAATGAGCCAGCAATCGCTGGCCGGAGTTAGTTTAACGCAGGTATGCTAAAGCCGGGTCATTGATAAATTCAATGGATGTATTGACTGAGTCGATGGTTGTGTGGGGGCGAGAAAAACAAAAACGGCGCTTGAAGCGCCGTCCTGAAAAGTGGGCTTGGCCAAGTGCTTGGCTCAAGTGAGTTGTAGAACGAGCCCCTGGTGGGCGTTGTGCCAGTCGCGGATCGCCTGGCGCAACTCCAGCACGGACTGCTCCATCTGCTGTTTCAACTCGCCCAGCTGTTCCTTGGTGGTGTCGAGTTGTTGGCGCAGTGCACGGGCGTATTCCTTCTTGGATGCCTCCCATGTCTCGTGGGCGGTGGTGAGCTGGTCCTGCGCCTGTTCGAACAGGCGCTGGGCCTTCTCGCAGATGGTCTCCTTGTGGACGGAAAGCCGCTCGTCGAGCCGCCGCTGTTTCTCGCGAATCTCCGCCACGGCGATGGTCTCATTCTGGACCCGGCGAAGATTGGAGACGAGTTTGAGTTTCTCCAGCACGCGGATGCTCCACTTGGTGGGGTCGAACTGCCACGGCTTCACGCCGTTGCGGTAGTCGTGCTGAAACTCGTGGTGAAAGTTGTGGTACCCCTCGCCAAAGGTGAAGAGCGCCATGAGCCAACTGTCCTTCGCCGTGCATTTGGTTGAGTAAGTTTGCTTGCCGAGTGTGTGGCAGAGGCTGTTAATGAAAAAAGTCATGTGATGAACCATCACCTGTCG
>JASMKO010000118.1 GCA_030749225.1 Verrucomicrobiota bacterium
AGTATTTACGGAAATTCCTCCGGCCGACCGCACTACATCACCCACGGCCACAAGCCGATCCACGAACTCATCTGACCCCGAGTTTGGACAGGCGCCGGGCCAGGGTCACCACCACTTGTAACTTGGATCCGGCTTCGGGCCAGTGTAGTTCCAGTTGTATGCCTCGTCGGGAAACTCAAAGTACTCGGTGTGGCCGTCGCCCAGCAGCACGTTGAACCGATACTGGTCGTGGTAGTTGTGCCACTGGCTCCGGAGGTGCGTTTTCTTCCGGTCCGCCCACCACGGCCAGTCGCCGGTCACCAGCTTGTTCGACGGGCTGCGGCTCATCTCGGACGACTTCATCGGGCGGCGCGAGCTGCGCAGGTCGTAGTTGGAATCGCCGGTGACATGCTGGATGCGCAGCGTCTCCACCGACCACACGGTCAGGTAACTATTGCCCCAGCCGTCGTAGCAGCTCCGGATTTTTTTCGGGAACTTGTCGGTGTGCAGCGAGTCGCCCTTGTCGGCCGGGCAGTGGAACACGCCGAACGAAGGTGCGTAGGCGTTGAGCGGCCGCTTCTCCGGTTTCACCAAGCCGCCGTGCAGGGTCATCTCGCCCTTTTTGCCGCCGAGCGTGCCCCACTGCGAATAGGCCGGGTAGTAGTCCTCGTTGTCATCGACATACATGGCAAACGCCAGCGCATGCTGGTGTAGGTTGCTGTTGCAGCGGGCGGCCTTGCTTTTCTCCTTGGCCCGGCCAAGCGCGGGCAGGAGCAGCGAGGCGAGGATGGCAATGATCGCGATCACGACCAGCAACTCGATCAGCGTGAAGCCGTTCCGTCGTGGAGCAATTGTTCCCATTGAGACGAACTGAAAACCTACCGGGCTGCCGGGTGCGCGGCAAGCGGCAAACCGGCAGCGCTTGGCCAAGCTAAACCCGCCGATTGACATTGCGCGGTTCTCCACGGACATTACCCGCCTTTTGGAAAAGAGAACCATGGAGAATCGTTTATTCATTATAGGTGCCGCGTTGGCTGGGCTGGGCGGCTTGGCCAAGGCGGAGGTATCGTTTGAGGAACACGTTCAGCCGGTGCTCGCCTCGGCGTGTCTGAGTTGTCACGGCGAGAAGAAGGACAAGGGGGATCTGCGCCTCCATACACTCGAGGACCTGCTCAAGGGCGGAGAGAATGGCAAAGTTGTCGTATCCGGCAAACCGGAAGACAGCACCCTCTACACCTCCACCGTCCTGCCGCCGGACGATGACGACATCATGCCACCCAAGGGCGATCCGCTTACTGCCGATCAGGCCAACGTTCTCAAGGAATGGATAGCCGCCGGAGCCAAGTGGCCCGAGGGATTGGTGATCAATCAGTTACGACGGATCGATTTCGTCAAGGACATCAAGCCGATTTTAGAGGAATCCTGCGTGAGTTGCCACCGCGAGGAACACGACAAGGGCGACCTGCGACTCGACGAGCGCCGGTATGCCTTCGGAGGAGGCGAGGCCGATCCGTCCGTAGTGCCGTTCGACCTCGAGAAGAGCACGCTTTACCTCACAGCCATCCTCCCTGCCGACCATGACGACTTGATGCCTCCGACGAAAAAAGGTGGGCCGTTGCCGCAGAAACAACTCGACCTGTTGCGCGACTGGATTGTGCAGGGTGCCGCTTGGCCTGAGGGAGTGAAACTCAAGCAGGTGCGGCGCGATACTGGGGAAAAACCGGAAGCCACCGGAAGCCTCGCCGCCGCGCCCAAGCTGGTGGTCGATATCCGCAACAAGGCTGTCGAGTCACTCATTAAGCAACTCGAACCGACCATGAAATCGTACAAGGAGGAAATCCCCGGCACCGGTATCAAGTTCGAGTTGATCCCTATCCCAAGCGGCGAATTTGTAATGGGCAGTCCCCCCAGCGAGGCCGGTCGGAAGGACACGGAGGGACCGCAGCACAAGGTGAAAATCGCGCCCTTTTGGATGGCCAAGACCGAGACCACGTGGAACGCCTACACGCTCTTCATCTACGAGGAGGAGGAAAAAATGGTGATGAAGATTCGCGGCTACAAGCCGGAACTCGACGCCCTCTCCGATGCCGTTGCGCGCCCGACCACGCCGTATGTTGAGATGAGCTTCGGCATGGGCACCGATGATTTCCCGGCGATCAGCATGACTCAGCACGCCGCCAATACCTATTGCAAATGGCTCACCGCCAAGACCGGTCAATACTACCGCCTGCCAACCGAGGCAGAGTGGGAGTACGCTTGCCGTGCCGGCACCACCACGGCGTACAGCTTTGGAGACGATCCTGCGATGCTTGACGAGTATGCGTGGCATGACGGCAACAGCGACTTCAAGTACCAAAAGGTCGGCACAAAAGAACCCAACCCGTGGGGCTTGCATGACATGCACGGCAACGCGTCCGAATGGGTGCTCGACCAGTTCATCCCGGATGGCTACGCCAAGTTTGGGGATGTTGTCACCAATCCGTTTGAGTACGGCAAGACGCTCTATCCGCGCGTTGTCCGCGGCGGTTCGTGGATGGATAAACCAGATGGGCTCCGCAGTGCCGGCCGGATCTTCTCCTCACTCGACTGGAAAGAGCAGGATCCACAATTGCCCAAGAGCATTTGGTACCACACCGATACCCAGTTTCTCGGGTTTCGTGTAATTCGGCCGCTGATCGTGCCCTCGGCGGAGGATATGCAAAAGTATTGGACAACCGAGGGCGAGCCGGATTAAGCTGCCGACGGGTCCTTTCCAATTTTGAACAAAAATCGTCTAATGAAACACAATAAGAATACTCCAAAAAACGACTCACGGCTAAATCGCCGTGGATTTCTCAAGTCCAGTTCCGCGATTGCCGGCGGTGCGGCGGCGCTTGGCAGCCTCTCGATCGAACGCGGCGCGTTCGCCCAGGCCGATGACACCGTCAAGGTGGCGCTGGTCGGCTGCGGCGGTCGCGGTTCCGGTGCGGCTGACCAGGCGCTCAGCACCTCCGGCGACGTCAAGCTTGTGGCCATGGCCGACGCATTTCGCGATCGCATGGACGGCAGCCAAAAGGGCCTGGAAAGAAAACACGGCATCAAGGCGCAGGTGAAGGAGGAGAACAAGTTCGTCGGGTTCGACGCCTACAAGAATGCGATCGAGATGGCCGACGTGGCCATCCTCGCCACGCCCCCGGGCTTCCGGCCCATTCACTTCGCCGAGGCGATCGAGCAGGGCAAGCATGTCTTCATGGAGAAACCGGTAGCGGTCGACGGCAAGGGCGTCCGCCAAGTGTTGGCCGCCGCGCAGGAGGCCAAGAAGAAAAATCTCAAGGTCGGTGTAGGTCTACAGCGGCACCATCAGTTGGGGTATCAGGAAGCCATCAAGCGCATCCAGGATGGGGCCATCGGCGACATCGTCTCTGCGCGTGCCTACTGGAACGGTGGCGGCGTCTGGGTGCGTGACCGCAAGAGCTTCGAGCAGCGAGCCGGTCGCAAACTCACCGAGATGGAGTACCAGATGCGCAACTGGTACTACTTCGTCTGGCTGTGCGGTGACCACATCGACGAGCAGCACATCCATAACCTAGATGTCATCAACTGGGTCAAGGGCACTCATCCGGTAAGTTGTCAGGGACTGGGCGGCCGCGAGGTTCGCGACGGCATCGACCACGGCGAGATTTTCGACCATCACGCCGTCGAGTACAAATACGCCGACAACAGCTACATGTTCAGCCAATGCCGCCACATCCGCGGCTGTTGGAACAGCGTCTCCGAGCACGTGCAGGGTACTAGGGGCCGAGCGACCGTAAGCGGTCCACATGCGTTGTATGGCAACGAAGGCAAACAGATTTGGCGATTCCCGGGCGGCGGCAACAACCCGTACCAGCAGGAGCACGACGACTTGTTCGACGCCATCCGGAACAACAAGCCGTACAACGAGGCATTCTACGGCGCACACAGCACGCTGACCGCTGTGATGGGCCGCATGGCCACCTATTCCGGCCGTATGATCACCGCCGACGAGGCGCTAAACTCCAACGAGAACACCATGCCGGAAGTGCTCGGCTGGGAGGCGGCTCCGCCGACCCTGCCGGACGAGGACGGCCGCTATGCCATCCCGATCCCCGGCAAAACCCGCTTCGCCTAGGCCAAGCGCTTGGCCAAGCGCATTCGTTTGATTCCCTCTCTCGCTGGGAGAGAGTGTTGGGAATGGTTGTAATGCTTAGCTGTTAGGTCTGACATTAAACCGATCACGGACGGTTACCACACCGTGACGCCCTACCTGTTGACCGAGGACGTGGCCAAGCGCTTGGTCAGTCAACCAGTGGCAGCAGAATGCTGAAAGTGGTGCCGCTGCCGCTTGGCTTGATCTTGATGCGGCCCCCGTGCGACTCGACAATCCGCCCGACGATGGCGAGCCCCAGCCCGCTGCCCCCCGGCTTGCTGGTGTGGAGCAGGGAGGTGAAGGCGCGCTCGCGAGTCTCCGCGTCCATCCCGCAGCCTGAGTCGGTGAACTCGATGCGGATGTGAGTCGGCTCCGGTGCAGACTTCGGCAGGTGGATGGCCCGCGTCTCGATGGTCAGGCGTCCGCCGTCCGGCATGGCCTCGAGCGCATTGAGGGTGAGGTTGAGGAACACCTGGCTCAGTTGCGGCCCGTCGGCTTTCACCTGAGGCAGGCGCTTGGCCAGGCGTATTTCCAGCTCGACATTCTGCTGGGCGCTTTTTCGGCGGACAAGGAGGCGCAAATCGTCGATTAGCTTGTTAATCTCGGTGGGCTGGAGTTGCGGCTCGGCGTTGCGGGCGAAGGTGAGCACCTGCTCGACGATGGTGTTCAGGTGGTCCATTTTCTCGCCCATGATCCGCACGTCCTCGGCGCGCGGGTCGTCCGCCGGGAACTCCAGGCCAAGCGAGTGGTACAGCATCTTGAGGACGGTGAGCGGGTTGCGGATCTCGTGGGCCACCTCGCCGGCCAACAGGCCCAGCGCGGAGAGTTTTTCATTCTGCCGCAGCAACTCCTCCGACTCGACGATGCGCTCGAGCAGGCGGGCCTTTTCGATGGCGATGGCGGACAGCTCGGCCAGCGCCATGGCGATCTGGATTTCGTCGTTCGAGAACACGTACGCCTCGGCCTTGTAAATGTTCAGCGTGCCGGTGGTGTCCCCGCCAAACACGAGCGGCACGCTCAGCAGGGCGACGACCCCCTCCTCGCGCGCCATGTTCTGCTGCTGGTAGGCGTGGGAGATCTGGATATTCTCGATCTGCAGCGGCTTCATGCGGTGCACCACCGAGCCGAGGAAGCTGTCGGACACGACGACGTCCGGCTTGTTGAGGTAGGCCTCTCCCGCGCCATGCGAGGCGACAAGGGCCAGGCGGTCGCCGCTCTCGTCGAGCAGTTGCAGCGCACTGGTCCGGGCGCTCATCAGGGTGCACGCCTCGCGGGTGATGGCGGCGAGAGCGTCGTCGAGATCCACGGCGGAGTTGATCGCCTGGCCGACGGCGATGAACGACTCGAACAGGTCGGCCCGGATGCGCGACCGCTCGTACAGGAAAGTGTTTTGAATGACGGTGGCGGCCTGGCTGGCCAGCTCGGTCAGCAGCGCAAGGTCGGTTCCGGAAAAGGCGTCGAGCTGGTCAGAGTCGACGTTGACCACGCCGCGCACGATCCCGTTGATCTCGAGTGGCACCGCCAGCTCGGAGCGGGTGTGATCGTGAATCTGGACGTAGCGGGCGTCCTCGCGCACATCCGGCACGAGGGCCGGTTTGCCGTGTTGGGCCACCCAGCCGGTGATGCCTTCGCCGACGCGCAACTTTAGCCGCGAGGAGGCGTCTGGCAGCCCTTGCGCGGCCTGTATCTCGAGCAACCCGTCTGTGGGGTTGATCAGCACGACCGAGCCGGTGGTGGCACCGACGAGAGCAACCGCCTCGCGCACGATCAACCCAAGCGCCTCCTGCTGGTCGAGGGCCGAGTGGATCACCTTGCTGACTTGGTAAAGCCGCTGAAGCTGCTCCGGTTGGATGGCCGGGTGGATGTGGTTGTCGTCGCTCACTGCTTGGGCAATGATGAAAGCTCGGCAGCCATTTCACAAGGCTGTGTCGTTGACATGGCCGCAAGCATGGTGTAACCATCCCGGTTCAGCTTGTGTATAACGATTAATCTCTGGCTATCGGTCAGTGGAATCAACCAATGAAAATGAAAACTCAATCCATACTATTCACTATGGTGGCCGCGTTGGTCACTGTCGGCTGCGGGCATCACAGTCATCATCGGGATCACGAGAGCCTTACAGAGAAAGTGATCAAGTATCCGTTCCGGATGACCGGATACACGATTAGGGCTCCGTTTCAACCGTTCAAATCTGCCCGCAAGGCATTTAACGCCACGGTAGATATTCCAGAAAAAGCGGTGTCGTCGACCTCTGACGCATTGTTTGGTCATGACCATGATCACGATGGTGATCGTCACCATGATGGCCGAGACCGCGATGACCGAGACCGCGATGACCGAGACCGCGATGACCGAGACCGCGATGACCGAGACCGCGATGACCGGGACCGCGATGACCGGGACCGCGATGACCGAGACCGCGATGACCGGGACCGCGATGACCGGGACCGCGATGACCGAGACCGCGATGACGACAACGACAGAAAGACCAGGCGCAAGCGGGATTAATGGGGCGACAAAGCCCAAGGAGTTTACTAGAAAGTAAAGACAATCCTATCTGGCAAGCATTGGACAAGTGCTTGTCTACTCGTACCGAAGCGCTTCAATGGGATCGAGGCGGGAGGCCTTGAAAGCGGGAAACAGGCCGGCGAGCAGGCCGACGCAGGCGCTGAAAGCGATGCCAATGGCCAGTACTTCGGCGGTTATTTGGGGAGTGTTCTCTGTGGGAACCAATTGAGTGAGTAGCCAGACGGAACCGTATGAAGCTGGAATTCCAAATAAGCCGCCAAGAAGGGCTAACGAAAGGCTTTCCATAATGATCTGGAGAAACACGATGGATCCCGTGGCACCCATGGCCTTGAATGTACCGATTTCCCGAATGCGTTCATTAATGCTGGCAAACATGATATTCATGATGCCGATTCCGCCTACTATCAGGCTTAATGCGGCAATAATGCCCCTGATGATTTGGGCGCTGTTCAAGCGTTTGTTGATATTTGTTAATACACTTTCCTGCGTCCGAAATGAGAAATCTTCAATTCCATTATGGGAGCGAACCATTACATTTCGAATTTGCCCCATGGCCTTGTCCAGGACATCCACATTTAGTGCTTTAACATCAAAGTCGCTGAGTTTGGGATCTGGGGCAAAGACCTCCGGTTCTGAGGATTTGCTGGTGGAAAACCTACCCTTAATGGAACTGGAAGCACTGGAGGTTGCCATACGAAACTTCATCCACATTGTATTCAACGGAATGTGGGCCACGTTGTTTCTATGCCAAAAACGGTCGCGGTTGGAATAGCGACCAGATGATCTGCCGCGGGTTGGGCCGCTACGGGATTGTTGTTGCTTTAACTGGTATTCCCGTTTTTTTCGGTCTGCTTCACTTTCAAGTTTTTTGTACATACCGACAATCTCGAAGGGTATATAGTTGATGTTAATCTTTTTACCAACCGGGTCGAGTGGTGTACCATCCGGATTAGTGGATCCGAATAATCGGTCACGAATATCCGCTCCGATTACGCAAACATTCTTTGCAATATGATCCTCATAGGAGCTGAAAAACCGGCCATGTTCAATTTCATAGCCTTCCATATTCATAATATCCGGCCAGACGCCGACAAAGGAGGAAAGATAGGTCCGTTTATCCTGAAAGCTTGCACGCCCATATGACCATCGCATCTCTGGAGAAATGCATTGAAGCAGCGTGGCATTTTTCTTTAATGCATAGGCATCCTGCACGGTAATGCCCGGGGAGTAATCCTGTTTGTGTTCCTGGTAACTGGGTGGCTCATCCTCATCGATGTTGATCTTATCCGCTCCGCCATAAACGACCATCTGATCCTTCATCGCGTTTTCCATTCCCTTTACAATTGCCGACATTGTCACAAGACTCACGATACCGAGCACCACGCCAAGGATTGTCAATGTAGAGCGAAACCAGTGGGATCCGATTTCCCTCAGTCCAATCATGAGTGTGTTTAAAAAGATCATCCTTCGAGTGGATTAATCGTAACGTAATGCTTGGATGGGATCCAGTTTTGCTGCCTTGATGGCTGGAAATAGACCGGCCAGGCTGCCGGTAATGACACTGAAGCCGAAGGCGACTGCCATTGCGAAAGCGGTCATTACAGGGGGAGTGGTGTTGTCAGCAAAACTGGCCAATGTATTGACAAGGATGGGGGAAACGATCAACCCGGCGATTCCACCGGCCACAGCAATGACAATACTTTCCGTCAAAATCTGCAGAAAAACATCCATATTTGTCGCTCCTATAGATTTTCGAATGCCAATCTCCCGGACGCGTTCCGAGATACTGGAAAGCATGATGTTTACGATACCGATGCCGCCTACGAGCAGGCAGATGCCAGCTATGAACATCCCGCTGATTCGTTCATTTTGGATCGACAGGTTAATGTCACCAGCAAAACCCTCCTGTGTTTCAAACTCAAAGTCCTCCAACCCTTTGTGTGTTTGCATCAGAACATTGCGAACCTGTTGCAGGGATTTTTCGAGCGTTGACACGTCGTAGATCTTCATGGCTACCTTGGATAACGAACGGTCCATGTTGCTTCCCCTGTCATAATCTGAATCAAGCTTCGAAACCAACGTATTGATGGGAATCATAATGGTTGAATTCTTCATGCTGTAAATCCTCATCGCTGTGCCAGATTGGCGGTCACCGGACATGTAAGCTGCTCTAAAATCAGGTCGAGCTACGGTTTGGCCGGCAGCACGCGCCTCTTCTTTCTTTTTTCGGTCCTCTTCGCTCATGTACTGTTTGAACATTCCGATAATTTTAAACGGAATATAGTTGATCATGATTTTTTCGCCGATAGGAACGATTTCCTCCCCCTGGTTGTCGTATTCCCCAAAAAGATCATTTCGGATTTGGGTACCTATGATGCATACTGTATTGGCTAGAAGGTCGTCCATGTCCGAGAATACGCGACCGTGTTCCAGTTCGTGCTCTTCAATTTCCATAAGGCTCGGCCAGGTTCCCTTTACTGATGCATAGCGGACTCTTTTGCCTTTTCTGCTGACACGAAGTGATCCGCGGTAGCTTCTCTTTTCAATCACCGGGGTTACGTTGTATACTAGGGGCGCATTTTTTTGTAAGGCGTAGACATCTTTCAACGTCATCCCATTAGCTTCGTCTTCAAGATGTTTTTGGTAATCAGGCAGATCATCATTGTCATCCACTATGATTCGTTCCAGTCCTCCGGATTCAGCCAGGGAATCCTTAAGTAGGTTTTCCTTTCCTTTAACAAAGGCGGACATGGTTACCAGGCTAGCCACACCCAGGATAACTCCGAACATTGTGAGTAGTGACCGGAACCAGTGAGCCCAGATTTCCTTGAATCCACTTTCGATGATCGAACTCAAGTTCATGCTGACATATCGATGGTTGGCTCAATAGTTAATCTATTTGCTCTGGCCAAATTTAGGAATCTCCCCAGCCAGTTTAGGATCAATTTCGTTGGCAATCTTCCCATCTCGAATCTCGATCCGGCGCGGTGTGACCGCTGCAATTTCAGGATCATGCGTTACAAGCATGACAGTTCGCCCCTCCTGATGCAGTTTATCAAACATCTCAAGGATCAACACACCGGTGTTTGAGTCAAGGTTTCCAGTCGGTTCGTCAGCAAAGATGATCCGGGGATCATTGACCAATGCCCGGGCGATGGCTGCTCGTTGCTGTTGTCCTCCGGACAACTGAGAGGGGCGATGCTTGCTGCGGTCCTCCATGTTAACCGAACTTAGTGAATTCATTGCTCTCTCTCGGCGTTCTTTGCCGCTGAGTCCACTGTAAATCATTGGCAGTTCCACGTTTTGGCGAACGGTTAACTTGGGCAAGAGATTGAAAAACTGAAAAACAAAACCAATTTTCTTGTTTCGAATGGCAGCCAACTGGCGTGCAGAGGCATCATGAATCATCATTCCATCGAGGTTGATGGTTCCAGAAGTGGGCGTATCCAAACATCCCAGGATATGCATCAATGTGGATTTTCCGCTGCCGGATGGACCAATAATGGAGATAAACTCTCCAGAATCTATGTCTAGAGAGACCCCATCGAGAGCGCGAATGGTTTCGCCTCCCAAGTGATAGGTTTTGTGAATGTCCCTGAGTTCCAGAAGGGGCATGAAAAATCCTCTAATTTGGTTTCCACACTGGAATTTTAGGGACGCCTTTTGCTGCCGCCACCTGACCCGCGACTTTTGCCGCTTCCACCACCAGGCCTACGGCCTCCAAAACGCTCACGCATTTTATCCATCATTTTTGTCCTTTCTTCATCTGACATTTTCGTGAACGCCGCTGTTCTTTCCTCTCGACTTAATTTGCCGTCGCCGTCTGTATCATATTTGGAAACCATGGGGTCGACCTTTTCTTCTTCCTTGGCCTTGGTTTCTCCAGTGAGGGTGACGGTTTCCCCGATGAATTCGTCATCTGGTTTTTCCAATGCAACCTCATCATCAACACTTAGCCCCTTCGATACTTCAACGAATTCAAGATCGTTAACGCCTACATCAACCATCTGTTTGACATATTTTTTTTCCTCCTTCTTTACGTAAGCGTAGGTTTCGGTTCGTTGTTCGACATCGTTCCTTTCCGTGAAGATGGAAGCCAGTGGTGCTGCCACGACATCCTTGGAATTGGCGACAGGAATGTTGATGGTCGCTGTCATACCTGGAATAATGGACGGGTCAGCGTTCAGCAATCTGATACGGGTTGAAAAACCCTTGATGCCACTTCTAATTGTTGCCTGCGGGGCGATTCTTTCAACAATACCATCTATAATCAGATCGGCTACCGCTTCAATTTCAATCTTCACCTGCTGATTTTTGCCCATGCGTGATACATCGGCCTGATTGACATGGGAGAGAATGATCAGGTTTTTCAAATCTGCAATCTCCATCACTTCGGTGCCGCTACTCTGCCCGCCGGTGCCGGAAACCGCTTGGCCAATCGATACCGGTCGGGACAGAACCGTGCAGTCAAAAGGGGCCAGGACGCTGGTCTTCGAGAGTTTCTCCTGGGAGAGGTCAAAATCGTTCTGTGCACGGTCACGTGAAATCTGAGCCACCTCGTATCTGGTTTTTGTATTTTGGAAGGCCTCCTCAGAAATAAGACTGTCGTCAAACAGTTTTTGTGAACGTTCGTATTCACTTTTGGACTGTTCAAGTTGGAGGTTGGCACTGTCGATTTGTTTTTTTCGGGTATCAATTTCAATTTTTAGGTCCTTGTCATCCAGTCTGAACAACAGTTCTCCTTTAGCCACTTTGTCAGAGATGTCAACGGGTAGTTCGGCAATCTTTCCATGAACCTCCGGGCGAACGCTCACTTTCTCAGCAGGGCTTATCTCACCTGCTACGGTTACAGAAAAGTTGATATCCCTTGTCTTAATGACCGCAGATGTCTTGCGGTTTTTAAGTTTCGCTTGACTCTGATTATTCGCATTCTGGCCATCTTGCCATTTTTCGTAACCGATATAGCCTACGGCCAATACCAGCAGAGCGACGATAATGATGTTTTTCATAAATGAATAAAGGGAAAACGTTAAGAATTTACACACGCACGATCAAGCCAATTGTTCACCGGTCTTCCGGCGTTGGTTCTCGCGATCCGGCTCAATGTAAATACGCTGAAAGCCGCGATTAGTTTCAAATAATTGCTTTTCAAGTTGTTCCTTGTCAGGCTGTGTCGTGTTCTGGCTGGAGGGACGAGAGAAAAACCATAAACTGCTGAGTGCAATTTATTTACAACATTCTTTTTGAGGCCTTTTTTATTCTTTCAGTGCCCTATTATTTTTTGCGGATGAAACGCCGGGGGGGGTGGCGGCACGGTTTTGGAGAACGGCTGGGCCGTTATTCAACCAAGTTCAAACAGGCCATCAGCAATCGGGACATCATCTGGCTGCACGCCGTCAGTGTTGGCGAGGCGAATATTTGTGTGCAACTCATCAAGGTTCTTCATCCTCGACTGCCCAACATCAAGTTGGTTGTCTCCACCACGACCTCCACGGCTATGAGTGAACTGCGAAAAAAACTCCCCGCCGAGGTGGGGCGGATTTATTACCCGATCGACCGCCGGGCATTTGTCCGGCGCGCTTTGGCCACCATCCGGCCGAAGGCCGTCGTGCTCGTCGAGGCGGAGATTTGGCCGAATTTTCTCTGGGGCCTGCAGGCCCGAAAAATCCCGCACTTTCTCGTGAACACCCGCATCTCTGACAAGTCGTACAAAGGCTACCGCCGGTTCGGGTTTTTGTTTCGCCGCTTTTTCGCCATGTTCACCGGCGTGGGCGCACAGAGCGAACCCGATGCCAAGCGCCTAAAGGAACTCGGCTGCAAGCCTGACGGGGTGCATGTCTTTGGTAGTTGCAAGTTCGACGGCACGCGCGTCAGCCGCGATCGGCTTCTGGATGTTCCCTCCCTGTTGAGAACATTGGGCGTTCCCGGTGGCGCACCATTGCTCATAGGTGGCAGCACGCACGCTGGCGAGGAGGAAACCTTGGCCCGCTTGGCCAAGCGTTTGCGCGAAAAGCATCCTGATTTGTTTCTCGTCCTCGTGCCCCGCCATGCCGAGCGTGGACGCGAAGTGGGCGACGACTTGGCCAAACTGGGCGAGCGTTTCGTTTATCGGAACGAGATCGGCGGCAACTACCCGCCCCAGGAGCAGGGGAGTCTGGACTGCCTACTCGTCAACACCACGGGAGAACTGAAATATTTTTATGAGGAAGCCACGGTCGTGTTTATCGGCAAAAGCCTGACGGCACAGGGGGGGCAAAACCCGATTGAACCGGCCGGCTTGGCCAAACCGATCGTGTTTGGACCGCACATGGGCAACTTTGCAGAAATCACCGCCAAGTTCCTCGCAAACGATGCTGCGGTTCAAGTGGCCGATGAAGTTGCCCTCGAATCGGCTATCGACGATTTGCTCAGCGACAAGGCCAAACGAGAGGCGTTCGGCCAAGCGGCACAAAAAGTGGTTCAAAGCAATGAAGGCGCTGTCGAGCGAACAGTCGATATGATCCTTTCAGGCACCAAAACTGCTGAAATGGTTCAGAAATATTGAGCGATCTCGGCCATTTTCCCGAAAAAACACAAAAACCTTTGACAAAAGGGCGAATTGGTATAATCTCAATCAAGCCTATCGAGTTTAGGTAATTTTGAAATTTGCTGCTACAAAGACAAACCACTTAAAAAGGTATTCTACCTAGGGATAATCCCGGGAGAATGTTTTGGTTAGCACGAGAAACAACCTAGGCAGGCTAATGACTCAAATTCCTATCAAGCCATGACACCGGAAGACATTATCCAAGCCAACGAAGCGTTATGTGACAAATCTCCCAGTGAAGTGGTTAGGTGGGCCATTACAAAGGCTGATGGAGGGGCTATTGTTTCTACCAACTTTCGCCCTTATGAGGCGGTAATCCTGCATCTAGCCACTGAGGAGCAGACTGATATCCCTGTCCTGTGGGTTGACCACGGCTATAACCGAGCTGCCACCTACGCTCATGCCGAGGAGTTGAAGTTGCTGCTTAAACTAAACATTAAGGCCTATCTTCCTAAGTTCACAGCGGCGCATTATGAAGCTTTGTACGGAGGCATACCTAAACCGACAGAGGAAAACGAGGAAGCAATCAAGGCATTTAGCACAAATATGAAACTGGAGCCTTTTCAGCGTGGCATGAAAGAGTTGGCTCCAACAGTTTGGCTCACCGCCCTGCGTAAAGTGCAGAATCCAAATCGTGCTGGATTGGATATTGTAAGCTCCGATGAAAATTTCAATTCCATAAAGGTTAGCCCATTATTTCATTGGAGTGATGATGATATGGAGGCCTATCTTAAGGAGCACAATCTGCCTAATGAGTGGGATTACTTCGATCCTGCGAAGGGAGACGAGAAACGTGAGTGTGGTTTACATGCTAGCTGGGGAGGTAGGGCGATTGCGGAAAAATGAGTTCCTATCACCTTGATCATCTTGAGTATCTCGAAGCCGAGGCACTTCACGTATTGCGTGAGGTCGCTGCTGAGTTTGAACGACCTGCGATCCTATTTTCCGGCGGCAAAGATTCCATCTGCATTTTGCGGCTCGCTGAGAAGGCTTTTCGACCATCTGAAATCCCGATGCCGTTTCTTAATGTCGAGACGGGTCATGAGTTTCCAGAGTTGATTAAGTTTCGCGATTTTCGTGCGGAGGAACTTGGAGCAAGGCTGATTGTTCGTACTGTCGACGAAGCGATAGAAAGTGGGGCTGCGGTATCCACCCCTGGACAAGTCAGTCGTAACCAGATGCAAATCCCAGTCTTGCTTGGAGCCATTGAGGAATTTCAGTTTGATTGCTGTATCGGTGGAGCGCGGCGGGATGAGGAAAAGTCTCGTGCAAAAGAACGTTTCTTTAGTTTTCGCGATACATTTGGGCAATGGGATCCGAAGAATCAACGACCGGAAATATGGAATCTCTACAATACGCGCCTAAATTCAGGTGAAAACATGCGAGTTTTCCCGTTATCAAACTGGACTGAGATGGATGTGTGGGAGTATATCAAGAAGGAGAATTTGGCTGTGCCGGGGATTTATTTCAGCCACGAGCGAGAATGTTTTCGTCGTGGCGGTCAGTGGTTGCCGGTGCCGCCTCCGCATGCCGAAAACAACAAACCCGATCCCTATGCTAATGCGCGTCCGACGGAGAAGGAGGAGCGTCGCATGATGATCTGTAGGGTGCGTACGATTGCTGACATGATCAGCACGGGTATGGTTGAAAGCCCAGCAAATAATATTGATGATATCATTGCGGAGGTTGCTGCCGCGCGTGTGACCGAGCGGGGTTCTCGTGCAGACGACAAGGCCAGCGATGCTGCGATGGAAGACCGCAAGAAGGTCGGATATTTTTAATCAAAGCTCGTGAATCAATCCCAACATCCAATTGATCTGCTGCGATTTAACACTTGCGGCTCTGTTGACGATGGCAAGTCCACGCTCATTGGCCGTTTGCTGTATGATTCCAAGTCGATCATGGAGGACCAGATGGATGCGCTGGAGCGATCGGCCGACATTACCGGTGGTGGAAAGGTGAATCTTGCCAATCTTACCGATGGTCTTCGCGCTGAACGAGAGCAGGGAATTACAATCGATGTGGCCTACCGATACTTTGCCACTCCTAAGCGCAAGTTCATAGTTGCCGATACGCCAGGCCACGAGCAGTACACGCGAAATATGGTCACTGGCGCGAGTACGGCAAATCTCTCTGTCGTGCTCGTAGATGCACGAAACGGCGTCATTGAGCAAACGCGTCGGCACAGCTATATCTCAGCGTTGTTGGGTATTCCGCACATCGTGTTTGCGATCAACAAGATGGACCTCGTAGGTTGGAGTGAGGATTGCTATCGCAACATTCGTGCTGAAATTGAGAGCTTTCTTCCCAAACTGGATATGTTCAAGGATGTGAAGTTCATACCGATGAGTGCATTGGAGGGTGACAATGTTGTCATCCCCTCTTGTCATACTCCGTGGTATGAAGCCACGACGCTGCTAGGCCACCTGGAATCAGTGCACAACGCCAGTGATTGGAATCTAAATGCATTTCGTTTTCCTGTTCAGTGGGTAAACCGTCCAAACAACCCTAAGGATAAAACTTTGCACGATTTCCGTGGTTTTTCAGGTCAGATTACAGGAGGCATTGTGAAAGTTGGCCAAGAAGTATTAATTTTACCGAGCGGTCTTAAGAGCAAGATCAGGGAAATCTGGACTTATGATGGGGTCTTGGAAGAGGCATTTTCACCGCAGTCTGTCACACTTCTACTTGAGGATGATATCGATGTTAGTCGGGGTGATACGATCGTGGGGCTTGACCCATTGCCTGGCTATTGTTCTGACCTTTCAGCGCAGTTGTGTTGGATGGATTCGCGGCCACTGCAGCGTGGCCGGAAATTTTATCTAAAACACGGTACGCAAACCGTGCAGGCCAAGGTCGAAACTTTGGAAAGTTGCGTTAATATTAATACTTACGAACCGGAACCCGAACCGAATCAGTTGGCGTTGAACGATATTGGAGAGGTCAGCCTACGCACAGCCAAATCGCTGGTCTTTGATGGCTACACTACCAACCGACTCACTGGTTCCTTTGTTCTTGTTGACCCGGAAACCAATGCTACCGTTGCTGCCGGAATGCTTCGGCCTCCATCCCAGTTTTATCGGCCTGAGTACACCGACTTTTCGATTTAAAGTTTTTCCTGTTGACACACCCTAAAACAATTACAGTCGCTGAGTACAATTCTTGAGTAAATTAACACAAGTCAGAAGCAAAGTTTCAGTCGCCGAGCGCAATAAACGAAACGGTCACTGTGGTCAGGTCATATGGATGACAGGCTTGAGCGGCGCTGGCAAAAGTACCATTGCAATGGCTTTGGAGCGACGTCTCTTCGATGATGGTCGGCAGGTATACGTTCTTGATGGGGACATTATTCGTACAGGCCTGTGTCAGGATCTTGGTTTCTCACCCGAGGATCGGACAGAGAATATTCGCCGTATTGGTGAAGTCGCTCGTATCATGGCCAATTCTGGTTTGTACGTGATAGTGGCCTTCATCTCGCCATTCCGGGTAGACCGAGATAAGGTCAGAGATGCGATGCCAGAGGGCTGTTTTATTGAAGTGTATGTTAATGCGTCTCTGGAAGTATGTCAGAAGCGAGATACCAAAGGGCTTTATGCCCGCGCTATTAGTGGCGAAATAGCGGATTTTACCGGTATCTCTTCGCCCTACGAACCACCGGTATCACCCGAGGTTGAACTGAACACAGATCGATTAAGCGAGACTGAAGCGGTGGATCGAATTTTGTCGTTATTGAGGCAATAAAGACGTCACGCAGTTTTATGTTGCCTTTTTGTATTGCTTGAATCGCTCAGTTGTTGAGTGCCTCGTATACGTTGCCGACCATGTCCTCGCTTGGGGTAAGGGTCTTGGCACCCGGCGCCCACTTGGCCGGGCAGGCCTCGTCGGGGTTGGCTGCGCAATGGGCATTGGCCTCCATGATGCGCACCAACTCCTCCATGTTGCGGCCGACGTTGTAGAAGTTGACCTGGCTGCTGACCAGTTTGCCCTCGGGATTGATCACGAAGGTGCCGCGCAGCGTCAGGCCGGTTTCCTCGTCGTACACGCCGAACAGGCTGCTCACCAGGCCGGTGGTATCCGCGGCCATGGTGTACTTGACGTCGGCCAGCAACTTCTCTGTCTGGCACCAAGCCAAGTGACTGAACTTCGTGTCGGTGGAGACGGAAATAACCTTGGCACCCAGTTCGGTCAATTTGGCGTCCTGTGCCGCCAAGTCGGCCAGTTCAGTCGGACAAACAAAGGTGAAGTCCGCGGGGTAAAAGACGAGGATTGTCCATTTGCCGTCCTTTTTCAGGTCGGCGAGGTCGATTTCACCAAACGAACCGCTGGCCGGTTCATAGGTTTCCATCTTGAATTCGGGAACATTCTGCCCTACGCCGATCGGGGGCAGGTCGCCGTAAATGTCGTCTCTGTAATCTGACATGCTTATAACCCTTAGAGGCCCTTGTCGATCATCAGTTTGAGCAGGTCTCCAACGCGGTTGGAGTAGCCCCACTCGTTGTCGTACCAACTCACAAGCTTGAAGAAGTTCTCGTTCAATTCCATGCCGGCGGCTTGGTCATAAATACTCGAGTCGGCGCAGTGGATAAAGTCAGTGCTCACCACGGCGTCCTCGGTGTAGGCCAGAATGCCCTTGAGGTACGATTCACTGGCAGCCTTCATTGCGGAGGAGATTTCGTCATAACTGGTGCTCTTCTCGGTCTTTAAGGTCAGGTCGACGACAGATGTGGTCGGGGTAGGCACGCGGAAGGCCATTCCGGTCAGCTTGCCCTTGACCTCCGGGCAGACGAGGCTCACCGCCTTGGCGGCGCCGGTGCTGGCTGGGATGATGTTGGTGGCGGCGGCGCGGCCGTCACGCCATGCCTTGCGGCTTGGGCCGTCCACGGTCTTCTGCGTGGCGGTGTAGGCGTGGATGGTGGTCATCAACCCCTCGGCGATGCCGAAGCCCTCCTTGAGCAGCACATGCACGACCGGCGCTAGGCAGTTGGTGGTGCAGGAGGCGTTGGAGACGATGTGGTGGTTGGCCGCGTCATACAGGTTGTCGTTGACGCCCATCACGACGGTCAAGTCCTCGCCCTTGGCCGGGGCGGAGATGATGACCTTCTTGGCCCCGGCTTCAATGTGCCCTTTGGCCTTCTCGGCGGCGGTAAACAGGCCGGTGGACTCGATGACGACATCCACGCCAAGATCCTTCCACGGCAGGCCGCTTGGCTCGCGGGCGCTGACCACCTTCATCTCGTCACCGTTGACGATGATGGTGTCATCGCCCTGATGGGTGACTTCGCCGGGGAAGGCGCCTTGCGTCGAGTCGTATTTCACGAGGTAGGCGAGGTTGTCGGCGGGGACGATGTCTCCCACGGCGACCACGTCGACCGCATCACCGACCAGGCCCTGTTCCACCATTGCTCGATATGCCAACCGGCCGATTCGGCCGAATCCGTTGATTGCTACTTTTACTGCCATGTCAAAAAAGTGAGTTTGTCAGGTTACTCCCGGAAATCGGGGTGGGGGATGCTAACGGCGATTGCCTCGGCGTCAACGTGATTTTGCATAAAGTTCCCGCGCTTGGCCAAGCGGAAAACCTTTATTCCGGGGCCACCGGGAGGTTCGTGATAATCACTTCAGGGGGTAAATGCAGGTTTTAATGCACTTGGTATGGGAAGAATCGTTGTTTCCCGTTTTTTTATCGTTTTTAATTCCGGGACATCGGTAAAGCGCAGTCGAAGCAGGCCCAGAAACTGAATATGCTTGTCGTAAGCTCCCCCAAGCAGTGATCTTGAGGAAAACACGTGTTCCCGGGTGTCAGCCTGGTAGGCCACCAGGGAGACCTTGACCACCGAGAAGTTGTTTTCCTTCTTGAAAAATGACAATTCCGGAAGCGCCACTGCAGCCCCAGTCAATGGATTGGGCATGGCCTGATCCTCGGCAATCCCGAACGTCACCGCGGCGGTATCCAGTGAATTGGCCCCGCTACGAACCTCAACGATCATTTTTGCCTGTTCGGCGTCATCAACCACCAGCACGCCATTGGAAAAAAGTAGGTCACGGAGGGCGCCGATCAAGTATTCCTGATCGAGTGTTTTCAGGTATTTTTCTGAGAGGTACACCTTCACTCCCCGCAGGCGACGAATGGCCTCCATGTCGAGTTCGTCGAGCGCCCTGTCGATGGCGGTACTGAGTAGCAACTGCTCTCCGACGCTGCGGGCCGGTTCGGTTATCCGCTGTTTGTTCACACAGCCCGTGGCCAGGCCCGCAAGCAACGCAATCGCAAGTGGATTGTACAATTTCATCAATACATCAAGAGTTGGCCTTGTTGTGCAGGATCGCCGCCTCGAGACCGAGGATGTACGACGCCGCGCCGAAGCCGTTGATGCTACCAATGCATGCCTGGGCGATGATTGACTTCCGCCGGTACGCCTCGCGGGCGTGGACGTTTGTCATGTGAATCTCGATGGCATTCACGTCCGCCCCAGTGATGGCATCCTTGAGCGCGATGCTTGTGTGTGTGTATGCCGCCGCGTTGAGGATCACGTAGTCGTAGTTGCCCGCCGACTGCTGCACTTGTGTCACCAGTTCGCCCTCGTGGTTGGACTGGTGAAACGCCACCTCGACGCCGTGCCGTTCGGCGTGTTCGCGAACCATATCCTCGATGTCCGCGAGCGTCATGCTGCCGTAAATCTCCGGCTCGCGCTGGCCCAGTAGGTTCAGGTTGGGACCGTTGAGGAACAGTGCCTTCATGTCCACGCCGATTATTATTCAGTTGCAGTGCTTTTGTCGAACCGATTCGGCGGCAACGCCAGCAGCCAGCCCAGCATCAGCCAGGCTGGCCAGGCCAGCGCGGGGATGTACAGGCCGAACTCAACACAGCCTTGAAGTGCCCAAGCCAGCAGGCCGAGTCGCGCAGCGATCTGTAGAGCTTCGTCCATCCGCCGCCGGGCCAGGAGCCAGGCTGACCCGCCGATGAACACCGTGTACATTGCAAACCCGGGCCAACCGGAGTCGCTCGCTTGCTGCAGATAGTCGTTGTGCGTCAACCGCGTCGGCTCGGCGTCGGGCGGGCGGTACCGCTTGTACGCTAGTTGAAATGTCCCCGGCCCGGTGCCCAGCAGCGGTTCTTCCATCGCCGTTTGCGTGGCGGCACGCCAGTAGCCGAACCGCGCACTGACACTCGTCGCCCCACGATCAAAGTAGTCGGCGTACTTCACGGCGAATCCGGCCAAGCCAAGCACCATCGCCGCGCCGGCCAAGCCCAGCTTCACTTTTTTGGATAGCGGCCAATGCAGAAACCAAGTGCCGAGGAGCACGATCGCGATCAGCCAGCCTGACTTCGAGCCGGACCAGTAGAGGCAGGCTAAGCCGACCGCAGCCAGGCCTAGTGCGATCGCATATCGAGGCACGAGCCAGCGCCCTTGGCCAAGCAGCAGGGCGATCGAAATTGGCAACAGCAGCAGGATCACCCCGGCCAGCGCATTCGGGTAAAACATGTGCCCGTAAAGCCGCGTGCTGTAGATGCGCTTGACCAATTCGAGCGGAAGCTGACGCACCTTGGCAGCGGTCTCCCGCGGCAGGGTGGCAATCTGTTTCTCGATCTCCGGCGGGATGGTCCGGGTCGACTCCCGCGCCTTGGCCGAAACTTTTTCCGGATCAAGTTTGCCGGACTCGATTTCCGCGATGATGCTGTCGCGAGTCTGCTCAAGTCCGCCGAATTTCTCGACGCACGCGTCCGCGAGATTCAGCAGCAGGCCAAGCGCCGCTCCCCACAGCGCCAGCTTGGCCAAGTGCATCCGGCCCAGCACGAACAGCCCCAGGTAAAACGCCGCGAGGCACGAGGCAAAGTGAATCACGGTTGCCTGCGATGTGACCGGGTTTTCCGTCTGCAACAGTGAGAGCAACTGCCACCCCAACCAGGCCGCGGGCAGCCAGGCGAGCCAACGGGGCACACCGGTCGGCAGCCGCAGTCTCGGCTTGGCCAAGCGCGAAAAACCGAGCACGTACGCCAGTCCCAGCACGGCAAGAATCCCGAGATACGGGCGGGCGTTCGAGCGGTTTTCCTCCCCCAAAAGCACGAACTTCGGCGGATGCAAATAGTCGAGGATGACCGGGTTGCCGAACAGGAACAGCGCGGTGAACAGCCAGACGCCGGTGAGGATCAAAAAGACGCGGTCCTTTTGCGCTGGGGTGTCGGCGAGCATCGACCCGGTTACAGTTTGAGCTTGAGCAGGCCGACCTCGAGCGCGAGCGCCTCCTGCACGTTGGTCGTCTCGAGCAGGCGCTGCGTGGCCTCGATCGATTGCAGGTTCTCGAGTGCCTGCGCCGGGGTCAGCCGTTGGCCGATCGCCTCCGAGGTGTCAGCCCAAACCTGAAAGTGCAGCAGCTCCCGGCCCTGCCGCAGTGCTGCCAGCCAGACGTCGCGCAACCACCACTGCAGTCCGGTCAGGAAATCCCCGCGCTGCCGCCGGTACTCGGCGGCGATGGCGGCTTCGAGTTCCTGCTTCAGTTTTTCCCGGAGCGCCGGCTCAAGGTCGCCGTGCCGGTTCAGCGGTGACGCCTCTTCCTGGGATTCCTCGATGCGGTCGCGCTTGGCCGACAAATGTTCCATCAAGCTGCCGAGCAGCCGGTAACGGCCCATTAGCCCCTCGTCCGTCTCGGCGCTCATGCCGACGAACGACTGCAGCCAGGCTGTGTCGCTGGCTTCGAGTTGCACATCGGCCTCGCCGCCGAAGTTCACCCGCATGCAGCGGGAGCGGATCGTCTCTCCGAGTTGGTCGGGGTGGATGCTCAACAGGATGAAAACCGTCCGTTCCGGCGGCTCCTCAAGTGTCTTGAGGAAGGCGTTGTACGCGGGGCCGGGCATGCGGTCGGCCCCGGCGATGATCGCCACCTTGTAGTGCCCCTCGGTTGGCTTGAGGGAGACCTTGCGCGCAAGGTTCCGGATCTGCTCGATGCTGATGATGCGGGATTTTTTCTCCGGCCGCACGAAGTCGAGGTCGGGAAAGTTGCCCGAGTCGACCTTGCGGCACGGGACGCAGTCGCCGCACGGCTCGAGCGGAATGCCGGTCTCGCCGGTCGCAGGTGGGGCGACGCAGTTGAGTGTCCGCGCGAGTCGGGTGGCGTGGATCTCGAGCGACTCGATCGAGCCGCCGGTGAACAGGTAGGCGTGGCCGAGTCTTCCGTTGGCCAAGCTGCGTTGGAGCTGATCGTCGGCGCGGCTGGAGGGCGGTTGCGGCGTGTCGGACACGGGCGTGTTATACCGCCCGCGGTTGGCCAAGGCGATTCCGGAGTTGGGTTCCGCTGTTTGGGCAAGCGCGTTTCTTGCCACTGGCGGTAATGGCAGGCATGCTGCCCGCGCATGAACCGGATCGAGGAACGGTTTCAACGCCTTAAGCGGGAGGGACAGAAGGGATTCGTCGTGTACATTGGCGCGGGCGACCCCGATCTGGATGCAACGCACGACTTGGCGTTGGCTTTCGACGAGATCGGCGTCGATGTGCTGGAACTGGGGGTGCCGTTCAGCGACCCGCTGGCCGATGGCCTCGTCAACCAACTGGCTGCCCAGCGCGGGCTCGACGCTGGCGCCACGCCGGGCGGCGTGCTCGAGACGGTTGTTCGCATCCGCGAGTCGTCCGGCATCCCGATCGTCCTTTACGTTTACTTCAACATCCTGCACAAGCGCGGGCTGTCGGCGTTCGTGCAGGCCGCTGCCGATGCGGGGGTCGATGGCCTGCTTGTGCTCGACCTGCCGCCGGAGGAGTCGGAGGATTACGAGTCGCTGATGGCCGTCGCCGGGCTGTGCCCGATCTACCTCGTTGCGCCGACCACGCCGCCGGATCGGGTGGAACTGATCGTTAAGCGCGGCAAGGGTTTCATCTACTACGTCTCACGCGAGGGTGTCACTGGCATGCAGCAAACCGTCTCCGACACCATCGGGCCGATGACGCAGCTCATCCGCGAGCACACCGACATCCCGATCGCCGTCGGTTTCGGCATCTCGAACCCGGAGCAGGCCGCGGAGGTGGCGCGGCATGCCGAGGCGGTTGTCGTCGGCAGCGCGATCGTCAACCAAATCGCCGACAAGGGCGATGCCCCCGATCTTGTGCCAATCGTTAAGGCGTTCACCGCCAACCTCATCAACGGCATTCGGTAGTCAATGCAACGAAAGGATCGCTATATCATCATCATGGCCGGCGGGCGGGGCGAACGATTCTGGCCGGTCAGCCGCGAGCGCAAGCCGAAACAGCTCATCACTCTGCTGGGCGGACGCTCGTTTCTACAGCAGACCGTCAGCCGCGTGAAACCGGTTGCGCCCCTCGAGAATATTTTCATCATTACCAACGCCGTGCAGGCCGCCGCGGTGCGCCGACAACTTCCGGAGTTGCCCAGGCGTAACATCATCGGCGAGCCGTGCGGGCGGGACACCTGCGCCGCCGTCGCGCTGGGCGCGGCGCTGGTCGGTGCCCGCTCTGAAAGTGGCGTGATGGCTGTGTTGCCGGCTGATCATGTCATCCCGGAGGAGGCCAGTTTTCGTCGCGTGCTGATCGACTCGATGCGCTTGGCCAAGCGCGAGCCGGCGTTGGTCACCATCGGTATCCAGCCGTACGAGCCGGCCACCGGCTACGGCTACATTCAGGTCGGCGGCAAATTGGCCAGCGCCCCAGCCAAGTCACTCAAGTCCAATTTTTTCAATGCAAAGAAATTCGTCGAAAAGCCAAACCTCGCCACGGCCAAGCGCTACCTCAAGAGTGGCCAATATCGGTGGAACGCCGGCATGTTCATCTGGTCGTACGAGACCATCGCCGGCGAATTGCGGCGACTGCAGCCCAAGCTGTTCACCGCCGCCGAAAAATGGCGCGGCCTCAGCAGCTTGGCCAAGCTCAACGCCGCCTTGGGAAGGGACTATCCCAAACTGGAAAAAATTTCAGTCGATTACGCCATCATGGAAAACGCGCAAAACATCGTCTGCGCGGACGGCGACTTCGGTTGGGATGACCTCGGCTCGTGGCCGGCGTTGGCGCGGCACCTCAAGCCGGACGCTGCCGGTAACTGCGCTGTCGGCGACCTCGTGCAGGTCGACTCGGCAAACAATGTCGTGTTCGACGCCCGCACGCGCCGCCGCACACCGATCGCGTTGGTGGGCGTTCGCGACACGATCGTCGTGCAGACCGACGACGCCATGCTCGTCGCCCACCAGTCCGAGTCACAAAAAATCAAGCAGATCGTCGCCCAACTCGCCAAAGACAAGCGCTTCAAACAGTTGGTTTGACTCACGCTCCCGATCCTGATTTGTTTGCTCCGACGAAATGACTTCGACGCTGCATTATGACAACGCGCGGATCGCGCAGCAGCTTTTCAACAACAACCCGAAAAACCTCCAGATGCTTGAGGCGCGCCTCGGCGTGAAGGCGACCAGCCGAGATGGCTGGATCAAGCTGGACGGCGACGAGGACGGCGTGGCGACGGCGACCGGGTTGTTTCAGTCGCTCGAGGGCGCGGTTAAGGCCGGGGTGGTGATCCGCAACCGGGACTTTGCCTACGCGCTGAACACCGTGTCGAGCGACGGCGCGGAGGCGTTGAACGGGCTGTATTCGCTCACGTTGCAAACGTCCACGCGCATGCCACCGGTTAACCCGAAAACGCTTGGCCAAAAACGCTACCTCGAGGCGATCCAGGATCACGACATCACCTTTGGCATCGGGCCGGCCGGTACCGGCAAGACGTTCCTGGCGATGACGATGGCGGTCATCGCGTTGAAGGAGGAGAAGGTGTCGCGGATTGTTCTTACGCGGCCGGCGGTCGAGGCTGGCGAGGCGCTGGGCTTTCTGCCGGGCGACCTGTACGAGAAACTGGCGCCGTACCTGCGGCCGCTGCACGACGCGCTGCAGGATCTGCTGCCGATGGAGGAGGTGCAGAAACAGATGGAACGCGGTATCGTGGAGATCGCGCCGCTGGCCTACATGCGCGGCCGCACGCTCAACAACGCCTTTATCATTCTGGACGAGGCGCAAAATTCCACCGCCGAGCAGATGCTGATGTTCCTCACGCGGCTTGGCTTCAACTCCAAGGCGGTCATCACCGGCGACCCGACGCAGATCGACCTGCCGCCTAGCAAGACCTCCGGCATCATCGAGGCGAAACAAGCCCTCGCAAAGGTCGACGGCATTGCCCTGTGCGAACTCGACAAGCGGGACGTCGTGCGGCATCCGCTCGTCCAGCGGATCGTGCAGGCGTACGACGATCACCGCAACGGCGGCGGTTGATGCCGCGCCTGGCCAAGCGACCCGCCGATGTCCCTCACCGTCCGCAGCCGACAAGCGAGCCACCCGGTCGATGCGTGGCGGTTGCGCCGCTTGGCCAAGTGGGCACTTGCCGAGACCGATCCCGGCAAAGCGGTTGACTTCGACGCGCACGCGCTTGGCGTGTTCCTCGTCGATGAGGCGGAGATGGCCCGGGCCAATTGGGAGCATCTCCGGCACGAGGGGGCGACGGACGTGATCACACTCGACTACGGTGACCAAGCGGGTACCACGCCCAAGTCGGGGCCGCTGCTGGGCGAGATTTTTATCTGCCCTGTCGTCGCGGAGGCGTTCGCGCGAGAGCACGGCACGACGTGGCCGGAGGAGGTGGCTCGGTATTTGATTCACGGCATCCTCCATTTGCGCGGGTACGACGACCGCGATGCGACTCGCCGAAAGAGGATGAAGCGGGAGGAGAACCGGCTTATGCGCGAAGCGTCGGAGTGCTTTCCCTTGAGCCGCTTGGCCAAGCGGGGTAGGGTGGTTGGCAGATGAGCAAACGGGTTACGTTGCTGGGGCGGACGCGCCGGAATTTTTTCACCGGCCTGGCGGTTGTGTTGCCGGTGATCATCTCGATTGGTGTCGCGCTTTGGCTTTTCAACCAGGCGGTCGCCGTTTCCGACATCCTGCTTTACCCATTCCGGTTCGTCCCTGGGTTGGAGTTGAGCGATATTTGGAAGGACGGCGTCCCCGGCTCCGAGCTTTATTTCGGCTGGAAGGTGGTGGCCATTCTCGAGGCGGTCATCCTCACCGGGTTGCTTGGTTTTCTCACTCGCTATTACATTGGCAAAAAACTGGTGCAGCTGATGGATTATGTGCTGATGAACGTGCCGCTGCTCGGCAAAATCTACGGCACGGTCAAGCAGGTCAACCAGGCATTCACCTCGGAGAAGAAATCGAGCTTCAAGCAGGTGGTCATGGTGGAATTTCCGCGCAAGGGGCTTTTTTCGGTTGGGTTCGTCACGGCGGAGCAGGTCAAGACCGACGAGGGCGAGAGCATCATCAGCATCTTCGTGCCGACGACGCCGAACCCGACCACCGGCTTCCTGCTCGTGCTGCCGGAGAGCAAAGTGGTCAAGCTCGACATGTCGGTCGCCGATGGCATCAAATACATCGTCAGCCTCGGCGCGGTGCCGCCGGAAAACGCGGGCGGCGTCCAGGCGGCGTTCAAGGCCGAG
>JASMKO010000119.1 GCA_030749225.1 Verrucomicrobiota bacterium
TGTGCCTGCTCGTAGCCGCTGACCATGTTGCTGATAACTTCGTCGCCAGTCAATATGTTGCCCTGCGCGCAGAAGTTTGGTTTCTCTATGTGTCCAGCCCAGTGCTTGCAGCCGGAGCCGGTGAACGAGGCACTGTATCCTTTGGCATCGACGATGCCCAACTGCCGTAGCCGTCGGCTTGGATCGGCCTGAGTCAGGGAGTCCGCGGTTTCCTTTGCGGATTGGCCCTTGGCCAGGTGCTCTAATCCATCCGGGCCATAGTCGACATTGGCATATGACTGTGTAGCCACGGCGCCGACCCCGGCCTTGGCCCACGGTACGACACTGCCCACCGCGAAAAACTTGCTCTGTACCGCTACGCCAAGGTCGCCGGTCTTGGGGTCAAATCCCACAATGGAAAATGTCGCCACCGGCGGTGCGTCCGGTCGTGTCTCCGTTTGGCCAAGAGGCTTGGCAAGGGTGGCGGGGGCAAGTGACAAGCTGACCAGCCCTTGACCCGTGCGCTTGAGAAACGTCCGTTGATCGATTGCGTTCATGCGTCGAGACTACCCGCTACCCCTCGTTTCGCCAAGTGGTTGGCTTGTTTTCTCTGCATTTGGATTCTATCTTCTCCCCGCCGATGCGCATCAAGACATTGAAACAAAAACTGACGGAAGGCGAAGAGGTCCGTGTGATGGCGGTCAGCGCATTCCCCAGCCCGAAACTCATCGAAGTTGCGGGCAAGTTTGGGGATCTGGATGGGGTTTGGGTTGACCAGGAACACTCGGGGCTGCCCAATCAGGAGCTTGAGGTGTTGCTAATGGCCTGTCGCGCTGTCGGGCTGGACGCGTTTGCGCGGGTGGCTCCGACCGATTATGCCACCGTGATGCGCCCGATGGAGGGCGGGGCCAGTGGCGTGATGATGGCGCAGGTTCGCAGTGTGGCTGAAGTGGAGCAGTCGGTGCGCTGGGTGAAATATCATCCGGTCGGCGAACGTGGCATGTATTTGGGGAACTACGAGGCAGAGTTTGGCGCCAAGCCGGCGCCGCAACACGTAGAGGATAGCAACCGCGACCGCTGGACGGTGATCCAGATCGAGACGGCCGAGGCGGTGGAGTGTGTCGAGGGAATCGCTGCTGTTGACGGGGTGGACTGTCTATTCGTCGGGCCAAGCGATTTATCCAACAACCTTGGCCAGCCGGGCAACCCGATGGATCCGCAAGTTCTTGGCGCGATCGAGCGCATAGCCGCCGCCGCCAAGGCTAACGACAAACAGTGGGGCGTGCTTTCGAAGACGGAGGAGTTTGCGCTCAAGTGCCGTGAACTTGGCTGCCAGTTGTTCAGCATTGCCGGCGACTTGGACTACATCAACCGAGGCATCGCCGCGACGAAGGCTGCCTTCCCGAAATTTTTCCAATGAGCATTGAAGCAAAACTAACCGAGTTGGGCATCGAACTGCCGCCGCCGCCGCCGGCAGTAGCGGCTTATGAGCCATGGATGCGTATCGGCAACCTCGTCTTCACCTCCGGACAACTGCCGTGGCGAAACGGCGAGATGGCCTACGCCGGCCGGTGCGGCGGAGAGATCACCGAAGATCAGGGCTACCAGGCGGCGAGGCAATGTGCGATCAATGCGATTGCCCAACTCAAGGCAGCGGCGGGCGATCTCGACCGCGTGAAACGAATCGTGAAGGTGGACGGCTACGTGCACACTGCGCCCGGTTTTCGCGGCCACCCGCAGGTGCTCAACGGTGCATCAGAACTGTTCAATACCGTCTTTGGAGAGCGAGGACGTCACGCACGCCTGGCCATCGGCGTTGACGAGATGCCGCTCAACGCCGCCGTGCAGATTTGTGTTATAGCGGAGATTGAGGATTATCCCGTATCCTGAATAACATGAGCTTTGCTCACTACACATTAGCAACGCGCGATGTAGTCAGAAGTCGCGAATTTTTCGCTGGGACATTAGGTTGGGAGCCCATCGAACGCCCGGACAATATAGAAATCGATGCGGCCTGGCTGTGCATTGCACCGGGCCAGGAACTGCATCTGCTTCACGTGCCGGACTTCGCACCGTCGGATTTTGAGCAGGAGTACGGTCGTCACTTTGCGGTGGGTTACCCGGCTGACGACTTCGCTGAGTTGAAGGAGCGTCTGGTTGAGGGAGGGGCTGAACTAATCGAGCCCATCCGCGATACGCCAATCGAGCGGTTCTTTTTCCGCGACCCCAATGGATATATTTTTGAGGTGGTTGATGCCAACTACACCCCGGAAGTCTAATCTCCACTACCGATGCCACTTTACGAATACACCTGCGGCAAATGCCGGAAAACTAGTGAGCACTTGGTTAGTTCCAGCAGCGAAACCCGGCTGCCGGATTGTCCGCACTGCGGCTCGCGCCGAATGAAAAAGGAGCTGTCCGTCTTTGCCGCCGCGGGTGCCGAACCCGACCCCACGCCGCCCAGTTGCTCCGGCAATCCCGGCAACTGCGGCAGGTGTGGTTAATGATTAAACTCGGACGACAGGGTTGTTCAGACAACCGATTCCGGGGATGTGGATACGGACTGTGTCGCCTTCCTCGAGCGTGAAGTCATCGTCCGGTACGATACCGGTGCCGGTGAGCAACGCGCAGCCGAATGGGAACAGTTGAGACTGAAACAGAAAGTCCCGCAACTCGTCGAAGCCGCGCTTGATCTGGTTCACGCTGACGGCACCATCGAAGACGGTTTCACTACCACGCTCGATTTGTATGCGGATTTCCCACAAGCGCGCCTCTTCCTCGGTGGCGCCGACACGCACCCATGGCCCGATCGAGCAGGAACGGTGATACACCTTCGCCTGTGGGAGGTAGAGCAGGTTTTCCCCCTCAATGTCTCGGGAACTCATGTCATTGCCAACGGCATAACCGGCGATGTCACCCAGTGAGTTCATCAGCAGCACCAGTTCCGGCTCCGGCACGTTCCATTTGGCATCGGCGCGGATGCCGACCGGCTCGCCACAGGCGACCACTTTCTCGGGAAGCGACTTGAAGAAAATTTCCGGGCGAGGAGCATCGTAAACCCGATCGTAGGCGGTGGCGCTGAAGTCGGACTCCTCCATCCGCGCGTCCTTGCTTCGTAGATAAGTCACGCCGGCGGCCCAGACCTCCTGCACCTCGATTGGGCTAAGTAGCTTCACGTCGGCAAGCGGTGTCTCGGGCAATTCGCCCAAGTTGGCCAGGCGCTGGGCCGCGTCGCTGCTTTCGAGCAGCGCGGTGACCGAATCCATGCCGGTCGGGGACAGATCAAGCAAGGCGTCGTCGCCCTTGGCCAAGCCGATGCGAACCTCGTTGTTCGCGGTCAGGTAACGGCAGATTTTCACGCGGCGTAGGTTGTGCCCTTGGCCAAGCGTGGTCAATCCCCGTCACACTGCCACGCCTTGCATTGCCAGCGCCGATCGGTGGGATTGTAGAACAGCGCCACCGCGCTCAAGCCGAGCATGCAGATGAAGAAGATCGAGGCGTTCGGGTGGCGGCCGCCCCAGCCTTCCCACGGCCAGGGGAAGCCGAAGAAGGCAAAGTTCAGGTCGTGATAGACCCAAACGCAGAAGAGCAGGGTGCAGCGGATGAACAGCGGGTGCTCGCCGCTCGGCTTGGCCTGGCGCGCAAACCAGACCGCAATCGTGGTTGCAATCAGCATCGGCAGGATCAAATAGGTCAGCCAGCTAACGCTCGGGTTGATTGGGTCTGCCACTGCGCGAAGCGTCTTGCCGACGATCGGCAGGAGGGTGATCGGCAACAGTTGGAGATACGGCCACCAGCGCCCCCGTACACACATCACCAGTGGGATGAGTCCCATCATCAGGCCGAAGTCGTACACGCCGTCGACCCATTCGAACTTGCTGAACTCGACCAACACAAGGAGGGACACGTGTACTGCCAGCAACAAGCCGATCAACCAGCCGGGCAGGGGGCTAACATCCGGCGCGGATGAGATGGCGACGCGACGGCGATTCAGCCACAGGCCAAGGCCAAGCACCGCGCCCATCACCGTGCCGAATGTGGTCTCCATGATATTCCACCAGTTGAAATACTGGGTGATTGATTCCATGAGATGTTTCTTCTGCCTCCAACTGGAATCAAAACGGAGTACCAATGTTTCAGGTTGAATGCCGGTTAAATGAATCGGGGGCGTTGAAAGTGAGGCGTCGAACTTGGCGCCTGACTTGTCGTTGAACTTGTCCGAATCGGCTATCGCAATGACGCCGGTGCCTTTGGTGAACCGGTCTCGACCCTGGCCAGCTGTCGCATTCCATGATGCCGGATCGACAAAAGTCCAACCATCAAACTCGGCGATCTTTTCGTTGTTCGTTTGAAGCTCGTCAATAACCTTGTGATCTATTTTTGGACCGTGACCATCGCCGCGAGTCATCGTCCAACCACTTGGTAGGCTTGCAGTCCAGTCGGTGCCATCTCCGCCGGATTCGCTCTCGGAAACAAACGGTCCCAAGTCCAAGCTATCGAAATTTTCGGCGAATAATGATTGCTGTTCATCATCGATCTTAATGTTGTCGATAGACCACCACCAGCTGTTATGTCCCTGATGATCCCAGGTGATGACCATGCTCTTGGCGCCCTCGGGATTGTTTAGGGGAAACTCCCTCGCCTCATCGTGTCGAGTCGGAGCCTTCGCGTTGAGTTCCAGCAAAGACACTGGTTTTCTTCCGTCATAGGACACGGTTACTTTGCCTTGTTGAGGTCTGTTCCATCCATGGTTGGCCTGCAGCGATTGGCCAAGCGGAAAACCGAGCGCGCCTCCGATTATTCCCCATAGTGCCATGTTTCGGGCGAGCCGATCGCCCTTGGCCAAGGTGGCGTACAGGATGCCGGTGAGCAGCGCACACCACATGCCTCCCCAGATTTCAGGGCGGGATTTAAACTCAACGCCGGGTTCCCATTTCCAGTGGTCGGAAAAATATAAGAACGGCAGCCGTTTGTATTCTGGATCGTGCGGCGAGTTGAAGAGCCACCAGCCCACCACGACGGCAGTGAGCATGCCCGAGGCCAGTAGAAACATTTCGAACGGCCGGTAGCGTTTGCCACCCAGACCAAGGCCGAGAAAGAAGCCGGCAAAGCCGATCCACACCCCGCCCTTGATGGCGAGGCCGAGCATCCCCCAGCGCAGGGCCGCCCAGTTGCCGATCAAAGCCGTGTCATGGGTCAGGCCGACAGTTTGGCCGTAGGTCATCGAGCCGCCGAACCCCATCGCGATCGTGCCCAGTGCTGCGGCACGGATAACGTGGATCGAAGAGTTGCCCGGGCAGAATAGAAACACCAGCACGAGGCTGACCAGCACGCCTGCGATCATCGCACCGGTCTCGTGACCGTACTGTCCGCGGATGCCCCAGCCCATGCCACCGGCCATCGCCGTAGCGAGCATCGCCAGCCAGAGGGGCGGGTTTGGGGTGGGTCGTTCGTTAGTCATAACTCGTTGATTGTTCCAGCCATCGTGCCTCGGATGAGTTTGCCGTCGTCGTCATCCATGTCGTACTTCAACTGGAATTGCATCGCTTCAGCCAAGTCGGGCGCGCTCAACAATACCGTCTTCCCGTCCGGCTGCAACGTCGCTTTTCGGATGGCCACCGGGTCACGACCGTTCTTCTCCGGGTCGCGGATCGACCAATCCTTTGAGCCGTAGTTTTTACTCCAGAGATAGTTCCACTGCTCGAGGCTGTAGCTCTGCGGATCTTCGGCAAGTTCACGGTCGAGTTTCACGTCGAAGCCCAGTTCCAGTTCGCCCACTTGCGTGGCGTACCGGGTCGGTTGCCGGAGCGCGCCACCGACAAATCGCAGTCTCTGGAAACAGCCATCGTGCACAGCCGCCGTCTGCCAGCCGCGTAGGCCGCTGACGTACAGGTGGCCGTCATGCGGATTGAAGCGCCCGCGCATAGCGCCCGAGAGGTAGCGGCCAGGGAACGACCACATCGCACCCTGCCCGTGATGCGACTCATCTGGCAGGGCCAGCAACGCGGTGCAGCGGCCGTAGGACAGGTGAATCATCCGGCCACTCAGCGCGCCCCATTGCCCGGGCGGCACCCACACCTGTCCCCCGGCGGAGTTGTCAAGCACCCGCGGCACGAATGCAAACGGCGGGTCGTACGTCTCCGGTTTCTCGGCGCGATGATGCATCGGCATGTAGCCGTAAAAACCGCCTCGCTGCATCACGTCCACTCGCGTTTCCGGCACCCAGCCGCCCTGCTGGTCGCCCACCGTGATCACGTCGCCGGGGCCGATGCCCAAGCCGTTCGGGTTGCGGAAGCCGGTCGCAAACACGTCCAGCATGCCGCCATCGGCGCTGACGCGGATCAGCGAGCCGCCGTGTGCCGTGCCCTCGGAGCACTTCGTAAAATAAAAGTTGCCGCGCGAGTCGGTTTCGAGGCTGGTTGCGTAGGCATGCCCGCCTCCGGTCGAGAGCAGGTCGTTGTTGAAATTTTCGTAAAAATCGGCTTCACCGTCGGCGTTGAGATCGTGCAGTTGTGTGATTTGGTCGCGCCCGATGACGTAACCGCGCCCGCCGACCACCTTCAGACCAAGCGGCTGAAACAGGCCGGTGGCATATCGGCGCCAGGTCACTTTTTCGAGCGTGGCATCGAGGCCGGTCAGCCGCCAGACGTCGCCGTGCGCGGTGCAGACCAGCGCCGAGCCGTCTGGCAAAAAGTCGTGGCCGGCCGTGAACAGCAGTGCGTTCCAAGGGTTGTCGAAAGGCAGCCGGATCGTGTCGATCGCGAACGCGTCGAGCGGCTTTCCTACGACGCCCGGCGTGGTGAGCTGTGGCCACAGGCCGGGGCCGCCCTGGGCGAGGCGCGACGGCGACTTGATCGCGGCGTTCGCCCTGGCCAGCGCCACGATCGACTCCACTTGGCCAAGTGGTGCCTGCATGATGAACACCTTAGCCAGTCGCTTGGCTGCACCGGGCTGAACCGTCAGAAGCACGCGGTCGTTTTTCACCACAAGGCTGGTGCCTTGGCCAAGCGCGACGACCCAAATCGTCTCGTCACCGGCTGGGAGGCGGGCCAAGGTCAAGCCGTCGATCTCGCGTAGCTCCGCTTTCGCGCCGCGCTTAGCGGCGATCAGGGCGGTCATCGGCTTGGCCGCTTGGCCAAGTTCGAAAGTGCGGGTGAGAAACAGCCGTTCGCCGGCTTGGTCGGCCCACGGCGACTCGAGCACCTCGGTTTCGCCGACCGTATAGCGAAGAGCCACGCGTTTGCCGTGCCTGTACAGGCCACGGTACTTGGCGTGGTTGTGGGGGAGCGGGCCGAGTTTACGTGGGCGCGGATCGTCCCATTTGCCGTCGTGCGCCCAGCCTGGCGAGATGCCGTTGGCAAACAGCGCGCGGCCTTTTGGTCTTGGGCCGCCGATCAGGCCGTATCGCCTAGGGTCAAACTCGAGGAAGCCGCCTGTCCACGCCGCGCTGTAGCCGAGCAACTCGGTGTTGAAACATACCGTGGCCTGCGCCGTGTCGCCGACCTTGATCGCGATGCCCTTGAGAGTGCGCCCGTGCGGCGTGTGAATGGCCGCGCTCATGAACGGCCCGACATCGACCCGGTTCCAGCGTCCGTCCGTCCAGTCTCCCTCGACCTGGTCCGCCACGGCTTTCATCGCGGTGGTCGCGGTGGCGGTTTTTCCCGATTGGCCCAGCGCGCTCAGCGAGCAGCCAAGCGACAGTACCGCAGCAAAAAAATTGCGCTGGGGAAATGCTGTGAATTGCACGGGCAGATGCTGCCCAAGCGAGTTGGGTTGTCAAGCGGGGCTTGCACGCTGGGGGCAAGTCGCACACTCTCCTGAGCCGTGAATGAGGATCTGACAGAAGCCTTGCCGAAGATGGCTGCAGAGTGGTTGCCGAAGGTCGGTTCCGCGCTGCTGGTTCTGTTTGTCTTTTGGCTGCTGGCCGTAGTGGCGCGGAAGGTGGTTCGCAAGGCCGGCGCGGTCGCCGGGATCGATGCGAGCGTGATCAACCTGCTGGCGCGCTCCGCGTACATCGTGCTGCTGGTGGTTGGGCTGGTGACGGCGCTGGGCACGCTGGGCATCGATGTCTCGGCCATTGTGGCCAGTCTCGGGTTGACCGGCTTCGCGGTCGGCTTCGCGCTGAAGGACTCGATCAGCAACTTGTTGTCCGGGGTGCTGATTCTGATCCACCGGCCATTCAACGTGGGCGACTCCATCAAGGTCAAGACCTTTGAGGGACTGGTGACGGCCATCGACCTGCGCTACACGCGGCTGGAGCGGGACGGGGAGACGATTCTTGTGCCCAACTCTCTCCTGTTCACCAACCCGATCAGTCTCCTGTCCGGGGCAGCGGGAGAAAATTGAACAACCGGCCGCTGATACCTGTCCCAATCGCGGGCCTCCTGCCGCTCGCCCCTTTCCTGCGTTGAAAAACAAAGCCAAAACTGCCGTTACTTTGTCCATCTGCCTGCTGGTCGGGTGGGTTTGTGTCCCGGATGGCTTGGCTGAGAAGGCGAGGTTTTATTCGTCGAACGGCCCGGCTGCGATCAAGAGCCGTACAGAGGAAATCCTCCCTGGTGCAGGGCAAAGCAGCCTGAGCCGGGCTAAGTCGCTGAGCGGGGTCGGCACCGTCCGCTACCCCGGCAGTGCCCCGACTCTTGACCGGGCAACCACCCAGAAACTGCTCGAGCTGTTTGACAAGAAGAAGAACTGGATGTTCCAAGACTTGGGCGAAGAGAACGAATCCGGAGACGAGGTGGAGGAGTGGTCGCTCAATGGCAATCTGATCGGCAGCACCGAAAATGCCCGCCGCAACCCCTACGGCAATTCACGCGGCGTGGTGCAGGATTTTCTCCGGTCGGGTGACAAGGAAAAACGCTCCCGCAAAAACAGCAAACGGCGCAACCGGCCGGAGCTGCTGTCAGAAGAGGAAGAGGAGGAAAAGCTGGCTGAGCCGAAATTCGAATTGAACGAGGATGAATTCAAGGAGGGCGGGAAAAAAAAGGAGCCGACACTGATTCTTGCCGACTCGCCGTTTGCTGCCAAGATGGCGCTGGCTGATTTTTCGCCGTTTTCAAGCAAGCGTTCCAGGTCTGTGGATCCGTTCAAGGCATTGCAGAATCGCGAGGCCCAGAAGGGGGGGCGTCTGTTGGCCGGCCAGGCACTTGGCCAAGCGGGAGCCGCGCCGCGCCCCGGTTTTTTTCAGCAGAAGAATAAAAACGGGGGCGGATTGATCACTGGCAAAAACTTGTTCAACACCGGGACAGGGGGGCTGGGCAAGCGTGCGCTTGGCCTCGACCCGATGAGCTTTGGCGGCGGCTTGGCCACGAAACCGTCCACGCCGGTGACCGGGTTGGCTGCGGGTGGGTCGCCATCCGTCTTCAAGCTGCCCGCAGGGCTCGCCGCTCCGACATTGGCCAACCGCCCTTCGTCGTCCGGTTTTGGCGGGCCGTCGTCGGCCACACGGCGAGAGACGCCGTTGTTGTTTCAGGCGAGGGAGTGGCAGCCGCCGTCCACGCGCAGCGGGCTGCTCCAGCAGAGGTCGGGTGCATCTTCTGGGAAGCCGCCCCGCGGGTTTTGAGCCGTCCTCTTGACCCGCGGCCGGCAACTGTGGCCCACTGACCGGCCTTGAGCGATCACGCCGCCAGGCCGACTTTCCCCGAAGGCACGCAAAGCCTTTTCTGGTTTTTCTTCCTCAACTTCCTGTCGTGCCAGATCATCATGGACAGTCCGATCTTTCTGTACGCGGAAAGCCTCGGGGCCAGCGCTACGGTGATGGGACTCATTGCCGGGATGACGCCGCTGATGGTCATTTTTCAAATCCCGGCCGCCGCTCACGTTGGGCGCTGGGGGTACAAGGTGTTCATTACGACCGGCTGGTCGTTGCGGCTGGTTTTTGCGCTTGGGCTGGTGTTCGTGCCGCTGCTGGACGGCGTGATCAACCAGCAGAGCCAGCTCGCGCTGGTGCTGGTGCTTCTGTTTTCCTTCAACGTCGTGCGCGGCATCGCGAGCTGCGCGTGGTATCCGTGGATTCGCGGGTTGATCCCGGAGCACATCCGTGGTCGATACCTGACGTTCGAGGGTGCCTTCGTCAACGCCGGCAGTTTGGTGGCGTTCCTGCTAGTGGCAGCGTACCTTGGCCAAGCGCCGACGGGCGGGCAGTTCAGTGTCCTGTTCGCGTTCAGTGTCCTTGCCGGTGCCGGGAGCATCTACTTCATCCTTCGCGTCCCGGCAGTCGCGCCTCCCAGCGAGGAGGCTGGCAAAAGACAGGAGGCGCCGTGGGCGGAGATTTTTAGCAACCGGCCGTTTTGCAAACTGTTGTGGGTGGAGCTTTTCATGGCGATTGCGCTTGGCGGCTTGGCAGCGTTCACGGTCAAGTACCTCAAGGCAGAGGCTGGGATGCAGGACAACCACATTATGCTCGCCTCGGCGGCCAAGTTTGTCGGCGCACTGGGCACGCTTTGGTTCCTCAAGGCGCGCCTCGACCGGATGGGCAGCCGGCCGGTCATTTTCTTCGGCTTGGCCATTGGCTTGGCTTGTGTGGTTGTGTTCGGGTTGATCGCCGGTGGGGTGGTGGCGTTAAACTTTTTCGCGGTGGCCGGCCTCTACTTCAGCTTTGGCTTTGTGCTGGCGAGCGTGACCATGTCGATGACGCGCCTGGCCATGGCGACGGTGCCTCGCCTCGGCAGCAGCCATTACTTTGCCGTGTTCGCCGTGGTCGGCAACCTCGCGATGGGAATGTCGCCGACACTCTGGGGGCTGATGATCGACCTCCTCTCCGGGAGGGACGTGGTTTGGCTTGGCATTGAGTGGAACGAATACACCGTCTACTTCGCCGGGGTGGCGGGGGTGCTGCTGCTCACGACATTGGCCACGGTGCGACTGGAGGAGACCAAGGCGGCCCGGCTGAACGAGTTCCTAATCGACCTCATCCGCCACTCGCCTCTGCGCTACTGGATACGCGACTGATCGCCGGGTTGCATCCGGTTGCGTCGCTCGAAGAACGGCACGAGCAACGTGTCGGCGATCAACTGGATCAGGTGATACAGCGCCAGCGGCAGCGCACCGATCGGGTTGTTGCCGAAGAAATGCTGCCAAAGATAGATGCCGTTTGGCAGCGTTTTTTGCGAACCGCAAAAGACGAGCGCCGTGCTGGTGCCGCTGTCCATCCGCAGCAGGATCGACAGGCTGAAGTTCCACGCCAGCAGGATCGCATGCAGCAGCGCGGAGACGACAATAATACGCAGCACAATGTTGATGTCGCCGTTGATTTGGCCGGTGGCAACCGAGAACCCGGAGTAGACGAACACGAGAATAATCCACTGCGGCACGAGCCGGATGCCCTGAAGCAGCGGCTTGGCCCTGTCCCACAACCAGCGGCGCAGCGCTTGGCCAAGCGCGACCGGCATCACGACCACGAGCAGCATCTTGAGGATCATTTTGCCAAGCGAAAAGGCCACCGAGGAGCCGATGCTCACCTGCAGCACAAGCGGAGTCAGCACCACGGTCAACGAACTCGACAGTAGTGTGAAGATGAGCGCCAGCTCCTGGTTGCCGCGCGACAGCACGGTCAACGCCAGTGCCGAGGCCAGGCTGCTCGCCTGCGCGGCCATGATCATCACCGCCGTAAGGAAATGGGGATTATCCGCCGGCTGCAGCCACAGCGCCAGCCCGTACGCCGCCGTCGGCGCGACGCAGTAGGTCGAGAAGAGTACCAATGCGATTGCGCCAAGGTTGGTCGCCTGCCGGTGCAGTTTTCCGGTGTTCAGCGTGAAGCCTGAGACGGCCATCATGAGGCCCACCAGCACCGGCGTCACCCAGCCGGTTTCCTTGATGGCACGGCCGCCTTCCGGCAGCCACAGCCCCGCCGGGATCATCAGCACCAGCATTGCCAGGAACCAGTAACGGCTGACTAAGGCGCCAATCCAGTTTGCTTTGGCATCGGGTTGTTCCGAAACGCAGCCCACGAGGCGCCGCAGTATGGGGTTCGCACGCGTGTCGTCCAAACCAATTCCTGTTGCCGTGAGGGCAACAAAAAACTTGCGCACTATCGCCTACCTGACTACAAGACGCGGCGCTCGATGCATTGGCGTCGGCGTTTGAATTGCCTCGGTAGCTCAATGGTAGAGCAGTTGACTCTTAATC
>JASMKO010000120.1 GCA_030749225.1 Verrucomicrobiota bacterium
GGGTACGCCGTGGTGGGCCATCTCACGCATGGCGATGGGGGCGGTGTCCGCAAAAATACGGGCTACCTCCTGGTCGCAGCCCCAGTCGCTGCCTTTCACGGTGTCGAGCCAGTGCAGTTCCTCGCTGTCGCCTTCGCCCTTGGCACAGTTGCCCAGCGCAGCCTGCATGCCGCCCTGCGCGGCGCATGAGTGGCTGCGGCGCGGCGGGACCAGTGAGAGGATAATGACCTCGTTGCCCTCGGCGGCGGCCGAGATGGCCGCGCGTTCGCCCGCAAGGCCCGCTCCGATAACCAGTACATCTGTGGTGATCAAGTCGCTCATCCCTGTTGTCCTCCCGTTGGCAAAAGAAATGCGAGTGGTGGGTCAAGCACACCGGCCATCACCAGCAGAGTGATGAAGCCGATGATGAGAAAAAACCAGAGCACCACTTTTTCCGCGATGTGCGCCATCCGCCGCGTGATGCGTTTGCGAATGACGGGGATACGCGAGCCCAAGCCCCACTTCACCGTCACACGATACAACCCGATGCCGGCGTGCAACTCCACCATGTACAGCAGCACCGCGTACAGCAGCCACATGCCGTCCCGCACGCGGGCCATCGTCTCGGCGGCGTTGATGCCCATCGCATCGCCCAAGCCGAACGTGCGCTGCGCGACATCCGCGCCCACGACGAACAGGTGAATTGAGCCGAGCGCGAGGATGATCATCCCCGAGCGCACCTGCCAAATCCAAAGCGTGGTTTCCTCGTGCGGCCGGACTTTTTCCAACTCGGCCCGATCTTCCTTCGAGATGTTCCATTCACTTTGCTTGATGTCGTCGCCCAGTTTCTTGAGGCGTTTGCGCTCGGTGAGTTTGGCCGGGATTTTCCGGCTTGCTGTCACGAAGTGGACAAAGAACACGATCGTCACCAGTACCACCGTCGGTTGTGCCAGCCAGTAATGCTCGAACAATTCAGCGATCCAGTTGAATCCCCGCTCGCCGGTGAGGATGGTGCTCACGAAAAACATGTGCCCCCACATGAACAGCGCAAGGAACACACCCGTGCCGGTGCTGATGGCATCGAGCCTCCACTGCCGTCGCGCCCGCTCTTTAGCCGCGACCAACTCGCCCTCGTGGTGGGTGATTTCGTTACTCATTGTCGGTTGCCCGGGAACTTTCCGGTGAAATTGAAACTGTCATTTTGGGATCGACTGTCGGGCCGGACGGGCAACGGTTTAATGGGGAAACAGTGACGAATCAAGAAGTTCCTGAACCGTAACGGCATTCTGCCGACCGAATCAACTGTCCATTTTTTTTTGTCACGCTAGAGTGCCGTGCAAAATGAACCAGGCATACTGCAAGATTGGTTTACTTTTTCTCGTCAACATACTGGCTCTGGGCGGTTGCAAAACAACCTCCACTGAGCCGCTGGTATCCCGATCCGTCTTTCATCCAGCAAAGCTCGAGGCGATCGACGCTGCAATCGAGCGCGCCATCGCCGCCGGCAAGGCACCCGGCGTAGTCGTGCGGCTCGAGCACGGTGGGGCGGTTTATCAAAAAACATACGGGGTCAAGGCGATCGAGCCGGAGTCGCTGCCGATGACCGTCGACACGATTTTTGATGGTGCATCGCTGACCAAGGTGATCGCCACCACGCCGGCCGTCATGCTGCTCGTCGAGCGCGGTAAACTTCGGCTCGATGACAAGGTGAGCCGTTGGATTCCCAGATTCGAGGCCCACGGCAAGGGAGCCGTGACCGTCCGTCAACTGCTCACTCATACCTCCGGGCTGCGTCCCGGCATCTCGGCCAAGCCGGCTTGGAGCGGTGTGCCCAAGGCCATTGCCTTGGCCAAGGCCGAGCGGCTGAGTTCCCAGCCGGACACTCGCTTTCGCTACAGTGACATCAACTTCATCCTGCTTGGCGAGATTGTCCGTTTGGCCTCCGGGCAGCGGCTCGATGAGTTTGCAGCGGCGCACCTTTTCCGTCCGCTTGGCATGAGCGACACCGGCTTCCTTCAGCCGTTGGCCAAGCGCGGCCGCACTGCGCCTACCGAGAGGGTGGAAGGCAAACTCCTGCACGGCGTCGTTCACGACCCGACCGCCCGGCGAATGGGCGGCGTGGCCGGGCACGCCGGGCTGTTCACCACCGCCGCAGACCTGTCGCGATTTGCCCGCATGATGCTCAATGGTGGCCAACTCGACGGCCGGCGTGTTCTTAAAAAAGAGACCATCGAGTTGATGACCTCGGTGCATACGCCGGGGGGCATGAAAACCAGGCGCGGCCTCGGCTGGGACATCGACTCGCCGTACTCGAGTCCGCGCGGCAACCACTTTGCGGTCGGCGGCTACGGGCACACCGGCTGGACTGGCGGCTCGCTCTGGATCGATCCGGCTACGCGCACCATCGTGATCCTCATGAGCAGTCGCACGCATCCCGACGGCAAAGGCAACGTCATCTCCTTGCGCCGCGAGGTCGCCACGCTCACAGCCGAGGCGCTGCGGGGTTTTTCATTTGGTGATACGCCGGGCGTGCTCAACGGCGCGGATATGTTGCGGCGGCGGAAAGGAATCCTGTCCAGAGGCGCCAAGGTCGGCCTCATCACCAACCACACCGGCCACGATCGGCAACGCCGCTCGACGCTCGACTTTTTACGGACCTCGACCGAGGTCGAACTCACGTCGTTGTTCAGCCCTGAGCACGGCCTGTACGGCAAGCTAGATAAAAAATTTAATGACAGCACCGACGCAAAATCCGGCCTGAAAATCTTCAGTCTGTACGGCGAAAACCGCAAACCAACGCCGGGGCAACTCGCCGGGCTCGATGCGCTAATCTTCGACATTCAGGACATCGGCTGCCGGTTCTATACCTACATCTCGACGATGGGTTTGGCAATGGAGGCCGCCGCTGAGGTCGGGGTGAAGTTCATCGTGCTCGATCGGGTGAACCCGATCGGGGGAGCGACCGTTGCCGGGCCGGTTCGGTTTGGGCCAAGCCAGTTTATCGCGTACCACAACATCCCGGTGCAGCACGGCATGACCGCCGGCGAGCTGGCGCGAATGATCAACGCCGAGCGCAGCCTCGGCGTCGAGTTACAGGTCGTGGAAATCGAGGGATGGAAGCGCGGCCAACAGTTCGACACCACCGGCCAGCCGTGGACAAACCCGTCACCCAACATGCGCAACCTCACCCAGGCGCTGCTTTACCCCGGCATCGGTTTGCTCGAGACCACGCTTTCCGTCGGCCGCGGCACCGACACGCCGTTCGAGGTGATCGGCGCGCCGTATATCGACGACGTGCGCTTGGCCAGGCGGCTCAACGCGCTTGGCCAACCGGGCGTTCGGTTCGTGCCAATCCGCTTCACGCCGGACTACAGCGTTCACAAGGGAGAGCTGTGCGGCGGCGTCAACATCATCCTCACCGATCGGCGCAAACTCCGCGCCGTTCCGCTAGGCATTGACATCGCTCGACAGTTGCACGCGATGTACCCGAAGCAATTCCCCCTGGCCAAGGTTGGACGCCTCCTCTGCCACCCGCCAACCCTCGAGGCGCTTGGCCAAGGCAAAACCCTCGCCCAAATCGAGGCCCTCTGGAACACCGATCTGGACAAGTTCACCCCCCGACGAGCCAAACACCTCCTGTACGAGTAGAGGCCCGTACCAAATATACTTGGAAATATACTTGCCTTATCCCTGTGTGCCGAACCTGCAAACAGAAGATTGGGCCAAGTAGCGGGCCGGTCTGACACCCAACTTACTGCGGTTCATTTGTTGAGCGCATCCTAGAGGCCTTTTTCGCCGCCGTGTTTGCGGAGAAGGGTGGCGACTTCTTTCTTTGCGGCCAACACCTCGGGTGATTCATCTCCGGCGAGTTTTTCGGCCGAATCCAACGGTGTTTCGAAACCCATCATCTTGGCGTTCACATCCGCCCCGTTTGCAATCAGGAGTTCGGTAACAATCTTATTTCCAGATCCCGCAGCGTTATGCAACGCGGTCGCATCCATGGTGCCTTTCGCATTCACGTTCGCCCCTTTGTCTATAAGCAGTTTGACAATGCTCTCGCTTTTATCGGCCGCCAACATCAATGGGGTCGTGTTGAAATTATTGGTTGCGTTCACGTCCGCGCCGCTTTTGATAAGCAGCTTTGCAATTTCCGCGTGACCGTCGGCGATTGCCTGATGCAACGGGCGCTGGCCCAAAAGATTGTCTTTTTCGTTGATATCCGTTCCAGCGGCCAGGTGTTGTTTGACGGTTTCGATGTCTCCTCCCTTGACGGCCTCAAGGATGGAAATTTCCGGCGCGTCACCTTTTGCCGCATCAGGCGATGAGGGCTGGGATTTTCCGCACCCGACGAACAGCAAAGCGGAGACCATTGAAATGATAAATGATTTCATAGCGAGGAAATGGTCATCACGTGGGTGAGCTTGTCAACCGGTTTTATTCGCCTGTCCGGGGTGAGGTTGGCTACTTGGCCAAGCGGGCCTCTTTTTTGCGGAGGGCTTTTTCGTGGCGGTTGGTCTCGGCGCGGAGGAGGGCTTCCGGTTGCCAGCCCTTGGCTTGGGCGTACTCGGCGAGGGCGAACAGTTCCCTGCCGAGGCTGGCCTTGGTGTAGCGTTGCTTGGCCGGCTTGGCCAACGGCTTTTCGGTGAGTTTGTTTTTGCGCGCCTTCTTGACGAGTTTCTCGGCGCGCTGCAGCGACGGCAGATGGTGCGGGATGCCGTCCAGCGCGGAGGGGCGCTCGTGCTTTGTGCCCTGTTTTTCCTCGCGCTTGATTTTTTCCCACTGCGCCCAGACGGCGTCGACGTTGTCCGCGTCGGAGTCTCCGAAAACATGCGGGTGGCGGCGTATGAGTTTGTCGGTAATCGTGCGTGCGGCGTTCTCAAAATCGAACGCCTTGCGTTCCTTCGCAAGTTGGCAGTGAAAGACGACCTGTAGCAGGAGGTCGCCGCATTCCTCGAGCATCTCGTGGTCGTCGCCGGCCTCGATCGCGTCGATCAGTTCGTACACCTCCTCGACGGCGTGGAAGCGGATCGACTTGTGATTCTGCTCGCGGTCCCACGGGCAGCCGCCGGGGCCGCGCAGCCGGGCCATCACCTCGAGCAACTCGTCGATTGCCGGTTTGCGTTTTTTGGATTTGCGCTTGGCGGCCATGTTACAGGATGACGAGGTCGTTGCGGTGGACGATCTCGATGCCCTTGAGTTTTCGGGCGCGGATTTCGTCGGCGTCGAATCGGCTGATGCCGCGCGAGAACTCGGTGCCGTCCAGGTCGCAGATGCGCACGACGTCGCCCTTGGCGAAGTCGCCGTTACACCGGGCCACACCGGGTGGCAGGAGGCTTTTGCCCTTGTCGCGCAGGGCGTCGCGCGCGCCGTTGTCCACCCAGAGCGAGCCTTTGGGATGATGAAAAAAAGCGATGCGCCGCTTGTGGCCCTTGAGACGGCCGGGGCGCGGGACGAAAAAGGTACCCTCGTCACGCCCGCCGATGATGTTGGCGAGGACGCGTTTCTTTTTGCCGGAGGCGATGACCATCGGGATGCCGGTGCGGGCGGTCATTCCGGCGGCGCGCAGCTTGGCCTCCATGCCGCCGATGGCGGTGGCGCTCAATGTGCCACCGGCAAGTTTTTTGATGTTTGCATCGATCGTCTCGACGACGGGCAGGGTGCGGGGATTTTTTTTGCCGAAGTTCTCGACCAGGCCATCGACGGTGGTGAGGACAACGAGCAGGTCGGCTGGTAGCAGGCAGGCGACGAGCGCGGCGAGCCAGTCGTTGTCGCCGAATTTCAGCTCGGTGTAGCTGACGGCGTCGTTCTCGTTGACGATCGGCACGACGCCCTTTTCGAGCAGGGAGACGAGTGTGTTGCGGGCGTTGAGGTGTCGATCGCGGTGCTCGAGGTCGTCGTGCGTGAGGAGAACCTGGGCCACCGGCAGGTTGTGCCGGGCGAACAGCTCCGAGTAGGTGGCCATGAGCCGTGACTGGCCGACGGCGGCGCAAGCCTGCAGGTCGGACAGGTCGGTGGGGCGCTTGGCCAAGCCGAGTGCGCCCATGCCAGCGCCGACCGCCCCGGACGACACGACGACGACCTCCCGGTCGGCCGCGCGCTGGGCTGCCACCTGGGCGACCAGCTGCTCGACCTGGCCGGGGTCTATCTGTTTGCCGCGGCTGGTCAGGATGCCGGTGCCCAGCTTGACCACCAGACGGCTGGTTCCTTTCAGCGATGCTCGATCCATCAGACGCGCCTTGGGCTAAAGGCAACCGACCGCGGTGGCAAGCAAAACAAGCGGCCAAGCGCCTGGTCAAGCGGCGAAGAAAGGTTGCCCGGCGGCGGAGGGTGCGTACACTTCGTCGCACACGAAACCGTCGATTGGCCAAGTTTACATGAACGCACGAACATTGTTTGCCGTGGTAGCCGGGTTGCTGGCTGCGTTGACTTCGATTCAGGCCGACTGGCCTCAATGGCGGGGGCCGGGAGGGCAGGGTCACGCCGGGGCTGCCCAGTTGCCGGGTGAGTGGAGCGAGGTGAAAAATGTCACTTGGCGCACCGAGTTGCCGGGCCGGGGTTGGTCCTCGCCGGTCATCGTTGGAAACCAGATCTGGGTGACGGCGGCGCACCAGACTCCAGCCTCTGAGGAGGAGAAAAAGGAGCGGCTGAAGGAAAACACCGGCAGCCAGCCCCTGGTGGTGTTGTCGGACGTGCGCATCCACGCGATTTGCATTGGTAAGTCTAGCGGGGAAATTGTCCGGGACATCCCGTTGCTGAGGAAGCGCGATCCGCAGTGGGTGCACAAGACCAACAGTTACGCCTCGCCGACGCCGATCATCGAGGACGGGCGGCTTTATTCCCACAACGGTTCGTATGGATCGGCCTGTCTCGACCTGGAAAGCGGCGAGGTGCTTTGGGCGAACCAAGACTTGTGGGTGATGCACGAGAACGGCCCCGGCGGCTCGCCGATCCTATGGAACGATCTGCTGATCTTTCACATGGACGGCAGCGACCGGCAGTTCATTGCCGCGCTCGAGAAAAAGACGGGCAAGCTGGCTTGGAAAACGCGCCGCACCGGGGAGATGAACAAAAACCCGCAACTGAAAAAAGCGTACGGGACGCCGGTCATTACCCGGGTGCGCGGGCGTGATGTCGTCATCTCACCCGCGGCGGACTGGTTGTACGGCTACGACCCGGCGACTGGGGAGGAGCTTTGGAAGGTGAAGTACGGCTCGCTTGGGTTTTCCATCGTGCCCAAGCCGGTGGTGGCGGACGGCATGGTCTACATCGGTACCAGCTTCATGCGCCCGCAGTTGCTTGCGTTCGACATTACCAAACCCAAGCCGGAGATCGCCTGGGCCTGCAAGCGCAGCGTGCCAGCCGTCTCGTCGCCAATTCTAGTGGGCGGGGAAATCTATTTCGTGAGTGATTCCGGCGGGATTGTCACCTGTCTTGACGCCAAGACGGGGAAGGAACAGTGGCGCGAACGAATTGGCGGCAACCACGAGGCCTCCCCGACCTTTGCAGGAGGACGGTTGCTGTTCCACAGCCGGGAAGGCGAAACCACCGTGCTCCAGCCGGGCCGGAAATTCAAGGTGTTGGCCCGCAACCGGCTTGACGGCGAACACCATGCCAGCGCCGCGGTGAGTGGCAATGCCTTGTTTTTGCGAACCGACAAGGCAATCTACAAGATCGAGGGCCAATGATCGCGCTTGGCCAAGCGCCGGTGTGCGTTGGACAACTGCCACCCCATGAGAGCCGACCGGAATGAACCTTTTCAAGGCTGAGCGCAAGATTCTGATTCTCTGCGGAATCTATTTCCTGCTCGCACTCTGCTCCTTGATTGCTCGGGCGACGGCCGACTCGTTGTTCCTCAAGAATTTCGACCGGGACCAAATCCCGTTGATGATCATGGCGGCCGCCGTGATGTCGAGTGTCGTGGCGGTGTTTGTCACGTACCTGTGCGGGCGGTTTCAGGTTTACGGTGCGATGAAGTTGGCGATGGGGGGGCTGGCTGCTGCGATGGCCGGGGTGGTGGCCGCGGTGTTTGTCGCATCCGGAAAAGTCATTGCCGTGATCACGTACATGGTGTGCGACGTGGTGGTCGTGACGCCGATGGTGCTGTTCTGGGGGCTGGCTGTCGGGGTGCTCAACCCGCAGGAGTCAAAGCGCTGGTTTGGGCTGATCGGCGCGGCCGGGACGGTGGGCTGCATTGTCGCCGGCTACGTGGTGTCGTTGGCCAGTCGCAGTGGCCGGGTGGATGTGATCTCGCTTGGTCTTGTAACCGCCCTGATGGCAGTTGTGCTCGTCGGCCTCGCCCGGACGCGCCTCTTTGACCAGGGGGAGGCGAAGCCGGGGGCGGCACCGGCCAAGGCGGCAGGGGTGTTTCGCTCACTTGGCGGGATGCTGGGTAGCCGCCAGGCAGTGCTGATGCTGCTGCTCGTGATGCTCTCCACGATGGTGATCTGCTTGATCGACATTCATTTCAAGTTTCAGGTGGCCAAGGATCACGAGGGCAACCTGAACCATTTCTTCGGCCGGTTTTACACCTACAGCAGCATCGTCCAGTTGGTGCTGCAATTATTCATCGTGCGCACCATCCTGACCAAGGGCGGCGTGGTCACGGCCATCACTGTGCTGCCGGCCCTACTGGTGATCTCGTCGGTTTGCGCACTGACATTCGCCGGGGAGAAGGGCGTCTACGCCGGCAAGTTCATCTGTCAGGTGGTGTTTTTCACCATTGAATATGTCGGCCTGCAGATGCTGTTTTTGGCAGTCAAAAAACAGTCACGCGGCCAGATGAAAAGCGTTATCGACGGTCTGGCCCGACCGGCGACCATCGCCGCCTCCAGTCTGGTGATCACCGCGACACTGGCATTCTGGCAGCAGGACTCGGTCGTGCGGCTGAATACCGTGGTGATCGTCGCCGGCTGCATTTGGCTGGTCGTTGCCTGGCTCAACTACCGCCAATACCTCGCCTCGCTGGTCGGTATGCTCGACTCCCACGTGATTGATTTTGACGATGAGTCTACGGTGATGATGGATTCGCGGTTCGACGCGCAATTGCGCGAGTCGCTGGCTAAGGCGAGCGACACCGAGGCCGGTTTCCTCGCAGAACTGATCATCGGGATGCGCCGCGCCGACTGGCACGACGAGTTTCGCGTCATGCTTGCCAAGGGGGACGAATCGCTGAAACGCGCCGGGGTACGGTATCTCGCCGAGTTCGGCGATGCAGCCGACCGGGAGCGCATCCTCGAGGCGGTGCAGGACGGCCCGGCCCGCCTGCGCGCGGAAGCGGTCCACTGTCTCGGCGCGCATTCGAAAGGGCAGCAATTCCGCATCCTTGAACCGTTCCTCGACGACGCTGACCCTGGGGTGCGCTGTGCCTGTGCGGCGGTGCTACTGAACTCCGGCGAATTGTCCCTCAACGTTCGTGCCGGCAACGTGTTTTACGAATTCCTCCATTCCGATGACCCGGCGCACCGGAGGGAGGCGGTGCGGTGCCTGTCGCGAATCCGCCATCTCGACACCGCGCTGATTACCACCGAACTGCTCGGCGATCCGGACGAGGCGATCCGGCGCGAGGCGATCCACTCGATCGATGCGGCCAAGCTGGAGTCCACCTTTTCGAAACTGGCCGAACTGATCACCGAGGAGCCGCTGCGCCCGGCCATCTCAGCCTGCCTGCAGGCGATTGGCGCGCCTGCGGCGGAAATGGTGGAACGGCATCTCGACGCAATCGAGTACGCCGAGGCGCCGGAGAAATTCCGGTTGCTGGACGAGATGCTGATCACAACCAGCGAGTGCGGAAAGTCGGCCCACATTGAGCAGTTAATTGCGCAGGTCAGCAGTGAGACGGCGCGGGCACGGTTGATGTGGGAGTACTGCGCTACGCTGGCCGGTGGGCGCCCGGACAAGGCGTTGACCGCGTTTGCCCGGGAGCAGTTGGCCGAGTATGCGCAGCAGGCGGCGTTTTACCGGGAGCAATCGGCCAAGCTGCCCGAGGGCCGCCAAACGGAGGCGTTACGCCTGGCCTGCGACCACCATTTCGAGTTGCGGCTGCAGGTGCTCTTCAGCGTGTTACGCCTGTTCGATGCTACCATCGACTATGAGAAATTATTCCGCGCGGCGGCCACCGGCGGCGCGAATGCCCAAGCCGAGGTCAGCGAAGTGCTTGAGGGCGTGCTTGGCCAAGCAGACGCTGCGATCCTCATCGGTTTGGCCAAACCGGAGCATGCGGTCGAGCCTGCCGAATTAGCTTCGCTCATCGAGACCTTTCGTGGCCACGACTCGCGCTGGATTGTCTCCGGCCTGCTACTGATGGTGGATGCCGACAGCTACGCCGCGCACGGCGATTTCGTGCGGGAGAGTTTGCGGCATACCGACGAGGTTGTGCGCGAGACTGCGCTTGAGGTGTTCCTCGCCCATGAGTCGGGGCGGGATGCCGTCGCCGCTCAATGTGAACTTTCAGCCAGGGACGCCTGCGAGGCGGTCGTCCGCTTGGCCAAGCGCAAACTAAGCACCCCTTGACCCATGATCCTTGTCCAGCGAATCCTGTTCCTGAAGAATGTGCCCCTATTCAGCACCATGCCGCCTGACACCCTCGCCTGGGTGGCGGAGGTGGCGGATGAAACCAGTTGCCCTTCCGGCCAGGCGATCTTCGAGAAGGGCAGCGCGGGCGACCGTATGTACGTGATCGCTGATGGCTCGGTGCGCATTCACGATGGGGAGCAGACGCTCGCAAACCTGCCGCAGGGGGCGTTTTTCGGCGAATTGAGCATCCTCGACGGCGAGACCCGCTCCGCCTCCGCCACCGCGGAAACGGATTGCCTTTTGTTGGTGATCCGTCAGGATTCGTTCCGGCGAATCCTCTCGAAACAGTTCGACGTGACGGAGAACCTGCTAAAGATTCTTGTCCGCCGGATTCGTGAACAATCGACCCAGCTGCAACAAGATCAAAATGAAGACTAATTCCAAAGCAAAAACTGTTTTTGGATCTTTACTCACCGGCCTCCTCTATTTGGGCTTTGGTTTGTCTGATCGATTGGCCAATGCACAGGATGCGGAATTGGATGCCCCTGCAACGGATGCAGAGTTGGATTCTCCGGCAACCGAATTGGAGCCTCTATCAACAGGATTTGATTATCAGGCTGGGCCCGCGGACGGGGCATATGAAGAATTCTCCCCGGTGCCGGCCATTGGTTCCCCGGAAAGCGAATTAAATTTTCAAACCTACGGGTTGAGCTACATGCAGAGTGACCGTGTGATTGCTCTGCTCAAGGCGTTGGGCTACGCAACGATTGAGTTCTCTTGGGCCGAGGGCGAGTCGATCAACGAGCGTGTGTATTCCGTGTTACAGGAAGGGGAAAGCTATCCGTTGATTATCAAGCTTATTGACGCCAACAAGACCAGCTTGTTTGAGTTATCTCCGGACGGTGCGGTAGGACAAGAGAAAGGATTGGGGGGCACCTATCTGCACCAGCAAACCTCCGGCGCGCCGGAACAACGATTGTTCGTTGTGTATGAAAAAGCCTATCCGGAACAGTTGCATGTTCTGTTAGAACTACTTCGCAATACCATTGACGTGCCGGCGCGCCAGGTGGTCATTGAGGCTTTGGTGGTTGA